>JAEWIY010000182.1 GCA_023386835.1 Verrucomicrobiota bacterium
GCTTCAGCCGCGCGCCCTGGTGGTTTACGCCGGCGAGAACGACCTCGCGGCGGGACAGTCGGTCGACCAGGTCGTCGCCTCCTTCACCGCCTTGCAGGGCCAGGTGCGTGAGCGACTGCCGGACACACCGCTGATCTTCCTCGCGCTCAAGCCAAGCCCGCGCCGACAGGAGCTCCTTGGGAAATTCCGCGAAGCGAACCAGCGCATCGCCGAACTGTGCGCCAACGCTCCGCACACCACGTTCGTCGACGTCTTCGCCCCCCTGCTCGGCCAGGATGGGCAACCGAGGGCGGAGTTGTTCGGACCGGACCGGCTGCACTTGAGCGCGGCCGGTTACGAGACGTGGACGCAGGTGCTGGGACCGATCCTGTCGCAGCTGAAACCAGCCACTGCGTCCGGTAACTGGATACGGATCCACCACGACGATTTTTCCCGCGGACTGGAACGCTGGCGGGTCGAACAAACCCAAGGCGGAACCGTCACCGCCGAGGACGGCAAACTCATCATCAACGACGCCAACGGATGCACCGTCTGGTTCCGGTCCCGGCTGCAGGCGCCTGTGCGCATCCGCTACACCGCGACAGCGTCGTCGCGCGCGCGCGTCTCGGATCTGAACTGTTTCTGGATGGCGACGGACCCGCGGGAGCCGGACGACTTGTTTCACGCCGGGCACTCGCGCGACGGCACGTTCGCCAGCTACGATTCGCTGCGCACCTACTACGTGGGCTACGGCGGTAATGCCAACACCACGACCCGCTTTCGGCGCTACGACGGCACCGGCGCCCGACCGCTGGAGCCCGAGCACGATCTCCAGTCCGAGCCATTCCTGCTGAAGCCCGATCACACCTACCAGATCGAGCTGATCGTCGACGGCGATCGCGTCCAGTACCTTCGCGACGGCGAGGTGGTGTTCGACTACACGGACCGCGAGCCGCTCACCTCCGGTTGGTTCGGCTTTCGAACGGTGCGCTCCCGCCTCGAGATCGACGACTTCGAAGTCTGGTCGGCGCCCACCCGCTGAGCGACTGGGCGCCTCCCGTTCACACCAGCTGCTTGGCCCGGCGCTCAACGCGCCCACGACTGACCGTGCCGGTCTGCTTCTTGGCGCGCTTCACGGCTTTCTTGGCCTTCGCCTGAGTGGCGCCTGTTTTCTTCGCCACCTTGCGGCCGGTGTAGTTGATTTCGTGTTTCTGCGAGGACACGCGTTTGCCGTCCCCGCCCGATCGTGTCTTTTGCGTTGCCATAACCCGACGTTGGTCCTCGCCCGCGTGTAGCGGTTCCATCACTACCAGGACCGCCCCTGAACATGGCCATGCGGTTCGGGCGCGCGCACGCCAGGTTGCGTCGAGCACGAGTCGGACGACTTCGCTGTCCGAATCGGCGCGCGATCCGCGGGCGTGCTTTCCACTGCGCTGCACCTGAGCACCAGCCAGCGCGAGCACGCGGGCGGCCACGGCCAGATTCGCGCCGGCAGCGCACCCTCTCCCCCCACCGCTCGCCCCTCGGGGCGCCGCCCCATCCGCGTCGCCAAGCGGGAACGGCTGAGATGCACAGGGTGTCTGGCGACTATTCCATGACCCTTGAGAACGTGCGGACGCAGGTCAGGCGCCTGGGTTCGCCGGGTCCAAGATCCACCTCAGTTGGAGGAAGCACATGCAACACAAGGACAAGAAGGGCAAGGCGACCAACCCCGATCCGATCACCGGCGCTCCGGGCTCGCATCCCGTCGGCACCGGAGTCGGCGCAGCCGCGGGCGGCGCGGCGGCGGGTGCAGCCGTCGGCACCGTGGCCGGCCCGGTTGGCACTGGCATTGGCGCGGCCGTTGGCGCGATCGTCGGCGGACTCGCCGGCAAAGGTGTGGCCGAAAAGATCAACCCCACCGCCGAAGAAGCGTATTGGCGCGAAAACCACACGACGCAGCCATTCACCCAGGGCCGCTCGTACGACGACTTCAGCCCGGCCTATCGCACGGGTTACGAGGGTTACGCGGAACTCGCCGCCGCCGGCGCGACGGGTCCGATCACGTTCGAGGAGCGCGAGGCGGAACTGCGCCGGCGCTATGAACGCGCTTACCCGAAGCTGAGCTGGGAAAACGCCCGGCCGGCCACGCGTGCCGCGTGGGATCGGGTCGCCCGGGCGCGGAGCAGTGCCACTGGCGACCAGTACGGCGGCGGCTCCCTGCAGGCGTAGGCCGAACCCGACGTCTGGCTCTGCAGCCCGCGCCTGCACCGGCGCGGGCTTTTTCGTCAGGCGCTGCTGCTTCGCAACGAGGCGCGAAAACGGTATTGATTCGCCCGCGTTGGCCCGCCACGTTCTCGCCTCCCTTTTGGACGGTTAGCTCAGTTGGTTAGAGCACGTGCTTCACACGCACGGGGTCACTGGTTCGAGTCCAGTACCGTCCACCATCCTGCGGACGAGCGGGTTACGAGATAACCGCGGAAGGGAGCGAGAACAGGTCCGCGTAGACCAGGCGGCGGGCAATGGGCAGGAAGTCGTTCGGCGCCGGCGTCGCCTTGAAGAACAGTTCATGCTCCCGGATCACCAAACGGCGCGGACGCTTCGAGGCCGGCGGCAAATGCACATCCCCTTCCCACAAGGGCGCGATCTGCACGCCGGGCCCTGCCAGGAGTTCGGCGGTCAACAGGTCCGTCGAGGCGGTGGTCCGCGCCCCCGCGGCACTGACGCCGGTCTTCGCAGTACTCTGGGCCTTTTTGGTCGTCGCCCGGGTCGTCGCTGCCGCCCGACCGACTGCGGTCGTGACCACGGTCGGACCTTGGGCCGGCGGTGTGGACGACGGTTTTGTGACGCTGACGCTCGTCAAAGGCGCCCAGTCAAAGTCGGGCGAACCGCCGTCCGGCAGCTCCTCCACCGCGACCGTGAACTCGTTCAGACCAAAGCGCTTCGATGGTGACGCCGGCTCTGCAGCCAATTCGGGCAGGTTGGGAATATGTGAGGGATCAATCGCTTCCAGCGGCGAACGCTGCAGCAGGGTCGTGAGTTGAGAGCGATTCAGCGGTTGCGCGATGTCGCGCAGCTCCGCCGGCGGCTGGATCGTCGCGCTGCGAACCGCAGAGAGGCTGGAGATGACCCGGCTGACGTAGGTTTCTGTCGGTGCCGGACCATAGATGCGCACGCGCAGCGTGTTGGAATCCACCCACCGGGCATCGAGCGTCCGATCCGGCACAAGTTGGAGGTAATCCGTCAGCACGACGCGCGACAGGTGCGCATCCTCGATCGAGAACGGCTGGAAACGGGCCAGCGCCAGCCGGATGAACGGGAAGTACGAGGATCCCGCCTGAACCACGATGTCGGAGAACCACAACCGCCGCTCCGGATCGAACTCCACGTTGTGGCCGGCCACGGCGAAGAGGTCATGCTGGTCGCCGATTTCCTGCAGGCTGACGTTCGACCGCGTCGCCGTCGCCAGTGGGAATGCCGCCATGGTCGGTCCACTCGCCGGCGCCGGTGAATCAAACACGGGATCGAGGCCCCATTGCGTCACGTAGGGCTTGTACGGGCTCTGCGCATCGATCGTGCCGGTCTTGAACACGACGCCGAGACGTTCGCTCTCCCCAGACGACCACCAGGGCCGGTCGAGGTACACCCGCAGGCCGTTGCCCCGTCGGCGACGGAGCACGCCGTTGCCCGGCAGCGCCTGCTCCTCCCATTGGAACGTCGGCAGGATGTAGAGCGGCTGCGGGGCCGCCGGGCGGGCCGAACTCGGCACGTTGACGATATACTCGGTCCCTTCGCGGGTGATCGCCTTCTCGTCGTGGGTCAGCTCGACCGGGAAATACTCCCGGAAGCGGGTGGTGCCTTTCAGGCGATAACGAACGATGCGATGCTTTGTATCCCGAAATTCGTGACGCAGGGGCAACTTGGCCCGGGGCACGAGCGGGTTAACCGGTGGCGGGACCTCGAGCTCATCCGGATAAAGCGGGTTCATCTTCATCTCGGTCACGTGCCCGCTGCGGTCCAGCACCTGCCACGTTGGCTGCTCCGGGTCATCGAGCGGCTCCTGCCACGCTGCGAGCAGGTCAATCTTGACCGTGCTCTTGATGCTGAGATGCCACAGCCCACGCAGGTCTACATGTGTGTCGCCGAGCCGGCGGCTTGGAGAAAACTGGCGGATGGTCGGTGCGCACAACGGATGCTGCACGGCGTGCACGAGGGTGAGCGTGCGCCAGGGCGTGAACATCCAGTGCCGACCGGCCAGGATCAGCTTGCGCCGGGCGTCGGTCATCGCCCCGCGCTGCTCGATCCACTTCCACAAACCCATCTGCCGCGCCTCCGCCTCCGAAGGCAACAAGCTGCTGTAGCGGACTCGCGTCATGACCGCCTTCGCCTGGAACACCGTGAGCACCCGCGTGGCTTCATCCCACTGCGGCTCACCTGCGCCGGCAAACACCTCGTCGCAGTCCTGCAGCACCCCCGCCCGCTCGGCCAGTCGTAGTCGAATCGGCGCTACATTTGGCCAGTCACCGCTGAACAGCACCACATACGGCTCATTCGCCGGCCACCCCGGCAGGCCGACAAAGACGACTCCGGCCGCGAACGGATCCGGCAGATACGGCACGATCAGCTGCTCCTCCTTGTGCAGCACGTATTCGCCGGCCTGCAACGCGTCACCGGGCTGCCGGCTCGGGTCGTCCAAATCCGTCGGCTCCGCCCCCGTCGGTGCCACCAATTCGAGGTCCGCGCCCGGAATCGGCTCCTCCGCCCCGGTGTCGAGGTTGACCCATGTCCGCGAGAGGAAGGTCCCCGCCTCCCGTTGCGCCAGCCGGTATCCACGCGCGTGATCAGCGCCCGGGCCCATAAATGCGTCGAACTTGCCATGGGTTTCCGCCTCGAGCTGCGATGTTTTCGGCGGCGCCACATGACGCTCGTTGACGTCTTCGTAACGGTACCCTTCCCGCGCGGAGCCGGTGAGGTCCAGCCGGTCGCGCACCTTCTCGAGCACGTCCGTCACCTGCGGGTCAGACGCCCAGGCGGTCGTCGTCCGGTCGAAGTCGCTGCGAATCACGAGGTGCTCCAGCGATTCGCCCTCCGTGACCCGGGCGCGCAGCAGCAAAACGGGTGACGGCACCGGCTCGTAGCGAACATAGTCATACAGCGGCGACGCCAAATCCTCCCGCGCCGTTTCGAGCTCGTGGCTGTTGCCCGCCAGATCGACCAGTCGCACCCGCAATCGGTAGCGGCGGCCAAAGCGCAACCGGGGCAGCGTTCCGGGCGGCACGGTGAAGTGAGTGGCGAGCCCGAAGGCCGTGGCGGCGTCCTCCTTCGGCACGACCGGTTCGGGCGCCGTGGGATCCACATCGAGCGTCCGGCCAGGCCGGGCGGCGACCAGACTCCAGCCGTCGAACGTCGCCAGTCGTTCGTGCAGGTAAAGGTCGGGCGCCGTTCCCGGCTCCCCGCGCGCCGCCGACGTGCTCTTGAGGTAACCTTCATCACGCAACGACAGCGTGTGCGATCCACGCTGCATGAAGCGGTACAGCCCCTCGCGTTCACACAGCGAGTGCCAACGACCGGTCTTTTCGTCCCAGATGTCGATCCGGTAGCCGCGCACGAGATCCTCGGCGAAGAATGTCGGGCGGGTGCCACCCGCAAACGTCGTCTGCACCTCCGCGGAACGCAGGATGCGGGTCCGCAGCGCATTGGCCCGGTCGCGCCGGTAGAGCGCCAGCCCGGTGGAGCGCAGCGCCGCGAGGTCGTTTTGATTCGGCGTCTTGTAATTGCTCAGTTGCGGACGTTCCATGCGCACCAGCGTGGCTGCCGTGTGCATCGCCTTCATGGCTGTGCCATCCACATCGACCTGGGCCAACAGGTACGGCGCCGGCTTCTTGAGATCCGGTGCGGCATCCGCCGCCTTGCGCAAATCGAGCAAACCCAACGAGCCCTCCGCTTCGGCCCCGTCCGCCGAGCGCGCATGAAAGTTGTCCTGGTCCATCCAATACGCGGTCCACGGGGGTGAATCCGGCTCATGCCACGACGGCGGCCGGTGCGTCTCGCCCCACGCCACCTCCACCCGCACCCGCCCTTCCGGCGGAACCTGCCCGTCGGGGACCCACGCCAGATCAAGCACCAGCCCAAGACGGCGCTGCAGTCGCGGATAGTCCGCCAGCGCCGCCAGCGCCTGGTGAAAATCAAATTCGGGACGCTTGATGGGCTGGGCGGCGAACGCCGGGTCCGGCCGTTCACGATACGTGTTCCCGGCCAGCTTCGGCCGGTCGTAGAAACGTCGCGCCTGCAGAAAGGCCTGCTGCGCCTCCGACACCCCACCCTGGTACGGTCGGTACGGCAGCACCTTGGATTCCTTCAGCAGGCGCTCCGTCTGCGCTTCGTAGTCCTTCCGCACATGCGGATCCGCCAACGGTCCCAGATCGTCCTGCAACCGGCGGATCGGCCCCGTGGCCTGGCGACCCCGCGGCGGTAACTCCGCGCCATGATTCACCGCCGCGTCGCTGTAGAGCTCGTTCAAATACGCATAAACGTCCGTCGCCGGATACGCGCGGATCGGCGTGTTCTTCAGATCAGTAAAGGTGTGCGCCCGAACGAACGTCTCCGCATCAAACAAGCGTTTCCAAAGGTCCGGATCCAAGGGGTCCTCACCCGGCACGGGGGTCAGCTCACCGCCCGCACCGTTTCCAAAAACGAGTTTGAAGCGCATCGCGGCGACGTAGTCCGGCCAGTGCAGGAACGTCTCAAACGGCTTCAGCACCTCATCGGCCGTCGGTGTGAGCCGCGGAGAAACGGCCACGGACACGCGCAGCGCTGATCTGCCGTTGGGGAGCGTGACGCGGCCGCGTGGCAGCGTTGTCCAGATGATGGATTGGGACAGGGCCATGGGGACGAAAGCAAAAGGTGACGGTAAGGTCGCTTCAGGCGGCGAACGCCGAACAGTACTCGGCCCACGGGTCGACGGGCTTTCCGGTGATGGGGTCGTCATACGGCGCCATGATCTGCGCGAACGACGGATCACCATTGCTGCCGGCGAACCGTTTCTCGCAGGAGATCTCCACGCTCGCGCTGAAGAACAGGACTTCCACTTCGATGATCAGCGATGCGCGCCCGACGCACTTGCCCGACGAAAATTCGTAGGTGAGTTCCAACGACAGTTCGAGCGACGCCGTGATCAGCCCCAACACACTCACCCGGCCCTTCAGGTTGAAATAGCCGGTGAGCGAGGCCTCATCCATCTCGATCCGGAAGTAGATCCCGGCCATGACGCTGACGCTGCCGCTCGCAACGCCGAAATCCAGCGACGCAGCCGCTCCGAATTCGAAGGCCGCTTCGAGAATCTGCACGCCGGCTGGCGTGACGGTGACCGCGAAAAAGCCGCCGCCGCCAAAGATCCAGACGGTCAGCCGAAACGGATCACTGCGTTCGCAAAAGTTGAACCGGACGCTCAGCGGCTGCTGGCCGAGAAACGGCACCGTCAACGAGGCACCGAGGCTCAGATTGGAGAGGCTGAAAACGCCGACGGCGATGTTCGGCAGCCCAAGCGAGAAGCTCGCCTCAATTCCCTGCTCACTGATCTCGAGCGCGGGCGGATCGCTGAAACCGTCGAGCGGAATCAGCGTTCGCAGCGTCTCGACAAAGCTGAGCACGCCGACGAACTCGATCCCGCCGAAGTCGACGTTGACGTCGGGCTTGCCGCGGCTCGTGGCGGTGAATTCCAGCTTGTTGAAATGCAGCTTCAGGAATGTCGCCGGCGCGATCAGGTTCAGGTCGAACTTCTGCAGCCGGCAGGCGACGTTGAACGAGGGCTCCTTGGCCGCGGCGGATTGCGCGCTCAGCTCGACGGCGATCACCAAGCCGCCGTCCGGCAACACCTGGAAGATCGGGGCGCTGGCCGGCCAGCTCTGCAACTCCGGCCGCCATTCGAAGCGCAGTCGTTGTTCGTTGATGGCCTCGAGCGAATCCGCGATGCGATCAGCCAATGCGATAACATCAGCCGCCGCTTCGAGACCATTGGTGAAGCGGCCGAGCAATTGGTTGAGCTGGGTCTTCGCGAACTGTACCGGCTCCGGCACTGCCAAGCCCCCCAGCCCGTTGCGCAGCGCCCGTGCGGCGTCCGCCAGCGACGAAAAACTCACCCGGAACGCGTCACGCTTCGGCCCGCTGAGTGGATCCGCCAGCAGCGCGTTCAGCCGCGGCACCACGTCGGCGCAGGCGCTGGCGAGCGCATTGGCCTGCGAGCCCAAACCCGTGAGCTGCCCCTGCAGCGTGATCAACAACGACTGCACCCGCGCGAGGTCGTCGAGCACCGCCTGGGCCGCCGTCAGGTTCTCGGACATAAACCGCGGCAGCTTGGACAGATCGCCGAGGCCAACGAATTTCAGGATATCCGTGATGGCAATACAGCCGAACAGCTTGGGCAGCTTGTCGCCCAAATTGCCGAAAAAGTCGGGTGGGTTGAGGCCGTCGCGCGCGATCTTGTCGAGCGGACCACCGACGGGGCCGAGGGTCCGCGACAAACCGGTCAACGAAACATTGGGCGCGAGCAGTCCACCCGAACGATCCGTCTGGCTGCTGAAGTCGAGTTGCGCCGCGCCGGCCGTGACCAGTTCGAGGAAAACCTGTCCGGGATTCTTGTTTGCCCCTGTGGCAGCGAACGCACCTTTGAGGAAGAGCGACGGATACTTCACTTCCGGCAGCGCACCGGCGTTGCGCGCGAGGTGCTTGAGCGCCGGCACGGTCACCGCCGCGCTCAGCAGGCCCGGCACGAGTTCACCGCTTTCGCTGGCCTTGCCGACGTCGTGCGTACCGACAAACGCGAGGCTGAACTCCATCGCCGCGACTTCGAAGCTCGTGTCACCCGGCTTGTCCGTCGGCGCGAACTGGACCCGTTGCCCATTAAAGCTGGTGCGGCGCCGCTCACGAAAAGCGGACTGCTCCGTGTAGCGCTTGGCCAGCAGGTCGTGACCGATCGACTTCGGCAACGTCTCGTAGCCCGGCACCAGCTTCTCGTCGCCGACAAAAAACAGCGGCATCGCCGCATCGATCCGGGCACCGGATTCATCCTGAAATTGCAGGTGAAACAGGAACGGCTTTCCCCCCACAAATGGCCAGAAGATCGATTGTCCCTGCGGGTTTTTGCCCGCGCTCACTGCCACGACGGCGCACGCAGCATCCTCGGGATTGTCCAGGTTCGGCGTGACGAGCGTCGTCAGGCGCGCCGATTTCAATGGCATCTTCAGGTCGAGCGATTCGCCGTTGAGCTTGCGGCCCGTCTGGCCGAGCAGCCGGTACGGTTCTCGCACCACGATGAACATCCGCTGCCGCAGAAAGGCGGCATTACCCTTCTTGTTGGGATGAAACTTCCGCTCGGTGACCTTGATGAGCGAGGCGCGATGACCAAACGGATACAGCGCTCCGGCGTACACGACCCGCACGTAGTGATCGCGACCGAGCGTCGCGCGGTGGCGCCACTCCTCCACGCTCAATGGGGCGGGTGGATCCCATGCCCCACGCACATTCAACCACGCACCGAGTGAGCTGAGCATCATCCGCTCCACTTGCACCGGCAGCGGCTTGTGGCGTCGCCGGGGCTGTGTGTTGGGAATGTACAGCTGGTGATTGGCGGAGAGGTGAACGATATTGTGCCGGTCAAATTGATCGAGTGACGCCCGGAACGGCGTCGGTGGCACCGCATGCTGGGTGTAGGAAAACGGCTCGTTCGCCCGCACATCGGGCGACCAGATCGCGCGTACCGTCGGCTTCACGCTGCCTTTTTCGTCCACCTTGCCACCCACGCGCAGGGCCAGCCGTGTGTGCCAGAGCTCCACCCGGCCGGTCTGCGCCGACTCGACCGGCGCGAGCGCGTGCACCCACGCCCCCAGCGAACTCGGCGAGAGGATCAGCCGCGTTGGCGCCTCGATCGCGGTCTGCGTGGCAGTGGGCGCGGCCAGTTTCGGCTGGAGCGGCAGGAGTTCCCAAGCCGCGGCGAGTTCCTCCGCCACGGTGGCCGCAATGACGTCGCGCGCGAGCGGCGAGCGTTTGGCGTACCATTGGTTGCGTGACTCCGCCAGGGCGACGCTGGTCATCGCTTGCGCGACGGCGGCCTGCGCTGCGCGGCTGCGCGAAGTGGCTTTCGGCATGGCGGCCGCCGCCGTGATCGACGGCGATACTGCCAGCCGCGCGACATCGGTGATCTTGATGCCTGGCGGCAGAACGTAACTGGGCTCCGGCGGCGTCGCGGTCGCCGTCACGCTGAGTTCGTACTGCCGGCACGCCTGCAGCACATCCGCCAACGTGTACGGCAGCGTTTGCACGTTGTTGGGTAGTCGGAAAACGAGGCGGCTCGCGCCCGCCAGGCGCGATTGCACCGGAATCGGGCCAGGGTCCTCCGAGGAAGAGTTTTTGTCGGGATCCGGCGGGTACGACGGTTCGCCCGGGGCGGCATGCGGCGGATTCTGCACGGGCGCTTCGGCCGCGGTTTCGAAGAACGCCTGTTCCAGCAGGTGCTGGGAGGGGAAACCGACCACGATGTACGCCGGATCGTTGGGACGCACGCGCTCCAGCTGCTGCTTCACACCGGAGGACTTCACCCGCAGGTTGACGAACGTGAAATCGAGCACGACCAAGTCCCGCGGCCGCAGGACGCGTCGCGTGAATTGCGCCGGCACGACAGGAGTCTGCTCCGGCGTCACCACGATGTCGGGCCCCGGACGTGTGGCCACGCTTCCCACGGTGCCGGCAACCGTGCCCGCGATGTCGCGCGACGGCGTGCTGCTCGTGCTCGTGGTGCTCGTCGTGCGCTTCTTGGCGCTCGCTGAGATCGTCGGCGTTTTGGTCGCCGTAGCTGCAGTCTTGGTGGTCGCGACCCTGGTGGCTGTCGCCTTGGTCGCACTGGCCGGGCTCGCCGGGGACTGGGCGGCGGTCTTCTTGGCGGACGTTTTGGCGACGCTGGCGGCGCTCGTTTTCGACGCGGCCGCAGAGGTTTTAGGCTGGAGGCTGCGCGTCTTCACGGAGGCGGCAGCGGGCTGACGAAAGGACGAACCAGGACGGGGGGACGACTGGGCCACGGGAGCTCCTGCTGAGGTTGAGGCAGAACCAACGGAGCAGCCGTGCGAGCTCTCCGGCGAGGGGTCGGCACCGGGGCGGGTGCGACCCGGCAGCAGAGCCGGCGATCCGGGCGCAGAGTTCAATCGCGAACTGCAGCCGGATTAGGGAGACCTCCTCAGCACGTCGTTCAGATAATGGTTTTTCGGATACGCCGGTTCCCGAGCGCCCTGATCCAAGCTGATCGAAAGTGACCGTGGCCGAACCGCTTCAGGCCCGCACGGTGCGGATCGGCTTCCGCCCCGCATTCACGGTTGAGCAGATCTCGCAGATCGTGCCATCGCAGCCGTGAGCCGTGCAGTGCTCCCGACCATAATAAATGATCTGCAGGTGGAGCGTGTTCCACCGGGACACGGGGTAGAGTTTCTTGAGATCACGCTCCACCCGCTCGACCGAGGCGCCCAGCGGTGAGAGGCGCCAGCGCTGCGCGAGACGGTGAATGTGCGTGTCGACGGGCATCGCGGGGACCCCAAAAGCCTGCGTCATGACGACTGACGCGGTCTTGTGACCCACGCCCGGAAGTGCCTCCAGCTCCTCAAAAGTCCGCGGCACCTCGCCGCCGTGACGCTCGAGCAGCAGTTCGGAAAGCCGGCGAATCGCCTGCGCCTTTCGCGGCGCCAGCCCGCAGGGGCGCACGATCGTATCGATCTCCTCCACCGAAAGTTTGACCATCTGAGCAGGGGTGCGCGCTTTTGCGAACAGCGCCGGAGTGGTCAGATTGACGCGTTTGTCGGTGCACTGCGCCGACAGCAACACGGCGATGAGCAGGGTGTACGCGTCGGTGTGGTCCAGCGGGATTGCAGGGGCGGGATAGAGCTCCGCCAGCCGTTGCCCGATGTAGTCCGCCCGTTCCTGCTTGGTCATTCCCCCCAGCCAAGCATCGACGGAGCGCGCGGCAATCCAGCGCTTTATTCATCCACGCCGCTGCTGCATCGCCAGCGGCGCGGCCGTGGCCAATCGCGCAAGTTCGCGGACCGGGCGGCTTTGGCGCAGCCCCGCCAGGCGAGTCCGTGTCGCCCCCGGGCCGCCGGGTGATTTTCCTCGTGGGTTTCGGTCACAAACCCATTGCACGCCCGTGGCGCCAGCCTAGGGTCGCCGGCATGTCTGCGCCCGTGTCAGCGCCCGCATCCTCCTCCCTCCTTGGTGACCTGCTCGCATCCCAGGACGCCTTCGCTCCACGCCACAATGGGCCCGATGCCGCGGAACAGCATCAGATGCTCGAGACGCTGGGCTACGCCTCACTCGACGCGCTGGTTGACGCCGCCGTGCCCGCCGCCATCCGGCGCGAGCCGCTGAAGCTTCCGGCGGCGCTGGGCGAACAGGCCGCGTTAGCCGAACTGCGCTCGATCGCGAAAGAGAACCAGGTTTTCCGCAGCCTGATCGGCCAAGGGTACTATGGCACGACCACACCGCCGGTGATCCAGCGCACCATCCTGGAGAATCCGGGTTGGTACACCGCCTACACGCCGTATCAGGCGGAGATTGCCCAAGGCCGTCTCGAAGCCCTGCTGAACTTTCAAACGCTGGTGACGGAGTTGACCGGCCTGGAGATCGCCAATGCGTCGATGCTCGACGAGGGCACCGCCGCCGCCGAGGCCATGATGATGGCGCAACGGCTGCGCGCGAATGCGTCCGGCAACACGTTCTTCGTCTCCGAGCAGTGCCATCCGCAGACGATCGACATCGTCCGCACCCGCGCCGAGCCGCTTGGGCTGAAGGTGGTGGTGGGCGACCATCGCCGCTACCAACCCGAGGACGGCCTCGTCGGCGTCCTGGTGCAGTACCCTGACACCACGGGCAGCGTGCACGATTTCAGCGCGTTCTTCGCCGCGGCGCATGCGGTGGGGGCGCACACCGTGGTCGCAACCGATCTGCTGGCGCTGACGCTGCTCCGTCCGCCGGGTGAGTTTGGCGCGGACATTGCCGTGGGCTCCGCCCAGCGCTTCGGCGTGCCGATGGGTTTTGGCGGGCCGCACGCCGGGTTCCTCGCAACACGGGACGAGTTCAAGCGCCAGATGCCGGGCCGTCTCGTGGGCGTGTCAAAGGACGCCCAAGGTGATCCAGCCATGCGCCACGCGCTCGGCCCCCCCGAGCAACACATCCGCCGCGACAAGGCCACGTCGAACATCTGCACCGCCCAGGTGCTGCTCGCCGTGATGGCCTCGATGTACGCCGTCTATCATGGTCCCGCCGGGCTTAAGCGAATCGCGCTTCGCGTGAAGCTGCTGACCGATCTCCTCGCCGCCGGGCTGCGCGCGGTGGGCGCCACAGTCAACGACGAGCCGACCTTCGACACGCTTCGCATCGGCCGCGTGAACGCCGCGCGAGTGCACGCCGCCGCGGCCGCGCGGCGGATCAACGTGCGGGCGATCGACGACTACACGGTGGGCATCTCGCTCGACGAACTTTCGACGCTCGAGGAAGTGCGCACGGTGCTCAGTTTCTTCGGGGACGCTTCGACGTTCGACCGGCTGCTCGACCAATCGCGGGATGAGGCGGACCTGTTCCCCGCCCCCTTCCGCCGCACGTCGCCGTACCTGCAGCACCGCGTGTTCAGCCAGTACCACACCGAGCACGAGATGCTGCGTTACATCAAGCAGCTCGAGGCCCGCGATCTGTCGCTCTGCCACTCGATGATCTCGCTGGGCTCGTGCACGATGAAGCTCAACGCCGCGAGCGAGATGTACCCGATCTCGTGGCCGGAGTTCAGCCAACTGCATCCGTTCGCACCGGCGAATCAGACGCGCGGATACCGGACCATGATTGCTCAGCTCGAGCAGTGGCTGGCTGAGATCACCGGCTTTGCGGCCGTGTCGTTGCAGCCGAACGCCGGTTCACAAGGCGAGTACGCCGGCCTGCTGGCGATCCGCGGTTATCACGCGGCGCGCGGCAACTCCGACCGCAACATCTGTCTCATCCCGACGAGCGCGCACGGCACCAATCCCGCCAGTGCGGTCATGTGCGGTTTGCAGGTGGTGCCGGTCGCCTGCGACCCTCAAGGGAACATCGACTTGGCGGATCTGCGCGCGAAGATCAGCACGCATGCCGCCCGCCTGGCATGCCTGATGATCACGTATCCGTCGACGCACGGCGTGTTCGAGGCGACGATCAAGGAGATCTGCACGCTGACCCACGACGCGGGCGCTCTGGTTTACATGGATGGCGCCAACATGAACGCGCAGGTCGGTCTCACTTCGCCCGGACACATCGGGGCAGACGTGTGCCATCTCAACCTGCACAAAACGTTCTGCATCCCGCACGGCGGCGGCGGCCCCGGCGTGGGTCCGGTCTGCGTGGCGAAGCACCTCATTCCTTATCTGCCCGGCCATGTGGTGGCCGGTGAACTCCGCGAAGGGGGCGCCGTGTCGGCCGCTCCGTTCGGTTCGGCCAGCATCCTCGTCATCTCCTGGATGTACATCCGCATGATGGGCGCGGACGGGCTCACCCAGGCGACCAAGCTCGCCATCCTCAACGCGAACTACGTCGCCAAGCGCCTGGAAACGTACTTCCCGGTGCTCTATCGCGGCACGAGCGGGCTCGTCGCGCACGAATGCATCATCGACCTGCGCCAGTGGAAGAAGCACGGCGTCGAAGTTGAAGACGCGGCGAAGCGGCTGATGGATTACGGCTACCACGCGCCGACGATGAGCTGGCCCGTGGCGGGCACGTTCATGATCGAGCCGACCGAGAGCGAGGCCAAGGTTGAGCTCGACCGTTTCTGCGACGCGTTGATCTCCATTCACGGCGAGATGCAGGCGGTGGCGAACGGCGAAGCCGACCGGAACAACAATCCGCTGAAGCACGCGCCCCACACCGCCAAGGTGATCGCGAGTGAGGAGTGGAACCGCCCCTATTCTCGCGAACTGGCCGCTTTCCCGTCGCAGTGGACGCGCATCAGCAAGTTCTGGCCGGCCGTTGGACGCGTCGACAACGTGTACGGCGATCGCAACCTGGTTTGCTCCTGCGTCGGCATGGAAGCCTTCGCCGAAAACCCGGCTTAACGCCCGCCTCCGGCCGCTTCCCGTCCACTCAACGCATGCGCTTCCTTCGCCACCTCACGCCCGGCGGACCGGCGTATGCCGTTGAACTGGGACCGGACCGACACGTTGCCGTCGAAGGTGATCTGTTCGCTCAGTACATCGTCACCACCCGATCCGTGAATCTTGGGCCGCGTCTGGCCCCCGTGTCGCCGACCAACATCATCGGCATCGGGCTGAATTACCGCCGTCATGCCGCGGAAGGTGGCAAACCCGTGCCGGCGCGCCCGATGTGGTTCATGAAGACGACCGGCGCGGTGCAGTCACCGGGCGGTGACATCGTGCTGCCGGCTACCAGCGTGAAGGTGGACTACGAAGGGGAACTCGCCGTCGTGCTGGGCCGCCCCGCGCGTGATGTGCCACGCGAAGAAGCCTTGTCACACGTTCTTGGGTACACGATCGCCAATGACGTCTCCGCGCGTGACTGGCAGTTCGAGCTGGGCGGCGGCCAGTTCGCCCATGCCAAGAGCTTCGACACGTTTTGCCCGCTGGGACCGGTGCTGGTCACACCAGACGAGTTGCCGGATCCGCAGGCGCTGCAAGTCGTCACACGCGTGAACGGAGAAGTGCGGCAGGACGGCCACACGAGCGACATGGTCTTCGACGTGGCTTCGCTGATCTCGTTTCTCAGCACGGGCCGAACGCTGCCGGCGGGCACGGTGATCCTCACCGGCACGCCCGAAGGTGTCGGTTATGCGCGCACGCCACCGCGCTGGCTCTCCGCGGGTGACGAGGTGGAAATCGAGATCGAGACGATCGGCGTGCTGCACAATCGTGTGGCCGCCGCGTCGGCGTAACGTACGCGTTGTGATCACGACTGCGGTATCATGCCGCAGTTGATACATTCGAGGAGCACCCGCGGCACGGGCGCAGGCTCGTCCTTTTTCGCGCAAGGTGTTGCGCTTCCGCGCGCGCGAGCATAGTGACTGGCGCGTTCGGGTCCTCCCTGCCATGACGATCACCCCACCCAATCGCTCCACCCAACGGATGGTCCTTGGACTGATCCTGGCGGTAGCGGTGGGCGTGCTCGGTGGACTCGGCTCGTACACGTTCTACTATGGCGAAGGTCACTCGTACCTCTCGAACGATCCGGCCGCCTGCGTGAACTGCCACATCATGCGGCCACAGTACGACGGCTGGTTGAAGTCCTCTCATCACGCCGTGGCCACGTGCAACGACTGCCATACGCCCGAGAACATTGTGCTGAAATACGTCAGCAAAGCCGACAACGGGTTCTGGCACTCCAAGGGCTTCACCCTGCAGGACCATCATGAGCCGATCATGATTAAACCGCGCAACAGCGCTATCCTGCAGGCCAGATGCGTCTCCTGCCACGAGCGTATTGTGGCCGAGATCAACACGCACCCGGGAGACCGTGACCAGATGCTGAACTGCGTGCCCTGTCACAAGGAAGTCGGGCACGGTCCCCGAGCCCTGCCCGGCCCGCCCGTCAATCTCACTTCACTTTTCTCCGCGCCATGAACTCGAGCGTGCCTTCCCCTGCCCCCCTCCTTTCTCGCTCCGCTACGCGTCGGGCGCGCACGCGCGGCACCGCGTTGTGGGGGTACGTCGTCATCATCGCCGTTACCGCGGTGCTCAGCTTCGCGGTGCTGCTGCTTTACCAGAACATCGTCACGCGCAAGGCGGAAGCCACCCAGCACGTGTACCGCGTTGTGGATACAAACGACTCGGTCGTCGATCCTGCCGTCTGGGGGAAGAACTATCCGCGGCAGTACGACAGCTACCGCCGCACGGTGGACCAGGTGCGCACGCGTCATGGTGGCAGCGACGGTTATCAGCGGCTCGACGAGTTCCCGGCGCTGCGTCGCATCTTTGCGGGCTACGCCTTCGCCATCGATTACCGCGAGGAGCGCGGGCACGCCTACATGTTGCACGACCAGCAGGAGACGCTGCGCGTGACCCAGCGCCAGCAGTATGGTTCGTGCCTCCATTGCCACGCCTCGACGCTGAACACCTATCGCGACGAAGGCCTCAAGGCCGGCGTGCCGGACACGCCGGAGCACTGGGAGGCACAGATCCAGAAAGGCTTCGAGGTCGTGTGCAAACTGCCCTTCGACGAGGCGGTGAAACTTTTTGAACACCCGGTTTCCTGCATCGACTGCCACGACGGTGACACGATGAACCTCCGGGTGAGCCGGCCCGCCTTCCTCAACGGCATCCGGGAACTCGCCAAATCCGACTATCCGACGCCCCACCTGCCGTCGATCGAGCGGTGGCGCAAGGAAGGCCGGTCCGAGGAGTACAATCCCAATATTCTCGCGACGCGGCAGGAGATGCGCAGCCTCGTCTGCGCGCAATGCCACGTTGAATACCACTTCAAGGGTGAGGGCAAACTGGTCACCTATCCGTGGTCCAACGGTCTGCGCGTCGAGCAGATTGAGGCGTACTATGACGAGGCCGGATTCAAGGACTGGACGCACGAGGAGACCGGCGCGAACGTGCTGAAGGCGCAGCATCCGGAGTTCGAGCTGTGGAGCCAGGGCATCCACGCTCGCAGCGGCGTCGCCTGCGCCGATTGCCACATGCCTTACCAGCGCCAGGGCGCCGTGAAGGTCAGCAATCACCACATCCGCAGCCCGCTGCTCGATGTCGCCTCGTCCTGCCAGACCTGCCATCGTGTACCCGAAAACGAACTACTGGCCCGCGCCGAAGCGATCCAGGACCGCAATCGGGCCCTGCTGGCCCGCAGCGAAGACGCGCTGGTGGAGCTGATCGACGCGCTGGCGAGCGCGCAACAGGGCGGCGCCAGTGGTGAACACCTCGAAGCGGCCCGGGCCTTGCAGCGCAAGGCGCAGTGGCGACTGGATTTTGTGCACGCGGAAAACTCGATGGGCTTCCACGCGCCGCAGGAGGCCGCCCGCATCCTCGGTGAAGCGATTGACTACGCCCGCCAAGGGCAGCTGGCGGTCGCGCAAGGCACGGTGCCCGCCTCCGTGGCGCCCGGGCCCCGCCAACCTTTGCGCAGCGAAGCCGAGGCGGCGGTGCAACCGCAGTCCGTCAGCGAGAGCGCTCCGAAAAACTGACCCTCCGCGCCAGCTTGCCTTCGCGTCGTCCGAACCACCGGACGACGGAAACTGACCTAAACGGCCAATGAGGCAGGTTCATTTGGATCACGTGGCGTGGCTCGAATGGAGCTCGCCGCGTGGAGAATTCCATGGCTTCGGCAAGCAGATCTCCGAGGCGCTCGGCGCGCGGCCCAATGCCACGCCCGCCGACGGTGGCCATCCCTTCGACCTGGAGCTCGGACGGCTGCCTCCGGGCCGGAGCGGCTGTCCGTTCCACAGCCATTCCGCGCAATGGGAACTGTACATCATCCTCTCCGGCATCGGACGCGTGCGCTACGGCTCCGAGTCACGGGAGATTCGCGCCGGCGACGTGGCTCTGCATCCACCGGGCGAACCGCATCAGTTGATCAACACCGGCGAGCAGGAGCTCACCTACTATCTCGTCGCGGACAATCCCTTGACCGAATTCTGGCACTACCCGGATGACGAAAAATGGGGACACCGCCCGGGTGGAGCGATTTTTCGACGCACGCCGGTGCCGTATTGGAACGATGGCGACGACGCCGAAGAAGAGAGACCGGTCCAGATCGAAACCAAACCGACCTCACCCCGGAGTCGCTTCGTTCGGCTGGAAGACATCCCCTGGAATCATCGCCGGTCTCCGCGCGGGCGGTTTGAGTCGTTTTGCCGCGACGTCTCGCTCGCGCTCGGTGGCCTGCGCAATCGCGGAGTGAACCAAGGCGGGCACCCGTTCGACGTGCAGTTTCGCCGCGTGCCGCCGGGAGCTTCGATCTGCCCGTACCACTACCACGTCGCGCAGTGGGAACTCTTCGTCATTCTGAACGGCCAGGGCACGGTTCGAAGCGGCGACGAGCGTCGCCCGGTCCGCGCCGGCGATGTCCTGCTGCACCCACCGGGCGACGCCCACCAGTTAACCGCCGACGCTTCGAGCGAACTCGAATGCCTGATCCTGGCCGACAATCCCCCGGTCGACCTCTTCTACTACCCCGACTCGGACAAGTGGGGCATGCGTCCGCCCGACCGCTTCTTCCGCCTCACCGAAGTCGGCTACTTCGACGGCGAAGAATAGTCCGGAATCGTACCCGCTCCTTCACGACAACCGTATCGCGCGCGTCCTTACCCGCGTCGCAATCAGCGGTCCACCGCCCGCCTCCTGCTCCCTTCTCCTTTCTCCCTTCTCCAACGCGCGCTAAGCGCGCTTAGTGCGCCAGCAGCGCCACCTGCACGCCCGGGCCGTGCACCCCCTCGATCAGGATGCCTTCGACGTCCGCGGTCTTCGACGGTCCCGTGACCCAGATGACATTGGGATCCGTGCCGAGCACAGCCACTGCGCGCGGCAGGTCGTGATAGATCGTGGGGCGGCGCAGCACGGCCACATGCACCCACGGCGTCAGGGCGGCGAGTCGGGACGATGTCGATGCATCGTCGAGAATCAGCGTGCCGGTCTCGGCGATCGCGCCAGTCGCGAGCGTGATGCCGAACTGATAGTCATCCACGCGCGAGCGATCGAACGTCGTCTCCACCACGAACTCGGGCGTGAACGCCGGCGCAAGTGAAGGCCACAGCGCCGCATCACAGTAACCGTGCAACCACTGCTTGTCGCGCAGCAGCGCCACCAGGTCCTCTGTGCGCTCGAGCGGGGTGCCGTTGACCGCGCGGAGCCGTTGCGAGAACAACGTCCAGAGGTCCGCCTGTTCGCGTGCGGACGACATGATCACCAACTCGCGCTCCCAATCCGGAAGCGGCGCGCGTTCCGGCAGCGGCGCCAGCGCGTCCCGCACCCGCTTGAGGATCACATTTCGATCAGACGGCATGAGTGAAGAGTGACAAGAGGAGCTGGCGCGGTGGCTTAGCCGCCATGGCCATGGCCCGGCTTCTTCTGATGTTGTTTCATCCACCGGCGAAACGCTCCGCCGCGCCAATCCGGCAGCGTGCGTTTGTCGTGCCAGGCGCGCAGTGCCGGAACCGGGAGCATTTTTGTCGGCAGAACGTTCATGATCCGCCCGCCGACGAGAGCGGCCTTCCACGCCGCCGGTTGCGAGGCGAGCACACCAAATGCGCCCATCGGCGGAGTGGCCGCGCCCGCCAGTTCGGCCCCCTCGCGCTTCCCCTTGTCGCGTAAACGCAGGAGCAGGTCCGGAATCGGAATGTCGACCGGGCAGACCTCGTTGCAAGCGCCACAAAGCGACGACGCTTTGGGCAGGTCAGCCTTTTCTGGAAACTTCGACCCCGCGAGGAGCGGGGACAGCACGGCGCCCACCGGGCCCGGATACACGCTGCGGTACGCGTGACCACTGGCCTGCCGGTAAACCGGGCAGACGTTCAGGCACGCGCCGCAACGGATGCAGCGCAGAATATCGCGACACTCACTCGCGAGCACGTCGGTGCGGCCGTTGTCGACAAAGATGACGTGCATCTCCTCCGGCCCGTGCGGCTGATGCGGCCCCCGCGGTCCACGGATGAACTCGGTGTACACGGTCAGCTGTTGGCCGGTGCCGGAACGCGCCAGCAGGTTCAGCAACAGCGACAGGTCCACGTCCCGCGGCAGGATCTTCTCGATGCCCACCATCGCGATGTGACAGGGCGTGGCCGCAAGGCAGAAGCGGGAGTTGCCCTCGTTGGTGACGAGCACCAGGCGTCCGCTTTCCGCCACCACAAAATTCGCCCCGGTCAGCGCCGCGTCGGCTGCCAGGTATTTATTGCGCAAATACGCGCGGGCCCGCCGGGTGATTGTCGCCGGGTCGTCGTTGTAGGCACCGAGCCCGTGCTGCTCGAACGAGCGCGCAATCTCCCGCCGGTTCTTGTGAATGATCGGCTTGACGATGTGCGACGGGTGGTCGCGGTCGATCTGGACGATGAACTCACCGAGGTCGGTCTCGACGCACTCGACGCCGTGGCGCTCGAGATAGTGGGCGAGCTCCGTCTCCTCGGAGACCATCGTCTTCGCCTTGACGAGCTTCTTCGCCTTGCGCGCTCGCAGGATCGAGAGCACGGCTTCATTGGCCGCCTCCGCCGTTGCGGCCCAGTGCACCGTCACTCCCTGCGCCTGCAGCTTCGCTTCCACCTGCGGCAGGTACGTGTCGAGGTTCTCGACGACGTGCTGCTTGATCTCGCCGGCGATGTGACGGAGCCGGTTCGGGTCCGGGTAATGATCGAACAGGATCTTGGTTCGCGCCTCGTAGCCCTTCTTCGAGCCGTCGTAGACCGCGGCCCGCGTTTCGGACTTCAGCCCCACCGCGTACTGGTCGATCGGCTGGTACTTCATACGCGAGCCGCTGTTTCGGCGGACGTGGAGTGCTGCAACGCGTCGCGCAGGACCTGCGCGATGTGCCGCACCTTGATGGGTCGACCTTCCTTCTCGGCCAGACCCGCCAAGTGCATCAGGCAGCTCATGTCACCGGAAACGACGACGTCCGGTTCGACGGCGCGGATGTGCTCGAGCTTCAGGTTGCCCATTCCGGTGGAGATGTTTGGAAAGGAGACCGAGAACGTGCCGCCGAAACCGCAGCACTGTTCCGCCTCCCCAAACGGCAGCACCGTCGCGCCGGGGATGGCGTTGAGCAGCGTGGTCATCGCCTCACCGGACGCGGTGCCGCGCGTGTGGCAGGAGCGATGATAAGCGATTCGCGCCGGGTAGTGCCCGGACCACGACTTCACTCCGAGGCCGTTGACGATAAAATCCGCCAGCTCCCACGTGCGACGCCCCAGCGCCTGCACGTCCGCCAAGTCGGGCTCGGCCTCGAACTCGAGCGGCGCGCCATGGAAGAGCATGGCCGCGCAAGAGCCTGAGGGCACGACAACCGGATCGGAACCCTGAAACGTGCGCACCGTGTGTCGCACGACCTTGCGTGATGCGGCCCAGTCTCCGCCGTTGAAGGGCGGCTGGCCACAACACGTCTGGCCTTCAGGGAAATCGACGTCGCAGCCGAGATGCTCCAGCACCTCGACCGTCGCCCGGGCAACGTCGTCGAAAAACGCGTCGCACAGGCAGGTAGCCATCAATTGCACCCGTTTGCTCGTGAGCGGCACTCGGTCGTGATTGAGCATGGAGAGGACGTCCAACGTGCCGCCGGTCCTCCGGGTCGCAAAGCCAAATGTGAGAGAGTTTGCGCGTTTTTGGTAGATTCTGAACGATCATTGCAGTTTACAGCCACAGGCCGTCGTTGGCGCGTCATTGGCGCGGCGTTCGCCGGCCGATTTTTGCAGTCACGTTGCTTCTTATGCCCACTACGATTCACGCCGCGGCTATTGATCTTGGTGCCACCAGCGGACGCATCATTCTCGGTGCGTGGTCGCGCTCCCGGCTCACGCTGACCGAGGTCCATCGTTTTCCGAATACGTTTCGGAGCCTCAACGGGCACGACTACTGGGATGTCGCCGGGCTGTGGGCGGAAATCCAGACGGGGCTGCTCAAAGCGGTGCAGGCCCTGCCCCGTGGCGGCCGGCTCGCGTCGGTCGGCGTGGATACGTGGGGTGTCGATTATGCGTTGGTCAACGACGCGGGAAGGCTGGTGTTTCCGGTACATGCTTATCGCGACGCCCGCACGCAGCCGGGGCTGCAGCATTTGCGCAACACTCGCGCCGCGCTCGAACGCGTTTACGCCGCGACCGGCATCCCGGCGGTGTTCTACAACTCGTCGTTCCAGCTCGCCGAGACGGTGCAGAACTGCCCCGCGATTGAGGATCTGGCGACCCGCTGCCTCTTCCTGCCCGACTATTTCAACTACCTGCTCTCCGGCCGCATGGTGAACGAGCTGACGATGGCGAGCACCACGCAGCTGCTCGACGTGCACAGCACGGACTGGTCACGACCCACCCTCGATCACTTCCACCTGCCGCCGCATTGGTTCACGCCCCCGGTCCTGTCCGGCGCCAAGCTGGGCCGCGTCCGCGGGATGCCGGAGTTGAAGGACACGCAGGTGATCGTCGTGCCGGGACATGACACCGCGTGCGCTTATGACGCCATGCCGGCCGCGCCGGACGGCCAGGACTTGTTCCTCAGCTCCGGAACCTGGTCCCTGGTTGGCTTCGAGAGCGACACGCCCGTGCTCGGACCCGAGGCGCTGGCGGCGCGTGTCGCGAACGAGCGCACCGGCCGCGGCGGTTATCGTCCGCTGACGAACGTCATCGGCCTGTGGCTGCTCGAAGGCATCATGAAAGACTTCGCCGACCGGCCGAAGTCCGACCGCGACTGGGCCAAGTTGATCAAGACTGCAGAGAAGTTGCCCGCGCCGCCGACGCTCCTCGATGTCACGGACGCCAGCTTCGCCAATCCGAAGTCGATGAAAACGGCGATCGACCAGCAGCTGAAGAAGCGCCGGGTCAAAGCTCCACGCGACCTCGTCGGCTACACGCGGTTGATTTGTGAATCCTTGGGCCAGGGCCACGCCGATGCGATGCGCGCCTTCGAACGCCTGGCGGGTCGCACGTTCAAACGCATCCTCATGGTCGGCGGCGGCTCCAAGAATAGGCTGCTCTGTCAGGCGACGGCCGACGCGGCCGGCGTGCCAGTGATCAGCTTCAGCCTCGAAGGCACGGCCGTGGGCAACCTGGCCGCTCAGCTCGTCGCGCTGAAAGCCGTCAAGGATCTGCCGACGTTCCGGGCCCTGCTCGGCCGCACCCTCGACCAGACGGTCTACCTGCCGCGCCGCTGAGCCCGGGCCACGCGCGGTCCGGCCGCGGCTCGGGGCCGCGCCGGCCGCTCACGCGGGTCGGCGGACGGCCGTGAGCTGCTTGAGCAATGAATAGAGC
>JAEWIY010000101.1 GCA_023386835.1 Verrucomicrobiota bacterium
CGGGCTCCGCCCAGCCGGGCGTGGCGACCAACAGGAGCAGCAGGACAGAGAGGCAGGTTTTCTTCATGTTCGAACAAGGGTTCATTGGCGCCAGAGGTTGGGCAAAAAGCGCTCGTGCAGGAGATGGCGCCACGTCGACCAGTCGTGCCCACCGTATCCTCCCACGTAATACTCGTGCTCGATTCCGTGGTTCACCAACGCCTGGCGCAGGTTCTCGCTGCGCTGGCCGAAGAAGGCGTTCGCCTCCAGCGAGCCGAGTCCCACGAAGAGATAGTCGATCTGCTCGTTGACGTTGGGCGTGTTGAGGAAGCGCTCGAACGAACGCTCGGTGTCGTTGTCGCCCGCGCTCAGCACGCCGAACGAGGCGAAGAGGTCGAGCGAGTTGAAGCCGACGAACATCGTGTGACGGCCCCCCATCGACAGGCCGGACAAGGCCCGCCCGCGACGGTCCCGCTGCACGGAGTACTCGCGCTCGACCAGCGGAATGACGTGCTGCCGGAGCTCCGCCTCGAATTTGGCGAAGGTCAGGTCGACGTGCCGCGGGTGGTTGCGGTGCACCACCTGGTTGTTGGGGATGACGACCAGCATCGGCTTCGCCTTCCCCTCGGCCAGGAGGTTATCCAGGATAAAGTTGACGCGGCCGTCGTGGATCCAGTTGTGCGGCAGTTCGCCACTGCCGCCCACCAGGTAGAGCACGGGATAACTTTTTGAGCGGTCGTATCCAGGCGGTGTGTACACGTAGAGGTCGCGCTCCCCGCTGGTCACATCCGAGTGGTAGATGTGGCGGGTGATCGCCCCGTGCGGCACCGGCCGGGCGTCGTAGTAGGCCGGCTCGTCGCCATGCACGACCAACTGGCTGTACGGCGGCATGCCGGTGAATGCCGCGATCGTGTTGTTCGGATCGGCCACCTGCACGCCATCGACGCGAATCAGGTACGCGTACATGTCAGGCCGGATCGGCCCGATCGTGAGCGTCCACAGCCCCTTGTCGTCCTTGGTGAACGGCAGGGTTTCGCCCCAGTTGCGACCGACGGCGGCCAGCACGGCCCCGTTGAGTTCAACCGAATGCGCCTCCGGCGCGAGCACACGGAACGTGACCGTGCGATCCTCATGCACTTCGGGCGAATTCACCGCGGCGCTGAACGGCGTCAGTCCTTCGGCATTCCGGTGCGGATCCCAGTCCAGGTTGACGTTGGCCTGTTGGGCCGAAAGCGGCGCCGCCAAAACAGCGGCAGCGGCGAGAAACGGAGAGAAACGCATGGGGCGAGGAAGGTTGAACAGTCGGGCAACGCACGTGGTACCAGCACACGTCCGGCACGAGCACGGGGGTGCGGGGAATGAAGACACCGCAAGCATAACGAGCCCCCCGCTGCGTCTAGGACCTCCCGGGTCTAACGATACACCACCCCGCAACCAGGCCACCGTTCTACCACGGTGGAGTAACCCAGCCGCTCTCCGCGTACCAGCATGGGTGCAAACCGTCCCGCGGGACGCCAGACGTATGTGGCAGTTCGTCTCAGCGGACCAATAGGTGAGTTGGTGACCGGCCCGAGCGTCAGGAGACTTTCGATTGTGATCGCTCCTGTTTTCATGATCTCATTGGCCCGACATGGACCGGCAGACCAGCGCCTATTATGCTAAACAGGCAGGTTATCTGGCTCCTAGGTATCAGTTTTCCGTTCCTGATCATGAGGCGCGGCTTGGTCGCGCATTCGTTTCCGCACGCCGAATCCTAGATGTCGGCTGCGGTGGTGGGCGGGACTGTCTCTACCTGCTCCGTCAAGGAAAGGATGTTTACGGCGTGGATGCTTCGTCGGAGATGCTGGCCCAGGCATCGGAATTCTTGAAACGAGAGGGCTTCGAACCCAACGGGCACTTGTTTCACGATGAGCTTCCGCGACTGAGTACGCTCGCGGATACCGAGTTCGACGGAGTCCTGTGCACCGCGGTCCTCATGCACCTTCCAGAGGAATCAATCTTCGACGCGGTGTATACCCTGAGGCACCTTCTCCGCCCAAACGGCACGCTTGTCGTTTCGATTCCGAATCGACGCCCGGGTGATGTAGATCCCAACACACGTCGGGACCGCGACGGGCGGCTTTTCTCCAATCTGCCGCCAGCCAAACTACGCCTCCTGTTCGAACGCGTAGGTTTTGTAGTACGCAGCACGGAAGAAGTTCCGGATTCACTCGGTCGCGACGGATTCACGTGGGACTTCACGGTTCTAACTCGCCTCGACGACTCCGCCGAGCGCCCGCTTAACCTCGTCGAAAGCATCCTCAACCGCGACAAGAAGGACGCCACCTACAAACTCGCTCTCTTTCGCGCCCTGGCAGAGATCGCGCAGACCGAAAGCCATCTCGCTGCTTACACTGTTGCGGGTAAGGTCAAAATCCCGCTCCGATCAATTGCTGAGAAGTGGATTCTCTATTATTGGCCGATCTTCCAAGACGATCTGTTCATTCCACAGCGAACGAACGAACGCCTTGGGCAGGGCCCAGGCGTCGCGATTCGCAAGCCCCTGAACCAACTCATAGGCCACTTCAAACACGCAGGCGGGCTGAGCGGGTTCTACTCGGATTGGAAAAGCGGGCGACTCGTGGGCGAGGCCCAACGCTCTTTCAAGAGCGCGTTACGCCAAGTCCAGACAACCATCCACGCCATGCCCGCCAAGCACGCCGGTGGGGGGGACTATGCGGTCTTCCAATATGATTCGACCGACCAATCGCTGCTGATGGACATAGGCCTGTGGCGCGAGCTATGCCTCATGGGAAACTGGATACGCGATGCGACCCTCCTGCGTTGGGCTGAACTAACAGAGGCGTTTGCCAAAGGAACGGTGAAGGCGAGCCTCGTCATTGACCGACTGCTGGTCGCACCGGACCTAGGTCGGAATGTCCGAGAGGCCCAGAAGTACTTTGCCGCATTGTCGTCACGGCCCTGCGTGTGGTCACAACGAGAGCTACGCCACAAGCCCTTCGACGTAGACCACGCCATGCCGTTCTCCTACTGGCGAAACAATGACCTCTGGAATCTTTTCCCGGCATCGCCCGAGGTCAACGCCGCCAAGAGTGACAAGCTTCCGACGTACCGTCAGCTGCATCAAAGCCGAGACATCATCATCGGTTATTGGCGCGGATTGGAGGAGGCCATGGGTGCACGTTTCGTTCTAGAGGCCCAAACCCTTCTCGGACGAGATCCATTTCGGAAAGGCAACTGGGAATCCTTATTGTTCTCTCGGTTTGTCGAGGCGTTCGAGACCACAGCCAATCAACGTGGTGCCGGCCGTTGGCAGTGGCCTGCGGTCCGCACGGAGAACGTTGGTCCCAAAGCGATCCCGCGATCGCCCCTTTCCTATACGACGCATGAAGAGAAGAGATACGTCGCCCCGAGTTTAGTCCCGTTTTCACAGGTTCGTAATCGAGCGTTCAAGACCTATCTCCCTCTGGTTGGGTCGTTGGCCGCCGGTCTCCCCTTCGCAGGGTTCGAAACCGACAGTCTCTCAGATCATTGCGCTTTGGATTGGGTGGAAGTCCCGGCGCATCTAGTGAAACCTCGACGTTTCGTCGTCCGAGTCGCGGGCGACTCGATGGCCCCCACACTAAACATGGGTGACTTCGCGGTATTCGAGTACCACCGCAGCTCGCGAAGCGACAACCAGATCGTGATCGCGAACATTCCAGAATTCGGCGACGCCGTCGACAGCACGCAGGCCATAAAGCGACTGAAACAGGATTCCGAGCACTGGATCTTCTCATCAGACAACTCCGACTACCCGTCGATTCGGGTCCGAAAAGACGAAACGTCCCATCCGATTCTCGGAACGTTTGTCGAAAAGCTCTACGCGCACGATGAATGGGCGTGAAAGAGTTCATCATCTAGATTAGTCGATAAACGGCCGGCTGCTCGCACGGGACGCCGGGAGACGGATCGTTGAAGTCACGCTCCTGCGTTTTCGATGCCCCGCTCCAAACGTGCGTCCGTTTCGTCGCGATCGCCGACTGCAGCGCTGCCGCTGCGGCGGGTGCATCCGGGTTTTCACACGTCGCCGTTCATCCCCGACGTCGGCCGGATGTTTGATGCGAGGGAACACGGCGCCACCTTTCGGAAGGCCTCACGTCCAGAGTGTGACCGTTTTACTATCCGACCGCGACCGGCACACCTCACTCAGCGCTGAGTGGGCGCGATCGGCTGGGCGGAATGATCGAGGCGCTTCACCGCGAAAGTATCCAGGCGCCACGGGTTGAATGGATCTTGATCGCTGTGGAGAATCTTACTCCCGCCGAGAACGAGACAACTCGAACCTACTGCTGTCTCGGCATCCAGACCCGGTAGCGGGAGTCCGCCGCCCAGGTGTTTCCGGCGGAGGCGAAGTCGCACAATGTGAGGTCCGTTCCAGCGACCTGGTAGATCTCCGCGATCTCGGGGAAGTCCGAAGTCATGCGCCGTAAGGTGATTGCCTGATTGGGTTGAAGCGCGACGGGCTGATCAACCTGCCCGGGGGACAAGCGTTCGTCGCGGGCGAGGACTAGCGGGCCGCGCAGGACGGCCACGTGCGAGTCATCCCCCGGGGCTGAGACCACCCGCGGACTAAAATCGAACCGCAACCGGACCACGTCCCCCGCGCGCCAGGTCCGTTTGAGTTCCAGGTAGCGACCCGCCTCCACACCGGAAACGTCCTCGTCGTTGACCGTCACACGCGTCTGGGCACTCCAGGCCGGAATCCGCAGCGCCAGGGTAAACTCCCGCGGGGTGTCAGGGGAGACGGTGAGCTGCACGTCGCCATTCGCTGGATACTCCGTAGCCTGCACGAGGCTGACGTTTCCGCCCGTCTGCAGGGAAACCTGGGCCCGCATTGCGCCATAAAGATTCACCACGGGACCCTCGGCGCGGTTCATCACCGCGACCTGCGGCAGCACGATCAGACCGCGCGGGCCATTCGCGACACAGCAGTTTTGATTCAGGCCGCACTGGCCCGGTGCACGCTCCTTCACGCCAAACAACGGCATGTGATGACACCACCATTGCCCGTCGGCGGCCTGCGCACCCAACAGCGAATTGTAGGCGGCGCGCTCGATCTCGTCCGCGTACGCGGCGTCCCCGGTCAAGCGGAGGAGCTGGGCCGAGTACTTCATCCAGGTGACCGTCACGCACGTTTCGATCCCCTTGGTCCAGGGAACCGTCTGCCGCTGGGTACCGTTGCACCAGCGTTCCCAGTCGGATCCGGAGCCGACGATGGTGATCTCCGTGTCCTTGATATTTTCGTACGCCCATTCGGCGGCCGACTCGAACCGGCTGTCACCGGTGACTCGATACAGTTCGACCAGCCCTTCGAAGTTGGACATCATCTCGTACGCCTTGGCTTTGCCGTGCCCAGCATAACCGCTGACGTTTGGATCGGGCCGCTGGAACATCTCGAAGACCGGCGTGCGGTTCTGCACCTTGGTCAGCAAGTCCGGACCGTCCGGATTGGACCACGACTTCACCAGGTACTGCGCAAACTCCAGGTAACGGGGATAACCGGTGCGGCGGTGGAGCAGCACCATCGGCTCAAGGATCGACCCGGACGCCAGGCCGTTCCACATGTCATGGGTGAAGGGACTGGCCTGACCGGGTCCCACCTCGGCGAGCACGCGGTCCGCCAGGCGCTTCGCGGCGGTCAGGGCGACTTCATCACCGATCGCTTCATGCCACGCCAGCAAACCCAGGAGCGTGTACTTGCGCCCCCACAGGTCCCATCGCTGCAGCCGTTGGTCGTCCGCGTAGGCGCCAATGTAGCCATCTTCACTCTGGGTCTTGAGCAAACCGGCCACCGCTTCGTGGATGATCGTTCCGAGGTGCTCGTCCCCCGTCGCCTGCCAGACCGGGATCGCGGCCGTGATCCACTTGCCCCAGAACTCGCTGCGCCATTCGTGAACATCCTTCCGGTCGCGAAACGGCTGCAGCATCTCACCGACCCCCGGATGGGCCAGGCGACCGGTGGCGGCCACACGTAGCGAGTCTCCCAATACGCCGTCCAGCTGCACCGCGTTCCAGGGCAGGGTTTCAAGCCGGTCGGAAACCGGCGTCGCGACGTCCCCGCGCACCGTTGGGCCAAACAAACCGAGAATGATCACGAGGCTACGGCAGGCGAGTCCACCCGTTCTCCGCGGGTGTGGGGTGTTGGGCGAAGGATTCATCGTGGGGGAGCGTTGGCGATCGTTGCGCGCTGCCGTCGTTGCGTGGGGCCGACACCACTCCAACGGACGGCTCATGGGATTTCAGGCGGGGTGGCCTCGTGGGGTTCGAAGGCGTTGTCGGCAGCTTCGAGCCACCGGGTTTTGAATTGCAGAAGAAAAATCCACCGTCAACATGACATCGATGTTATTTTCACCCCGCTTCCTGCTCCTCGTCACCTTGCTGACGGCTTGGGCTCAGACCGCACGAGCCCAGAAATTCACGTTGGCCGTCTTTCCCGACACCCAAACCGCGGTGAACTACCGTCCCGCCATGTTGACGAGTCAGGTCCGCTGGATCGTCGGCAACGCACCCAAACGCAATATCAAGTTTGTGCTGCACGTTGGCGACCTGGTCGATTGGCACGACGACTACCAGTGGAAGGTGGCCGACGAAGGCATGGCCGTGCTCGATCGTGCCGGGATTCCGTATGCGATCGCCGTTGGGAATCACGACACTGCGGCGGTGGATGTGGGTGGTTCAGCCGCCCCGGGAAATGTCCGGGCCAACCTCCGCGACACCACTCATTTCAACCACCATTTCCCGCCGCAGCGATTCCGGGCCCAGCAGGGCCGGATGGACGAAGGCCGGAGTGACAATTCCTGGCACACGTTCGAGGCGGGGGGATTGGACTGGCTCGTGTTGGTGCTGGAGTTGTGGCCGCGACAACACGCCATCGATTGGGCCCAAGGAGTCGTTACCGCTCACCCCAACCACAACGTCATCGTCCTCACGCACATGCATGTGGACGGGCGCGGCAACCTTCCCGCCAACCACGGCGGCTACGGTGACACCGGCCCGCAACATCTGTTCGACACCCTGCTCAGCCAGCATCCGAACATCCTGCTGGTTCTGAGCGGCCACGTCGGGACCACCGCGTGGCGCGATGACGCCGGCGTACATGGCAACCGCGTGTACCAACTCCTCCAGAACTACCAGGGGCAGGACCGTGGCGGTGGTTTTCTGCGACTCCTCGAGATCGATCCTGCCCAGGGACGGATCGATGCCTACATGTATTCGCCTTACTACGACACGCGAAAGGACGACCACTCCCGGTTCTCATTCGAGAACGTGAAGTTTATTGCCCGCGCCGCCGCAGAGTAGCTCGGAACACGCCCCTGGCCGCGGGAACGGAAAATAGATGATCCTCCCGCGGCCCCCTGCCCACCCGCGTGGTGGCTCCGCTGAGCTGAGCGATCACAAATTGACCGACCGCAAACGGTCGCTCACTGCACCGTCCGATCTCGAGCTTCAACCTCGGGTCACTTCGCGGAGTGGACCAGGCCATCCATCCTTCACGCGCCGCTGGGGCCAATTACGAGGCGATACGCCTAGTCGCCAAGCGCGGTTCTCTCTCAGGCGTCCACCTCTTCCGCTTTCGCCGCCAAGGCGGGGGCGGTGGCTCGGGCATCCGGTTTGCGGGCACAACGACGCAGCCCCCAGCCGCAAGCCATCACGAAGAGCGCCAGGCCGAGGATCGCCAAGCGACCTGAGAGTGGATTGGGCACGAGAAGGAGGAGGAGCATCAGCAGGCCGGTCACATAGATGATCCGGGCCATGATGCGCGCTTGAGCATCATCGACCTCCTCCCCGATCTCCGCTGCAAAATCGACGGGAGTCTGCGCGAGCGCCTGAAATTGATCCTCACGCTCGCGATCCTCCTGTGAGCGCCGGTGACGGAACGGCCAGCTCAGGAGCAGAGCCGCCACGGCTCCCGCGACCACCCACGTGCTCCGCTCCTGCAGCGTCCACGCGGTCCCGCGCCAGCGCTCGTCCAGCAGCGTGTACAGGGAAGGCAACAGCCCGCCAACAAACAGGGTAAAGTAACACCAGGCGGGCATCCGTCGGAGAACTACGCCAGCCATCAAAGGCAGCATGATCGGCACCGTGATGATCGACCCGACGAACATGAACATGTCGAAGAGCTGCACCTGCCCCTGGCGCGAGAGGAAGATCGCGATCGCAATGATCAATCCACCGAAACCCAGGCTGATGAGCCGACAGACTGCGAGCGAAGTCCGATCGGACCAGGCGGGCCGCCCTCGTGCCGCGCGCCAGGGCAGCAGCATGTTGTTGACGATTACGCCGGTCTGCACGTTCAGCCCGCTGTCGATGCTGCTCATGGTCGCCGCAAACATCGCTGCGATCAGCAAACCGAGCATGCCTTGCGGAAGCACGTGCCGGGCAGTCACCGCATAAGCCGCCGTGGCCGGATCGCTCAACCCAGAGGCCAGCACCTCTGGCGCGTGCAAAAAGCGCGCGACCATGGGCGGGATGAACCAGACGATGCTACCGAAGGCCATCATGATCGCCCCCAGCCAGGCGGAGCGCACCGCTTCCCGCCCATCCTTGGCCGCGAGATAGCGACCGCCTGAAGCGAGGTGCAGCTGCGCCAGCAATTGCATGCCGAAAGCGACGAAGATCCACTGCCAGGTGAAACGATCCTGTGGGAAAGCGCCGGTCGGCTTCACGAACTGGAACGCCTCCCCCAGACTGGGATCCTGGTAGTGCGTCCAGAACGCTCCGAGGCCCCCGATATGCACCAGGCTCAGGACGGCAATGAGGATCGTCATCCCGTACATCAGGATCCCCTGCAGCACGTCGGTCGCCATGACGCCCCACATACCTCCAGAAGTTGAATACAACAGGGTGATCACGCTGACCACGATGATCGTGGTCGTCAGGGGCAGGCCAAAGGCGCTGCCGACAAACAGCGACAATGCCCACAATTGGACGGCCGCCGAGAATGGGCCGAACAGCACGTTGAATCCAATGTAGGTCCGCTCGACCGCCGGGCCGAAGCGGGCCTTGACGATGTCGCCATAGGTGTAGGCCCGGGTCTGGCGAAACCACGCCGCCAAGCCGAGTCCGCCGACGACAAATCCCAGCACGTTGGCTGCATAAATCACCAACATGGTCGGCCCGGCCTCAAACGCGGCCGCACCGTTCCCGGTGAAGGTGAAGGCGCTGATACCGGCCATCACCGTGCTGGTTCCCACCATCCACCACGTGCCGCGGGCGCCGCCACGGACGAAGTCGCTGACGTTGCGGTTGAACCGGGCGAAGATGCCGCCAATGACGAGCAACAACACAAAATACGCGGCCAGCGTAAGGTACTCGGTGAGCATGGGATGAGTATCCGAAATTACCTCACACAACCGGAGCACTCAGGTTGCCTCGCTTCTGAGGTCCGACCCAGCGCAGGTTCGTTTCGATAAAAGACTGGTGCCAGTGGGCACCCTGATGCCGCTTGAAGTTCACGCAGGCCGCCAACGGTTGCGAAACTCGGGCCAGTTTCAGCACAATCCGATTTCTTCCCGGCACGATCTCCACTTCGGCGGGGAACGAACTGGGCGTCAACGGCTGGAAGGTTTCGCTGTGGATGATCCGCTCACCGTTCCACCAAACCTCGACCGGGCCCGTCGCGCCGACGAGAAGCCACAGACGGCTTGGGGCGTCCGCCTCCAGTTCCCCACTCGCGTAATAACACGCGGGACCATCCATGCCGCCGAGCGCGTCGAGCGGCAGGCGATCGTCGGTGGCCGCGCGGACCCAACGCTGCGCTCCCGGAGGAAGCTCTCCGGTATCGCAGTTCAGCTGTTCCGGCTGCAGCCAGGCGCGGTCGAAGCCGCTTTGATTATGACTGAAATAGTGAACCGACGGCAGGCTGGGCAATCCATGCTCCCCGCCGGCGATGTCGGCCTTCTGGCGCTCCTCCCAGGGCCGCCAAAACGGGCCCACGATTTGCCAAGTGGGGAAAGCGGGTGCCACCGGGACGATCGGCGGCCGCGCGACCGCCTGCACCGCCAGGGCGGGCGGACGCGGCTCCACCTCCCCAATCGTCACTCCCGTTTCGAACGCCTGCGCCACTTCCTGCCCCAGGGCACAGCAGGCCCGGCTCAACGCACTGATCGAGCCATGCCGGGGAAACCCGCGCATCCACGAGCTCAATACGTACCCGTCCGAGACGTCGTTGCGCAGGGATTCGGGGATCTGATCGAAACCGATCATGGCGCCCAGGATCGCCCCGGCGGTGGCGGCGGTGCAATCGGCGTCGTAGCCACAATTTAATGTCGTCGCCAGCGTCTGGCAGAAATTGCCCCGACCATACAACAAGCCGAGGAGGATAAAGCCCACGTTCTGCAGCACGTGCGTCATTTCAGGATGGCCGTAGTGCGCGAGGATCCGGTTCCGGGTCTCCAGCCAAGAGCCCTCCGAGGTCCATTGCAGCACATCGCCGATCAATTGAGCCAGGCGGGAAGCCGGATCGACGTAGGTCCGCGCCGTCTGAATCAAAGCGTCGACGTCGGTGACGAAAAAGGCCTCCGCCTCCATCGCCGCGAGGAATTTTTCCGCTTCAACCGCGTTGCCGAAATGGTCGAGCGACGCGTCCTGCGCGGCATACTGGGCGGCGTACGCCGGAGCTCCCGGACAGATGGCAGCCCAGATCTCCGATCGGATGGCGCATCCCATGCATTCTCCAAAGAACCAGTTGGCGACCACGCCCGATTCGGGCGGAAGCAACCCCCGCTCCCAATTGGCGGCGGCAACTCCGTATTCATTCCACGGCGCTTCGACATGCTCACGCCACTCCGCCATCAATTCGCGTGAGCCCAGCCGGATGCCATGCTCTTCGAGCGCGTGGAGCCAAAGCAACTGGAGGTCGGTATCATCGTTTTCGCACACTCCGTTGGGCAGCGCGAGGTCCGCCGTGAAGCTGTGCGTCGATTTCAGACCCTCGATCGGTGCGCCAAGGGTGCCTCCGATAAACTTGCCCACCCACATCCCGTGAACAGCAGACCAATGACGTTGGGCAGAAAGAACGCGGCGCGGAGAGGCACCTTTCGGCATCGATGTCACCCCATTGGAGGAAGAATTGCTCATTGGAAAAAAGTTGCGGCACATCCCAGTGAAGGGCCGGTCACAGGGGCGGGCGCAACCGCCACCGGGGCGGAAGCAGCAGCCAACAGCACGACTGAACGGCCACACCCTCCAAATTTCCTGTCATCGATGTCAATCGTTTTGCTTTTTTTGCCGCTTCGGTCGTTATAGTGGGTTTCGTGATGGTCACGATCTACGAAGTTGCGCAGGAGGCCGGGGTCTCCGCCAAAACCGCCGCCCGCATCCTCGGAGGCGAGCAGGGACGTGCACACAATCGACAACGCGTGCTGGAGGCGGCGCAGAAGCTCGGCTACGTCCGCAATCAACAGGCCGCCAATCTTCGCTCCGGAAAATCAGGACTGCTCGGGCTGATCGTCCCCGATATCAAGAATCCGTACTACCCCATCTTTTTTCAGTGCGTGCACGACATCGCGAACACCTATGGATACCAAATCCTGCTCTCCAGCACCTTTGGTCTTCTGAAGGAGGAGGCGCACGCGCTGCGGATGTTCGAAGTGAACCGCGTCGAAGGAATCCTGCTCAATGCGGCGGAGGGCGAATCGGACGAGGATTGTGACTCGATCCTTTCCCGCTTTCTCGATCGCGGAGTTCCGGTGATCGTCGCGGGCCGCCCTGCCCGGTCGGTCGCGGCTGACCAGATTGTGCTGAAGAACCAGGTCGGATTCGAAAAAGCGACGCAGTATCTGCTGAAGATTGGTCGGCGCCGCGTTGCCTTTATTAGTGGGCACAAGAACGCGGTCGCCACTTCTGAACGTTACGCCGGCTATGCGGCCGCGTTGGCTCGCGCGTCGATTCCCCTGGATGCGAGCTTGCTGAGCTACGGCGACTTTACCGCGGAAAGCGGCTATCAACAGGCGGCGCTCCTGCTCGATCTCAAATCGCCACCGGACGCCATCGTCGCGGCAAACGATCTGCTCGCGTTAGGCGCGATCAAAGCCTGCCAGACGGCGGGCCGACGAATCCCGCAGGATATTGCTGTGGTGGGTTGCGACGACATCCCCCTCGCGCAGCTCGTCTCCCCCGCCCTGACGACACTTCGGCAACCCACCGAGAAAACGGCGCGGGACTGCGTGACCCTGCTCCTTGAACGCATCAAGGCTCGCGACGTGAGCGCTCCGAAGAAGCTCGTTTACGAACCGGAGCTGATCATTCGGGAAAGCGCGTAACCGCAAGGACTGCGCGTCGCGGTCATCTGGGCATCGCCGTCGGATGATCGTCCTTGTTGCCTGACACCTCAAACAGCTGACGGTCGTTCGCGAGCGGGCGCAGCGGCGTCACGCCTTCATCTGCAGAGCCAGGGTGTTCCAACTGAGAAATCCCGCGTTGAAATTCGGCTCGCCCGTATCCGGATGGTAACACTCGTGCAATGTCTGCGTGCGGTTGAGATCCCGCAGTAACAGCCGGTGCGTGACGCGGGCCAGTTCGGACGCCTCTGCGACGAAACCATACCGGATCATGCCCGCGTAAACGAGGTAGCTGGCCACCAACCACACCGGCCCCAGCCAGTTTGAAGGGTTCATGCTCTGGACCTCGGGAGCGTACATCCGCTCGAGGTTGGCCAGCGAGCGCACCCCGAAAGGCGCCCGGAAGGAAGTATTCGATCGCCAATGACGCGTCATCAACTCGTGCGCTTGCTCCGGAGTGGCCGCGCCGGCCCACAGCGGAAGAAAACCGGTGAACATCCGGACCTTGAGCGGCAGGGTGCGCCAGCTCATGTCCATGCCTTTGGCGAAGTCCCCCGGCACGTGGACGTCGCGTTGGTCGGAACAAAGCACATCCGCCGTGTAATAGAAACCGTCAATCGGATCCCAGCATTCCTGATTGATCGCCGCGATCAGGTTGCGCCTTCGCTCGTCGAACGTTTGCGCATCGGCAGACCGACCCAGGCGCCGGGCGAGAACCGCCGCGGCTTCCAGCTCGCGCACGTACAGCGCATTCAGCAGCACGCCCGCGGACGAGAAGGGAGGCCGGCCAAACACCGTGGGATCATTGTCCACGCCGGAAGCCACATCCGAGCCCCACACCAACAGACCACACTGCGACCGATACTTGGTCCACCAGCGCTCGAGAAAACGCACCAATCCGTCAAAGTGTTTCGTGAGCCACGCGGTCGTGCCGCTCCACTCCACGATCGCCAACGCAAACTGCGCGAGGATGGGTTTCGCCTGATTCGCGGAGCCGTCCTCCCGGCGGCAGTTAAAAAGGTCGACCCGGTCGGCTTCGATCAGGAGCGGCACGGCACCGTTGTCGGCCTGGTGGGAGAAAAAGTTTAACCAACTCCCGACGGCATGCTCGGTGAGACGGTCGCGATACTCCGCAGCGTCCGGTGCATCGACTGCCGTCAGTCCGACGAAAACCCAGTAACTGTCCCAATCCCAAAGCTGGTGCCCGTAGGCCCCGCCCGGCACCAGAAACGGGTGCGAGAGGTAACCCGAAGGAGGCCGCATCGTGCCTAACGACGCGGCATGGCAATACGCCTGCAGGGGTGCGAGGGAATCAGCAGCAGCGCGGGCGCTCATGGCGAAGTCATCGAAACCATTGAAGAGGTCCGGAGACAGTTACTCCGTGCAACCCGAAGGCCGCACGGAGTTTCATGCCGGAAGCTGAAGGTGGCGGCGAGCCCACGCGACCGGGCTCGCCGTCGCAACATGACGGACTAGAACCTTCCCTTCACACCAAAGGTCCACGCCGCGCCAAAGACTTCCTGGCTGCGCAGCTTGGCGTAATCCGGAGTTTCATCACCGTAGTGCAACACCTCCAGGGGATCGTTGAGCAGATTGCGAACGTTGACGAACACGCTCACCGCGGGGCGGATGCGGTATTCAAAATTGGCGTCCACCAGGTCGCGCGGCGAGCGGTATTGCCACACGTTGGGACCGGCCGCCGCCGCTGAGACGCCCAAGCGCTGGAGGCCACGGTGATTGACGTTCACCTGGGCCGTGAACTTGCGGGCGCTGTACTTGATACCCCAGCTCACCGTCCTCCGGATGAAGTTGGTGAAGTCGGCGTAGTCCGATCCGCTCATGTCCAACTGCTGCCCGTTGGCAAACACCGTAAAGTTGCGTGCCCACTGCGGCAGGCCTTCGAAATCGAGGACCTGACGATAGTTGAATTCGATGCCTTCCACGACGGCATCGCCGACATTCTGGCGCGTCCGGATGACGAAGGTGCCATCGTTATACAATTCCGGATTCGGAACATTGAACTGCTCCAGGAGTTCGTCCGTCGCCTCGAGGTCAGGCGCCGAACCGTTGAAGTTCTTGAAATCCTTCCGGAAGACACCCACGGAAACCACGCCCGTCTTACGGAAGTAGTATTCCAACGACAGGTCCAGATTGTCCGCGGTGGCCGGGAGCAGCGCGGAGTTGGTCACGGTGATCACCTTGCTGTTGCTCACCGTGATGTCCGGCACATTCACGCTGGGCAGAATGTAGTTGAGATCCGGACGACCGATCGACTTGGCGTAGGCCGCACGCAGAATCAGGGAGTCACGAATTTCCCACGCCAGGTCGACGCTCGGGTAGATGTCGTCATAGCTGTTCTTCCGATGGAAACCGCGCTCGATGTACTGGACCTTGGCGCGTTCGACCGGATCCGTGATGTCCTTGCCCACGGCCGGATTGATCAACGCGCCCCAGCCTTCGTCGTCCGTCCGTTCAAAGCGCACGCCCGTAACGACCCGCAGCTTTTCCGCAAACAGGCGGGCGTCGGCCATCAGATAGGCCGCGCTGATCGTTTCCTCGAACCGACGCGAGTTGTTGACCGTGTTGATGATCAGGTTCTGCGGGTTCGTGTCGCGGAAGTACTCCGGATGCTCCTGGTAGAGTCGGTAGAACTTGCTCGGCGACGGAGTCGGCATCCGCGGCCCGTTGAACGGGTACGTGGTGAAGAAGTCCTCGTCGATCAGGTCGTAGAGCGCGTAGTTATCGTCCGCGGAATTGGGCGTCCGGTCGGGACCGACAAAGTCCAGGTTTCCGCCCGCGTTGCGGCGAATATCTCTGACTTGCTTCTGCACCAGACCGCCGGCCTTGATCGAGAGCGGGAAGGAAAGTCCGAGATCCCGGCCAATGTTGAAGCGGGCGGTCGTGAACTGGTCGAAGGACTCAGCATCGGTCGGCCCGGCGCTCAGGACGTTGTAGTTGCTGGGATCGGACAGATCGATGGGTTCGCCCGTCGCGCCGTCCAGGACGACAATACGATTGGGGAAGCCGTCGATGTCCTCGTAGCGCACCGTCGGCCGATAGTTGTTGTACAGCGTACTCTTCGGCTGACCACGAAGGCGGACGTTGATGCGCTCAAAGTGCCCAAAATCCGTGTCCTTGTAGTAGTTGGTCGCGTGGGAATGCGCGACTCCGGCGTCCATGCGCCAGATCTGTCCCGTGTGCTTCCAACGCAGGTCGCCGCTGTAGGTCTTGCCGTACTTGTCCACCTGCTGGTGGATCATCGTCACCTGGCCGGTACCGGGCGCGCCATGCGTGAAGGTCGGGCTGTAGGCCTGCGGAGCAACCGCCGTGGCGCTCTGGTCAAACGAGTTCTGGCGGTTGGCGAAGAACGCGTCGTAGGCGTTCCACTGGACGTTGAAGCTGATGACATCCGCGGGGGTCACGCGCCAGTCCAGGGTGGTGCCGATCGACTGCCGCTGCGTCTCCTTCGGGCCTGCGCGATTGTTGTAATTGGAGAGATAGGGTTCCGAGGGCGTGGCACCGGCGCGGGTCTGCGCGTGCGGGGACCACAGAGGGTTGCCGTAGTCCTGCTGGTTGAACACATCCGAGTGCAGGACGCTCACCGTGTAGCCAAAATTCTGTGACACCGGATGAATCCAGACGAAGTCACCACCCGGGCGGATTTTGCGGGTCCGGTTCTCGGACGGACCCGGTGACTTCTTCAACGACTTGTCCGCGTCCCCGTTGAGCGACAGGAAGGCACGATAGGTCAGCGACGGATCCCGGCGCTCAAACGCACTGCGGGACACGAGATTGACGGCGCCGCCCAAGGCATTGGCTGCGATGTCCGGCGTGCGCGACTTAAAGACTTCGATGCGCGACGTATTGTTGATCGAGACCTGCTCCAGTTCGAATTGACGCCCCGGGTTCGAGGAATTGGCGCTGGCGAGCTGCGCGCCGTCCAGGGTCACTTGCGTAAACGAGGGACCTACGCCGCGAACCGAAATCGTCCGGGCATCGGTCCCCGTATAGTCAATGGTGATACCAGGGAGGAACTTCGCGAAATCACCGACGTTGCCCTCAGTCACATCACCAAACTCGTCGGTGGAGACGACGTTCTTGATGCTCGCCGAATGCCGTTGATCGTTGATCGCAATCGCCGCCGCATCCAGTTCACGCTGCGCGGTGACATCGAAGGCGCTCAGAACAACCACGTCTTCCCCGGCGACCCCTCGTGTGGCAACGGATTTCAAGGGAATGTCGAGGGTCAGCGTCGCCCCCGGGGTCACCGTCGCTTGAAGCGTGCGGTCGACCGTGGTGGCGTGGGTCACACGAAGTTCGACCACCCCAGCCGGGACACCCGACAGCTGATACCAGCCGGATGTATCCGTGAGTGTCCGGAGATTCGTTCCCGCCACGGTGACCGCAGCGCTGTTCACGTAGTCGCCCGTGCTTTCATTCAGCACTCGACCTTGGACAACACCCGTATTGGCGCTTTGCGCATGAAGGGGAAGGTGAAGAAGCAGGCCTGCCAAAAGCGCAGCCGCGAAACGGATCAAGCTAAGCGCGGGGTAAGGTTTCATTGGGGTGAGGTGGTTAAAGAAGCGAAAACCGAGCTAGTTGACATCGGTGTCGTTCTACTTTGCAAGGATGAACATTCACTCCATTGAACTTTTTGGTTCATCGATGTCGTCTGAGCGGCGCGATCGCACTCTTGGCGCCCTTTCAGAAGCACCGGATACTCCGGACTTCCTTGTTTTACCCCAAAACGGACCCCCTATCCGGCTACCACGACGCGCCGAGGGACACTCCTAGCTTCCTTCTGCGCCGAAGAAGCTATGCGTTCTCCGGGGACCCTGGCTTCGACCAAGAGATAAGCAGCGTTCCCGTGACGTTGTGCGCGACGATCCGCCCTGAGTCCTCCCGCGTCGTCCTTTCCCGGCCCATTCCGAGATAGCTCCCCTCTTCCTGGAAGCGAACGCTCCGGTGGGTGTCCGGCTCAGGCAGGAACACGACCGTCGCGTCAACCAGCCCGGTCACGAGCAACCTGCGGTCGACGTCGACCGCGCCCGGATACTTTTACCGACACCTCACCTCGCCGGCCGCGGATTGTTGGACCAAAACCCCGCCCA
>JAEWIY010000103.1 GCA_023386835.1 Verrucomicrobiota bacterium
CCCCGGGGCCCCCCCCCGTCCCCGGGGGGCGGGGCCGCAACGGTGTTCAGGCGTTGCACCTGAAGAAAACGTCCGCCTTTCAGGCCAGTTGATTCGGCCTCCATCGACGTCAACGCACGACCGGCCGAATGCGTGCAGACTACGGGTGCACAGCCTCGAGTCCGTGGTGCTGCATGATCTCACCGATGCGCGCCAAGTCAGGTGGACCACCGGCGGCGAGAACCGCGCCGACTTCCTGAAAGAAGCGGGAGCGGAGGACGCCCGGAGTCACCGCCACCAGCATGCGCATCGTCTCGGTCCCCCGATTGACAAACTGATGCACCGCTCCGCGCGGAATAAACAGCGACTGCCCCGGGCCCAGTGTGCACTCGGTGCCTTCCACAATGAACGTGCAGGTACCGTTCAAGACATGGAGTGTTTCGTCGTAGGTCACGTGCCGGTGCGGCGCCGGCACGCGCACCGCCGGTGGCACCACCGTTTCGAAGAGCGCCAGCGCGCCGCCGGTCTCGCTTCCTTCGAGTAGATAGCGGATCTCGATCGCTCCGACACGAATCACTTCCTTGGGGTTTATCGGGCTCATGGGGTATCTTGGCTGAGGTTTGGCCGCGACAGAAACTGAGCTCAGCGGTCCGGCCCGTGCAGCGGCGCTGTGAGGAGCGGTCAGGGATCGCTCGGCGGCGCGCCCGTCGACAACGGTAGCAGGTACGTCTCCACCAACACGTCACCGCCGCCGCCGTCCGCGCCGACGACGACCGCCGTGTAGCTGCCTGGATGGAGCTCTTTGAGCAGGGCTGCGTCATCGCTTCCGGGCACCAATGGAAATGCGCCGGCCATCCTGAACAGATTCGCCCGTTCAGCTTCGGGCCATGCGCCGTCCGGCGAGCCCGAGTCAGAGAGCAGGTGACCGCGGGAATCATAAAGCCTTAGCCGCGGCCGCAACAGGACGTCACTCAGTCCGAAACCTTTCAGCGTCGGGCCCACGGCACGGACCAGAACCGAACGCGGGAGCGCGCCGGAGACGACAAATCCATGGATCACACTGGCGGTCCCTTCGACCCGCGCGCGAGATGAGCTGTTGATCAGACCTTCACCTCCGCCATTTCCCTCAATCTTCAGGCGGGCTGGGCTGCCCTTAAAACCACGCACCGCATAAACGCCTTCGTCCCCAGGCCCGAAATAGAGGATCCGCACGAATCGCCCTTCGATGCGAAGGTGCCAATCCGCGGGTTCGATCGGCACGCCGTCCTTCGTCCAAACCGGGTTTTCCACTCCGGGCTGGACGCACTCCAGCTCCACGTGGGTGAAGGCCGGCACGGAAAAGAGCACCGGCGAATAATCCGGGGCCTGGGTGTAATGATTAGGATCATCCGAGAACGCCAGTTTGGTGTAGCGCATCGGCGGATACGCCTCCGCCGACAGCTGAACCGCGGCCGCCACCAAACCAATCGCCCCGAACAACGTTTTGCAGAAGTCGGCTTTCGTCATACGCTGGGGTGCGGCGACTCTGGCCACGCAAGTCGCGATTGACGAGCGAAATCCACGACCACCGCCGACTTGAGCGCCCGGTCAGAAACACCCCGCGACCGGCGGCGACGCCGTCGCGGGGTTGACGTGACAAGCCGGAGTTCAGTGCGCGCGGAGCAGGCCTTGAACCTGCTCGGGCGTGATCTGCGTTCGGGGCGCGAACGACCGGCTGCCCGCATAAGCCAGCAGGCTGGCGCGGAGCTGACGGCGCACGGGATCGGTCGGCTCGCGCAGATCCAACCCGGTGACAATCAGGCGACCCCGGCCGACCCGAGCCTCAAGGATCAACCCAAGTGGGCGGCTGGTGAACCAGTCGTCGATCACCCGCACCACCGGCTCCAGGCCTGCCGGCATTCGGTCCAGCGGCAGCGCCGCCGCTTGCTGCAGCACATACCACCACTGCCAGTTGCTGTAGCCTTCCGTCGGGAAGGCCGCGAGCGCGGGATGCGCGGGATCACACAGCAAGCCCAGCGTCGTCGGAGCCTGGCGGTTCGTCCACGAGGTGTTCCAGAAGATGCTGGAGAAACCCAGATGAACGGGCGCATCCGGATCGTTGCGAACCTGATCCGGCGAAAGCGTCAACAGCACGGTCCCGCCGCCTTGCAATTGCGCGGCCACCGCCTCGTCCCATTGACCCGCGACCAAGACGTCTCCGGCGGGCGCGTCGGGCTGGTCCGGATACACCCAGATGTCCCAATCATTCGCAAACTCCGTGCCAGGGATCGCGACCTCGAGACGGTACTGCGCCGGTGCCGGAACTCCGGCCAACGATTGTTCAACGCGCCCGACCTCGTTTAGACCGACTTCCAGCGTGCGTTCAGCGAACGAACCTTCCGCCACAACGTGACCCTCGACGGACCGCAGCGTCCAGCCCGGAGCCGCGCGCCGGGGGCCCGCGCCAAAATGGGCTACCTGACAGACCGCGGTGAGCACATCACTCTGGGTGAAGACCCGCCGCTCGAGGCGCGCCAGCGGCACGGTGCTGTTGCAGAAGCGGCGAAACGCCGCCGCGCTGATATACCCTTTGCTTTCCCAGAACGGGCTCAGCACGCCCACCAGCGCTGTGCCCTGGCCCGGAAAGTCGTGCAGGTCGAGCAACTGGAACCCGGCCATTTGCGGCGTGCGGAGCGCTGACTCGATGTCTTCCTTGTAACACAGGGCCTGGAGCTTGCCCGACGCGTAGAGAAACTCCCGCGCGAGATGCCCGAGTCCATTGCGCTCGAGGGTCGCCTGGAAGATCTCGAAGTTGCGCGGCTTGAGGTATCCGGTGTACCGCGACATCTCGTCGAAGTCGGGGAAAACGCACCACTGCCCGATCTCATGGCTGATCACGGGCACTTCTGCCTTCTGGATAAACTCGCGGTAGTCGGTCAGCGTCTCCGGCGGCCGGCCGTTGATGCGCGAAGTCAGGCCCGCTCCCCATTGCTGGATGCGCGGATCGGAATGCACGTGATACTGGTTTTCCGGCAGCATCGGCCAACCGGCTCCGCTGGTGAACAGGCGACGCGAATCCTCCTGGCGGCGCCGCTTGAGCCACTCCGAAAGGTAGGCATCGCGGCCCGCTTCCGGACCGCCCGGCTCGTTGCCCGACGCCATCAACACAAACGAGGGATGATTGCCGTACGTGCGCAGGATCCGCCGCGACTCCTCCTCGAGCCATCGGTCGACGGGTTTTCCCTCGCCGAGCCCGGTCGATTGGTTCGGCCACGACGCCGCCTCGATCTGAAAATAGAACCCCATCTCGTCGCCCGCCACGAACGCCGCCTCAGGCGGACACCATGAGTGGAACCGCAGAGAGTTCAACCCGTGCTCCCGGGCGATCGTCAGGATCCGGCGCCACGACTCCACGTCCGTCGGTGGATGACCCGTCTCCGGGAAAATCGCACATTCGAGCGTGCCGCGAATGAAGATCGGTCGGCCATTCAGGCGCAGCTGCCGGCCCTCCGCGGTGATTTCCCGCAGGCCAAAACGCACGCGGCGCACATCATCCGACTCCAGCCGGACCTCGACTTCATGCAAGGCCGGCGAAAACTCGTCCCAAAGCGCTGCGTCATCAGGCAGTCGATACAACCCGGAGAACCGACCGTCCGACTCCACCGTCCAGCGTTCCACCCGTCCCTGCCCCGCGACCGTCACGTCGACGTGCTCCGGCCGCCCGGCACCTGCCGCCCGGCCGATCTTGCCGGTGACCCGCACCGCGCGGGGCTCCAACTGCGGATAGACGTCGACCGACTCCACATACTGCGGCGCCGTCGCCACCAGTTCGATCCGCCCCACAATGCCGTTCCAGTTGCCCTGGGTGTGATCCGAGACGCTGTGTGAGTTCTCTCCCACGTCTACCACAAGGTCATTGTTCACCCGGATGGTCAGCCGATGGCGCCCCGGCTCGAGTTTCGTGCCAAGGTCGTATTCGTGTGGAATCGACAAGCTTTCGCGGGTGCCAAGGTGACGCTCATCCAGCCACACCTCTGTCGTCCAGTGCGGCCGCTCAAGTGACAGCACCACTCGGCGACCACGCCACTCGGCCGGAACCTCGATCTCCCGCTGGTACCACGCCACCCCACGATAATACGTTTCGGGCTGGAGCCAGAACGGCACCTTGATGTTGCCCGGTTCGCGGTACGGCGCGTAACGTTCCGCGGTGAAGTAGGAGGGATCGAACAGGCTGCCGACCCAACGCGTCTCGGGCGTCACCGGATCCCCAATACCCTGCCCCGGCAGAGAGCCCGGCAGCCGGATCGCCTGGCCCGGCCACGCCTGGTGCCATCCCTCGTTCACGCCTTGATCCTGACGATCGAGGCGCAGCCTCCATTCTCCATCCAAGGCGAGCGTAGGACGCGTTTGAGCAAAAGTGAGCGAAGACATCATCAACATGAAAAGGGCAATCTGACGGGCGCAACGAACAGCGTTCATCGGGCATTCTCCTTCGGGGTCAGGTTCAGGACCCCGCGATAGACGGGTACGATCTCCGGGTCCTCGATCGTCAGGTGGGTCTCCTTGGCCGACGCAAACTCCGGCCTCACCTTTTCCGGCAAATCCTGAAGATAACCGGCATCCGGCCGCATGGGATGAAAAAGCAGCAACAGCTCCCGCGACTCTTTTGGATCCGCCCAACGACGCAGGCCGAGTTCCCACGACTGCCCGTAGAAGAAATGGTCTCCGACCAACTCCCCTCGGCGAAAGGCCATCACCCGGTCGCCCACGTAGCGGACGTTGACGAAAACATCGTGCAGACCGGCGAGACCAGCGCCGATCCGGAGCCGGACCTTCCGCTCACCAATCTGCTCCCACCGGACATCCGGCTTCGTTTCTGGAAAGTTGACCGTCCAGGCAGAGAGCCCGGCATGATCCGACGTGGCCGGCTGTACGCTGCCACCCGTGAAACGCGCCGCGTCATCGGTTGCTGGATACGTATGCAGCTTCAGTCCGGCCGATCCGCGCGAGACGAGCTCAATCCCACCCGTGGTTTCCGCCAATTCCGCGGGAGCGAACACGAGCCGGTCGTTCACACGCAGGACCGTGAGTGCCAGTTCATACGGAAGCACCACGACGTGCTGTTGGCCGGATCGCGCCGAAAACACGGCATCGCTGGGCCCCCGCAGCACGGTCCGACCACCGATCCGGGCCTGCTGTGCACCGCCGAGCTGAAAGTTCGGCGACCCATCAAACACGAACTCCGGGGACAAACCCGGCAATGACACGAAGACATGATGCGTTTCGCCGCCTCGCCGTAAAACCGTCAGCGGCTGCACGGTGGCGGAGATGAGGTTCAACCCATCGGCCAGGGAAAGCCCAAAGGGCAGGATCGCGCTCACGCCGGGCCTGACTTCCAGTGTGCCTTCCATTGGAAAACGCACGGTCTCGTCGCGACGCTGCACCTCGAGGCTGACGTCGCTCAGGGTCTGAAGTTCGACGTGATCCTGGAAGTTGTGCAGGAAGACAAACCCCCGCCCTTCACGCGTGCGCACCGCGTAGCGCAGCGTCGTGACGTCCTGAGGTTGCAGGCCTGCATTGGTCTCGGGCAGGACGCTGACCATCGGCGCCAGCCGCTCGCCGTAACTGCCGAGAAAGAGGTGCAGGAGCTTGAGGGTGGCGTGGTGCAACCGCACCTGCCCGAACTCGCCGATCGGCGCCTGATAGTCGTAGTTGATCATCGGCAGGCCACCGAGCGACTCGTGGAAGAACCTGCCGTCCAGCACCGGCGTGGAGCCGCCGTGGTACATGTAGTAACCAATGCCGTTTGAACCGCTGCCGAGCGTGCGTACGATCAACGGCGCCAGACTCTCCGGCGGAACGGTCGTTCGTCGCCGATAGGTCAACGAGATCCCAGCCCCCAATTCCGCCGGGATCGAGGGATACAGCTCCGGCTCGAAGCTGACCGGGCTGTAGTCCGGCTGGCGGTGGATATCCTTGTACAGGTAGAAGGGCGACGGCGTTGGCGGTGCCCAAAACGGATACGCATAACCCGCCGTAACCGGCACGCTCCCCCGCTCCACGATGGCGGCGTTGCCCCAACCAGTGGCGGTGTAGAGCGGCACGTCCAAACCGTGACGTTTCGCCAGCGCCTTCAGGGTCGCCATGTGGCCACGCCCCTCCACCGCGTGTGCGTTGCGCGTCTCCTCGATGATGATCTGGTGCCGCGTCACGGCGGCGTCACGTCGAGCCACCGTCAGCTCCCGCGGCGCGCCGGGATAGGTGAGCTCCCACGGCGCCGCCGAGTGCTGGTATTCGTTCTCTAACTGCACGCCGATCACCGGGCCACCGTCGCGAAACAGCCGGCCGCGCAACTGCCGGCCGATTTCACCATAGAGGCGCCCAACGCAATGCAGATAACCGGGATCGTCCGAACGCACCTCAAACTCGCGGCCGTAGAGCCAGTCCGGCAAACCGCCGTTGCGAATCTCGCCGTGGCAGAACGGTCCGATGCGCACGATGCAGAGAAGGTCGATCTTCTCGCACAACTCAACAAAGCGCCGCAGGTCGAGGCGGCCCGTCCAGTCGAACTGGCCCTCCGCTCGCTCGTGCAGATTCCAGAAGACGTACGTCGCCACCACGTTGATCCCCCCGGCCTTCATCCGGCGGAGCGCCTCCTCCCATTCCTCTGGTGGCAGACGCGAGAAGTGCACCTCGCCGACCACCGGAATGAACGGACGGCCATTCCACTCAAGGTAGTAGCTGTTGACACTCAGCGTGTCGCCCTGCGGGTTGCTGCCGCCGAGTTCGAGATGGCCCCGTTGCACCACTTTCTCCGGCACGTCGACATTGATCCGATACACTCGCGCCGCGGCCTCCGGCGCGCCGCCGAGGCAAGTCGACAGCAGAACCAGCGCCGCCTGTACCGCAGCGTGGGACGGTGACCGCCGCGGGGCCGATGCGCTCGTGGGCACCTTTGCACGGGACCGGATCGCGCCCGGTTCGGAAGCAATGGATCGATAGACGCGCATGACGGAGGTCAAGAATAGCCAGACGTAGGCCGAGTCCAAGGCGTCACCAAAACACCAGTACGAAAACGATTGTGGCGGCGATGACCGCGAGGCCGGCGGCATAGACCGCCGGCTGGGTTGTGGTTTCGATCTCCAGCCGTTCCGGCAACACCCGCGGCGTACGCAGGGGCCAGAGGAAGGTGATCACGCCCATGATCACCAGCACGAGTTGGAAGGTCAGCGCCACCTGCAGCAGGAAGTGCACGGACGGAGCAAAGGCCTGAAACAGGCCGTAGATGGCGGGGCCCGTCACGAGCGCGGCCACTCCGGCACTTGGCGGCGCCTGCGGCACGAGCAACCCGACGGCAAACGCCGCCACGACACCCGGCCAGATGTAACCCTGGAATTGCTGGATGAACTGAAAAACCCCGCCAAAACGTGGATCGGCGAGCGCCGGTGCGAGCAGGCAACCAGCGACCACACAGGCGGCCGTGACGATCCGCCCGACCAAGAGGAGATTGCCCTGTGACGCCCCGCGCCGGAGCAGTCGCTGATAGACGTCCATGGTGAAAACCGTCGACGCGGAGTTCAGGATCGAACCCAGCGAACTGACGATCGCACCCGCGATCGCCGCGAGCATGAACCCGCGCAGCCCGCCGGGCACGAGCTCGGCGACCAGCGTGGGAAACGCCCGATCCGGCTGCGCGGCGACATCGGGAAACAAGAGCACCGCCATGCCGCCCGGCAGCACAATCGCAAAGGGAACGATCAACCACAACGCCCCGGCCAGGATGACGCCGAGTTGGCCATCCCGCAGCGAGCGGGCGGCCAGGGTTCGCTGCACGATGAACTGGTTCAGGCCGCAGTAGTAGACGATCACGATCCACATTCCCGATACAACGCCCGTCCATGGCAGTCCGGGATGATCAGCCGGCAGCACCACGTGGAGCCGCTCCGCGTTCGCGCTCGCAAAGGTCTCCCACCCTCCCACCGCGCGCAGGCCGAGCGCAAAGATGAGCAGCCCACCCGCCAGCAACGCGAGTCCTTGAAACAGGTCCGCCCAGGCGACCGCCCGGAGGCCGCCCCAGACCGTGTACAACGCCGCCACGGCTCCCAGCGCCCAAACGCCCGACGCCAGCGGCACCCCAAAGACCGTCTGCAGCGTGAGTCCGCCGGAATAGAGCACCGCGGTCAGCAGCACGGTCACATAGATAATCACGGTCAGCACCGCCATGATGGCGCGGGCCGCCCCATTGTAGCGGTATTCCAGATACTCGGGAATCGTCGTGATGCCGGAGCGCAGCAGCTTGGGCAGCAGCGTGAAGGCGATCAGCACGATCCCGATCGAGCCGGTCAATTGCCAGAGGCTCACCGCCAGGCCGATCTCTCCCGCGCCCTGTCCCGCCATCCCGACCATTTGCTCGGTCGAGATGTTGGCCGCCACAATCGAGACACCGATCAACCACCACGGCAGGCTCCGTCCGCCCAGGAAGTAGTCCGCGGCGCCGGCGCTGCCCCGGCTTTTCCAGAACGCCCAGCCGAGCACCACGGCGTAAAACGCGAGACAAACCGCAACGTCCAGGGTGGTGAAGTTCACGGAGCGGTGTTGGGTGATGAGAGGATAACGGGGTCTTCGCCGCTCGGCCGGAGCACGTGAGGCACTTGCACGATCCACGTTCGAGAGCGACGCCGCCCCAAAGGGAGCTCAGCCGGGTTCGGCGGACGCGCCAGAAAGCAGATTCGTCGACGATTCAGGGTCACGCGAAACGGAAGAACGGCGGGATCGACAGATCCTACTCCGCCCAAACCGGCGCCGCCATGCACAAGACGAGGAAAAAGCTGGACGATTCTTCAGTCGCCGCGGGCGGAAGCACGCCTGTCGTCCACGCTCGTCTTTATCGCGGAAGAGCCGGGCCGATTAACCTTGGCCCATTTGGCGGCGGCGAAAACATCGCGGTGTGCCATCCGGAACCTCCATTGAGCCTCACATCGAGACCAGCACTCGAAACCCGATGGAGCGTGTTGTGTCTGCTGGAATGCCCCAACGACGTTAATGCACCCTGCGGCTCCAGCCCCTGCCCTCGCCGACGACGTCAAAGCGCCCGCGGAGCCCTACGGGCGTCTGTTCCTGCGCTTCCTTCGATTCGGCGCGCTGGCCTGGGGTGGTCCGGTGGCCCAGATCGACATGATACGGCAGGAACTGGTGACCGAGGAGAAGTGGGTCTCGCCGGGCTACTTCAAGCGACTTCTGGCGGTTTACCAAGTGCTGCCGGGCCCCGAGGCGCACGAGTTGTGTGTGCACTTCGGTGTGCTCTCGCGTGGGCGGCTCGGCGGACTGCTCGCCGGGCTCGGCTTCATGCTGCCCGGCTTCATCCTGATGTTCCTGCTGTCCTGGTTGTACCTTTCGGTCAACCTGGCGGAGACCTCGTTCCAAGCCGTCTTCCTCGGCATCCAGCCCGCGGTCATTGCGCTGATTGTGCGCGCCTGCCACCGGATCGGCGGGCACTGCCTGACGGACCTGCCGCTCTGGATCATCGCGCTCTTCGCGGGGTTGGGCGAACTGCTTGGCGTGTCGTTCTACGTCACGTTGCCTGTATCCGGTTTGGCCTATGTGCTTGCGGCGCGAAGACGCTGGCGCTGGACCGCCGTCGTTGGGCTGAGCTTCGCGGTCGGCGTGGCGTGGCTCTCCCCTGTCATTGATGGACGGGAACCGCTCGTGCCGGAGCGGCAAACCGCCACGAGCGTGGCGTCACGCGAGACCGGACAGGCCCGTGCACCCGCGCTGTTCGGCTCCGGGCTGCGGGCGGGCCTGCTCACGTTTGGCGGCGCCTACACCGCCATCCCGTTTCTGCGCGAGGACGCCGTTGAGCGTGGACGCTGGATGTCGGAGCGCGACTTTCTGGATGGCGTGGCGCTCTCGGGCATGCTGCCGGCGCCACTGATCATCTTTTCCACGTTCGTCGGCTACTTCGGTGGCGGAGCCTGGGGTGCGCTGGCCATGACCGCGGGCGTATTCCTGCCCGCATTCCTGTTCTCGATCGTCTTCTTCCGCCACCTCGAGGCGGTGATCCACTTGCCAACGTTGCACCATTTTCTCGAAGGCGTGACCGCGGGAGTGGTTGGCCTGATCGCGGTCACCACCCTCAAACTGGGTTACGTCGCGGTCTCCTCAGTGTGGGCGCTGGTGATTTTCGCGGCGGCACTGCTGGTGATCTACCGCTGGAAGAGCCGGCTGGTGATTCCGGTCATCATCGTTGGCGCCGGATTGATCGGCTGGATCGCCTTCAACTAGAACCGGCACCGGTCTCGCGTCATTTGAACGCGAATACACGTGTGACGTCGCCGTCGCCGAAGCTGCAGCCCGGACGTCTAGTCGACCGCGGGTGATGCCGCCGGCGCCGGTGGGGTCAGCAGGACCTTGTCGACACGGTATCGGTCCATGTCGACGACCTCAAATCGCCAGCCAACGGCGTCGAAGTACTCACCCGCGCGCGGAATCCGGCCAAGAAAATCGAGAACGAACCCGCCGATCGTCGCAAAGTCCTCATCCTCCTCACCGGGCAGATGCGGCAGTGCAAACCGGCGGCGCAGCTCGCGCAGCGTCAACGCGCCATCGACCAGCCACGAACCATCCTCGCGCTGCACGGCTCCCGGCTGATGGCGGTCGTCCGGCTCCGGCAGATCGCCGACAATCACCTCCATCACGTCGATCAACGTCACCAAACCCTGGATGCTGCCAAACTCGTCCATCACCAGCGCGAGGTGTTTGCCACTGCGCCGGAAGTTCTCGAGCAGCTGCACCGCGTTGATCGTCTCCGGCACGATCAGCGGCTGCACAAGGTGATCGCGCAGGTGGATCGGAACGTTCATCGCCGCGTGCGCCCACAACGATTTGACTGAAATCAGCCCGAGCACGTTGTCACGGGTCGTTTCATACACCGGGAAATGCGAGTGACCGCTCGAGATGATTTTGCGCCAGTTCATTTCGGCGGGATCCGCGATGTTCAGCCAGACGATCTTGGTCCGGTGCGTCATGATCTCGGTCACCGGCCGCTCATCGAGCCGGAGCACACCCTCCACCATCGCACGCTCCGCGCGGTGAAACACTCCCGCGGTCATGCCTTGCTCGATCAGGTGCGCGACCTCCTCCTCTGAGGGCGGGGATTCCTTGTCCTTCCCCAATCCGAACAGCTTGAGGACGCCATCGGTCGAGACCGTCAGCAGTTGCACAAACGGCCGCCCAATCCGGGCCAGGGCGG
>JAEWIY010000105.1 GCA_023386835.1 Verrucomicrobiota bacterium
GCCGGTGACGGAGCTTCGGGTGTATCAGCTTCATCAGGACGGCCGCCTGGTCTCGACGGAGATCGGCGCCAGCGCCCGGATTGATGACACCGAGGCAACGGGAACGGCTGAGGCGGTTCGGTTCGCCTTCGCCAACGGCGACAGCATCGGACGGCTCGAAGAAGGCTTTCCGCAGGTCGCGGCCGGCGACACGTCGTTGGGCGCATTCACCCTGCAGACCTTTGGTCCCGCGGAGCGGCTGCCGGAAGGGCCCAGCACGATCACGTTTGAAGGCGGCTCGCTGGATGGCTGGACCGTGGTTCACGATCTTGCGCTGGCTTGGCTGCCGCGCGCGCCGGAAGTGACGCCGGGCGCGGTGCAGAAGCTGAAAAACCACGCCGAGCGAAAGCCGGTCAAGGTGCAGCTCAACGGCTTCACCGCCCGACGCGGCGCGGCTCTCGCGCAGGCTTACCTGTACCTTGAACGCGCGGTGCCGAACGGGAGTGGTGGTGAGTTTTATCAAACCATCTTCGAAGCGCTGGAACTCGCTCCCAGCACGCGGACCGTCGAGCTGCCCGCCCACACGCTTGAGCCCGGTCGGTATCGGTTGAACCTCGTGCACGTGCAGGTGAGCCCCGCCACGAACACTTCGCGGCCGGTGACGTATTACAGCGCCAACGTGCTGGAGTTCACGCGGTCGCGCTGATCGGCGCGGGACGAGGGTCGCGGGCGAGAGCCGGCCCGAGTTGACGGCCGTCGGTCGAGGGGAGTGTCAGGCGCTCGCCGCCGGTTGGCCGCAGCCGAAGTGATTTGCACGGTTGCAGACTGCAGCCGTGCGCCCTGCAGGCTGCACCCCGTTTGGGGGTCGGCGCCGTGCGGGCCGGCGGGCAGGTCTGCGTGGCTGTTCCACTTACGTGAGTGGACCCGGGTGGCACGAGGGGTGCGGGAGGGAAGCAACGTTCGTTCGCGCCCTCTTGCCGGTCCTCTGGCCAGGCCGTCGGCAGTCGAAGGAGGGTGCCGTCACAACCCTGTATTCACATGAAACCTCGCCGCCTCGTTCTCGCCACCACCGCGCTCGCGCTACCGTTCGGCGCGTGGGCCCAGACTTCCGGATCTTCGCAGTCCGTCATCGGCAGCCAGACCCAGCCGCCCTCCCACACGACGGTAAAACACGTCAGCCACGAAGAGCTCTCCCATGGTTTCACCGCGCGGGACCTCATCGGAAAGAACGTCGTCAACCACGACGGCGAACGGCTCGGCACGATTAACGACGTGGGCCTGAGCCATGCGTGGACCCAGCGTTTTGGCGCGGCCACGCAGGAGAGCAATCCCGCCCAGCCGGCCTCACGTAATGTGGGCTCAACCGGGATCGGGCAGTCCACCCCCACCGCGGTGTCCTCTGCGCCCGGTTCCGACCTGCTCGTCTACGTTTCGACGGGCGGCGTGCTTGGGCTGGGAGGCCGGCTTGGCATGGGTGCGGACTGGGTCAGCGTTTCGGCCGACTCGTTGCTTTATGACCGCGTGCAAGACCGGTTCATCCTCAACATGAGCCCGGCCCAGTTCACTTCCATCGCCAAGGGCAGCAACAATCCCAGCGTCTACGCTGCGAAGGCGGGCGGTGCGGAAACGGGCTCGGGCACCACGGTCGCCTCGACCGGCCCGGCTGTGGTCAACCGCCCCGCGAGTTCCGGCACGACGACGGGCTCGGGTGAGTTCGAAACTTACGACCCGAATGCGCACCGTGGCTCGTCCGCCGGCACGATCGGGGGCGTCGCCGCCTCGACCATGGATTCCGGCGAGGTACGTCGGATCGAGGATGCCCTTCGTGATGCCAGCGATCTTCGTGATCGTTCGCGTATTCAGGTATCTCATACCGGCAGCGCCATCCAGCTGAGCGGCACCGTGGAGGATGCGGAGTTGATCCGCCGCGCGGGTGACATTGCCCGGCAGCACACGCGTCTGGAAGTGCGCAACTTGCTCGAAGTCCGGCGGACGGCGGAATAACTCCGCGCGTTGCTCGACTCCCCTCGTCCTGCGGCGACCCGCCGCAGGATTTTTTTGTATCCCGATGGGTGCCATTCGACCGCCTCCGCGGCGCGGCAACATGGCCTGTTCGTCGGGAATTCCGCAGCGAGCCTCCGGTTAGCGCTGGGAGCGGCGGAACTTTTTGGCCGAACGGATCACTAGGGTGAAGCTTACCCTAAACCTCTACCCTGCCATGGATTCCAAGTCGCATTCCTCCTCGGGCGGTTCCTCCGCCAAATCCTCGCGCCCGGCTTCGGCCAAGCGTCGCTCGTCCGCACCGGTTCCCGCCCTTGGCGCCATCGTCGGCGCAGTGGTCGGCGGTGTCGTCGGTGCGGTCCTCACTTCCAAAGCGAAAAAGCCGGGCGGGAAACCGATGCTGCGCCAACTGCCCCAGGCCGGCCGCAAGGCCGTGGCGGCGGCCAAGTCAGTCGCGCACGAAGCGGCTGAGACGACCAAGCGGGTGGCCGAAAAGGCGGCTGATGCTGCGTTGACCGAGGCCAAGGACGCCACCCGGCAGATCGTCGCTGACGCGGTCGGAGCGCCGGCGCCAAAGCCGTCCGGCGCGGAGTCGACGAGCACGTCGAAAGTGCCCGCGCGCCGCACCAAGCCGGCCACCTCGCGCAAACCACGGGCCAAGGCGAAGTCAGCCCGCCCCCGCGGCTGGACGAGCCCGGCCGCGAAGACGAAGCGCCCGGCGAGCCGCAAGCGGACCCGCAAGTCCAGCTGACGCGGGGCCCGTGGCCACGCGTGCCGTTTTCGTGTCGAAGCGCTCTCGTTTGGGAGCGCTTAAAGGGTCGTGAACGCCCCTGCATCCAGAGTGGCGTTTTGATCCAAGTTGAGCCTCATTCGGGCGCTACCCCCTCGTTGTGATGCGTTTCCCTTCGTTGTCTTCTCGTTTCCTGCGGTGGCCGCACGCGCTGAGCGCCGCTGTTTTGTTGCTCGCTTCGCCGATGTTGTCTGCCCAGCCGGCTCCGCCTGTGGACGTGCCTTGGAATGACGCGGTGCCGCCCGGTACGGCGTCGCACGTGGAGCGTGCCTTGGCGGAGTCTTCCCGGCACGGCGAGTGGGTCGACATTCCGCTGCCGGAGGGAGGCGCCCCGCTCAACAGCTGGGTCGTGTATCCGGAACGGCCCGACAAGGCGCCGGTGGTTCTGGTCATTCACGACATCCGCGGTCTGAGCTACTGGGCGCGGGCGGTGGCCGATCAGCTGGCGCAGGACGGGTTTATCGCGATTGCGCCGGACTTCTTGTCGGGCAAGGGACCGGACGGCGGCGGCACGGCTTCGTTGGGTGACCAGGTGGGACAAGCCATTCGTGCCCTGCCGGAGCAGGAAGTGGTGGCTCGCCTCAATGCCGCGAGGGCGTACGGTGAAGGTCTCGCGGCGTCCAATGGCCGCACCGGCGTGCTCGGCTTCTGCTGGGGGGGCACGCAGTCGTTCCTGTACGCACTCGAGCAGCCGAAGCTCGGTGCCTCGGTTGTGTTTTACGGCAACGTGCCGGGCTCGAACGCGACGCAGGCGCCGGAAGACCGGATGGCCAAGATTGCCGCTCCCGTGCTGGGGCTCTACGCCGGCAATGATGCGCGGATCAACGCCACGCTGCCGCCCACCCTCACGGCGATGATGAAGCTCAACAAAACGTACGAGTATCACACGTTTGAAGCGGCCGGCCATGGCTTCACCGGGCGTCAGGATGGAGCGGGTGGGGCCAATGCGCGTGCCGCCCGTCAGGCGTGGCCGCTCGCGCTGGACTTCCTGCGCCGCCACCTCGAGCCGTGACACCGGCGCCGCCGGTCGCGTGCCCCGTCGTGCGGCGGGCGGGCGTATGGGCGGCGCTGACGGTGGCCGTGCTGGCCATGTCCGGCCTGCACCTCGTGCAGCTGGAACTCTCACCCTGGCACGAGCCGGTGAGCTTCTACGTGCACGGCCCACACGGGTGGTTGTTCACCGTCGCCCTCGCGAGTTTTGGCGCCGCCGCGGTGTTGCTGGGCGGCAGCTGGAGGCACGACACTGGCACGCGTGGCCGCTGGGCGCTGCTTCTGTTTGGGACCGCGATGTTGATCGTCGCCGTGGTGCCGTCGGATCCGTTCTTTCCGTGGGAGGCGGACCCGAGCGGGTCCGGTCTCGTGCACGCAGGCTTGTCGGTGGTGGCGCCACCGTTGCTGTTGTGGCCGATGTGGCGTCGCCGCGCGGCTGTGAGTCCGCTGGGCCGGCGCTGGGCGGGTTTCAACCGTTGGGTATACGGCGTGAGCCTGGTCGCATCAGGGACCAGTCTTCTCGTCGGTTGGCTGCAGGGCGGGCCGCCGCCAGCCATCGGAGTGGCCGAGCGCGTGCTGGCGTGGGCGGCCGTGGGCTGGATGACGTGGGCGGCGGCGTGAGACCCTGTGGTTTTGACGCCTTAAGATCCAGCGTGTCGCTGCCGTTGTATCCACGATGAGCGCACACCGGCCGGCCAGACACGCGCGTCGCGGGGAGAGCGTCCCGCGGGAGCGGGTGGTGCTGCTGACCGGCTTCGAGCCGTTTGGTGGTGAGTCGCGCAATCCGTCGGCCGAGATCGTGCAGCACCTGCACGGGCGCATTTTACTTGGACGGCGAATGGAAGGTCGCGTCCTGCCGTGTGTTTTCGGTGAGGCGATCCGGCAGCTCCGTGCGCACGTGCGGCGGCTTCGCCCGGAATTGGTGATCTGCCTCGGCCTCGCGGCCAGTCGCCGGGCGATCACGCCCGAGCGCGTTGCTCTCAATCTGGACGACGCCCGCATTCCCGACAATGCCGGGGCGCAACCGATCGATCGGCCGATCGTGAAGGGTGGTCCAGCGGCGCTTTGGTCGACGTTGCCGGTCAAGGCGATCGTGGCTGCGCTGCAGGAGGCGGGTCTTCCCGCGACCGTCTCGCAGACCGCAGGCACCTTTGTGTGCAATCACGTCTTCTACGGGCTCATGCACCTGCTGCGGCGGCGTCGCGATGTCCGAGGCGGATTCATCCATCTGCCGCCGACGACGCTGCCGGACCAAGCCGGCGCCGGGTTGCCTTGGGCTCATTTGGTTCAGGGAATGGAGCGTGCGATCGAGGTCGCGCTGACGCAGCGGCGCGACGTGCGCCGTCCGCACAGGGCAACGGAGTGACCGACGAAGAGCCACGGCGAGACTTGCGACGATCGAAGCGATTGACAGCGTTGGAGAAATGAAGCTGCTCCTCACGCTCCTCTGTGCTCTGGGAACGATCATGACGGCAGCCCAGGCGGCGAATCCCGGCCGCGGCCCCCGTGTCGCTCTCGTCTTTGATGATGGTCCGGAGCCAGTGCAGGGCTCGCAGCTTCAGGCGTTGCTCGCGCAGGAAGGCGTGCGCGTGACGTTCGCCCACGTCGGGCGTAACGTGCGCAAGCATCCGGAAGTCACGCGCGCCGCAGCGGAGGCGGGGCATGAGATCGTCAACCATTCAGAGACCCACGCGCGGATCGCGGAGCTTTCAACGGAAGAGATCGGCCAGCAAATTGCGGGCGGGCAGGACGCGATCCTGTCGGCGATCGGGAAGCCGGCGCGGTGGTACTGGCCGCCGTACCTTGCGGTCGACGCACGCCTGTTGGCCGAACTTGAGAAGGCTCAACTGGCCCCGTTCCGGCCGCATGCGCTCGTCGATTCGAAAGACTGGGATGTGGCCACAACGGCGGATCAGATTCGTGCAGGCGCCACACAGGGCGTGCGCGACGGCACGGTCATCCTGTTCCACGAGTGGCGGAAGGAATCACGCGAACAGCTCCCGGCGATCCTCGCCGAATTGCGCCGGCAGGGCTGTGTGCTGATGACGTTCAGCGAGCTGGCGGAGGAGCTGCGGCGGCAGCCGCCGGCTGAGCCGGCGGACCCCCAGATGGTCGCGCGGTTCAATCCGGGCGCGGCCCGTTAGCCGAACCGGGTCCGCTCAGCGCCGACGTTTTTTGCTGCTCGGCGCGTGCACCCCGCTCGATGACGTGGCGGTCAATCCGACTGCCCGGGTCTGGCCGCGCGGGATCGGGATGAGTCGTATGCACCACCGATTCCGCCGTCGGCTGCGATCGTGCGGGTGACGTGGTCGGCGCGATGTCGCCGAACGCTGGTTGTCTTTGTGACGGTGATGCGGAGCGGGGCCTGATCGAAGGCGACGAGCGTGACATCCGGCAAGATACGCCATTCGTGGCTACGGGATAGTCGGGCCGTCCGTGGCCGGGTGAATCGGGTGTCCCCCCGGCGAATTTGCTCAGCCCATCGGCGGCGCGTTTCCGTTGTGTCAGCGTGCGGTGGGCGCGGGTTGGACGACCGGCAGCGCCAGCCAGGCGACGACCGGGTAGTGATCGCTTGGGTACAGGTCGCCGGAGCGGTCCGTGAGAATGGCGCTGCTCGACACCTCAACCGCGCCACGGGCAAGGATCCAGTCGATCCGCTCGGTGCTGTTCACCGCGTCACCGAACCCGTTAAACGTGCCGACGCCTTCGTTTTTCCGTTCCTTGGCCAAGGTCCAGGTGTCCTGAAAGTAACCGTCTCCCACGAGAGCGTCGTAGGCCGGGTTCGCTCCGGCCGGCGCATTAAAGTCGCCGACGAGGATCACGGGCAGCGGGGAACGGAGCTGCGCCACCCGTTCGCGCACCAGGACGGCGCTCTTTTCACGGGCCACCTGCACCTCATGGTCAAAGTGGGTGTTCCAGAAGAAGAACTCCTGGCCGGTCTGCCGGTCGCGGAAGCGCACCCAAGTGACCATGCGGGCGTATTGGGGCCCCCACGTCATCGAGCCCATCCGGTCGGGCGTGTCCGACAGCCAGAAATGGTCGAAAGCCAGCGGCTCCAGCCGCTCCTTCCGGTAAAACACGGCCATGAACTCGCCGCGACTGCCGCCGTCGCGGCCCAGACCGATCCAAGCGTATTCGGGCAGGTCGGACGCGATGTCGTTGAGCTGCGAATACACGCCTTCCTGGGTGCCGATGACATCCGGCGCCGCCTGGCGGATGACATCACGGATGAGCGGGCGGCGGAGCGGCCAGGCCTCGCGGGGCTGCTGGTTGGCGTGCCGCAGGTTGTACGTCATCACCCGCAGCATGGCATCGGCGGCGGCGTGCGCGGAGGCGGACAGGGCCAGCAGGGCGGACAGGGCGAGCAGGAGGAGGCGGGGTGAACGGGTCATGTGAAGGGGAACGTCAGGGAGCCGGCGGTGAGCCGAGGCCCTGGATCTTGAAATTGCCTTCGAGCCGGCCGGTTCGTCCAGCCTCGGCCGCGGTGCCGACCAGCAGGGCGTGCAGGGCTTCACGCCGGGTCATCATGGACGCCAGACTGATGAAGAAACGCGGCGGCGGCAAGCGGGCCACGTGGCGGCCAAGCCAAAGCGTACAGCACGCGTGGTCGGCGGCGGACTTGCGGCCGGGGAGGGTTGGTGGCAGGACTGGACGAATGCGGATCACCCCTGCCGTTGCCTGCGTGTTGGTGGGTTTGCTCGGCGCAGCCTGTGGGCGGGCGCATGACGTGGCGGCGGAAATGCGGGCGGCGGCACAGGCCTGGCTGGAGGCGCTTGACGAGAAACAGCGGGCGGACGCCGTGTTTCCGCTGGTCGACCCGGAGCGCGAGAATTGGTCCTTCGTGCCCCGGTCGCGGCGGGGCGTGTCACTTAAGCGGATGACCGCACCGCAACGTGAGCTCGCGTTGGCGCTCCTGCGCACGGGGCTCAGCCATCGGGGCTGGGGCAAAGCCGAGGCGATCATCGCGCTGGAGAACGTTTTGCGAGAGTTGGAAAAAGGCGCGTCCTGGCGGGACCCGGAGTTGTACCATGTGACGATCTTCGGCACCCCGGCGGAGGCGCGCGCCTGGGGCTGGCGTTTCGAAGGGCATCACTTGTCGTTCAACTTCACGCTGGATGAACAAGGCCGGATCGCGTTTGCCCCGTCCTTCATGGGAAGCAACCCGGCCGAGGTGCGGAGCGGTGCAAACGCCGGGTTGCGCGTGCTGGAGGAGGAGGAGGATCTCGGGCTGGCTTTGGTGAACGCCCTCCACGAGGAGCAGCGACGCAAGGCGATCTTCGCGGCCCGCGCGCTGCCGGAGATCGTCACGACCAACGAACCGCGGGTGCACCCATTGGAGCCGGCCGGCATCGCGGCGGCCGATCTCGCCCTGACGCAACAGGAGCAGCTCTGGCGGCTCATCCGGGTGTACCTCGAACGCTGGCGAGGCCCGTTGGCGGACGAGACGTGGGCGGAAATCGAAGCGGCCGGTCTGCCACGGATCACATTCGGCTGGGCGGGCGGGCTCTCGCGGGGCGAGCAGACGTACTACCGGATCCAAGGCCCCACCTTCCTGATCGAATTCGACAACTTCCAGGGGCGCGGAAACCACATCCACACGACCTTCCGTGAATTCGATGGCGACTTCGGCCGCGATTTGCTCCGGGAGCACTACGAACGCGGGCATCATTCCACGCGGTGAGGGAGTGGCCCGCGAATCACGCGAATTTCCGCGAAAGTGTTAACACGAAGGGCGCGAAGGAGAAGGTGTAGTCGACGCCTCGCGACAACTTTGCGATCTTGGCGCTCTTGGTGTCAAATGGGTTGGTTTGACCCACGGAATACACTGAAGACACGGAAAGGAAAACGGACGGAGTCCATCGCCCGCGAATCACGCGAAGATCCGCGAGAATTTAACACGAAGGGCGCGAGGGAGAAGGTGTAGTCGACGCCTCGAGACAACTTTGCGATCTAGGCGCTCTTGGTGTCAAATGGGTTAGTTTGACCCACGGACTACACGGAAGGCACGGAAAGGAAAACGGACGGAGTCCATCGCCCGCGAATCACGCGAATATCCGCGAAAGTGTTAACACGAAGGACGCGAAGGAGCAGGTGTAGGCATCGCCAAACTACAACTTTGCGATCTTGGCGCTCTTGGTGTTAAACGGGTTGGTTGAGCCCACGGACTACACGGAAAGCACGGAAGAAAGAGCAACGGAGTTCCAGCGCGGTGCGATTGTAGCACGTGTGTTCAATGCCGCCGATGGCAGCGGCAATGAGGCTGTAGGCTGAAAGCTTAAAGCCTACAGCTTTCCGCTTAACGCCCTATTTCCCACTCGTCCCGGTGCGGCGGGGCGCGGCTTCGGCGAGGAGCTGCCGTTCCAGTTCGGGCGGCATTTGTTCATAGTGGCTGAAGGCCTCGGAGTGGCGGCCGCGTCCGCTGGTGAGCGAGCGCACCGTCGTGCTGTAGTGATAGAGTTCGCGCGCCGGGATGTTGGCCTTCACCATCTGGAAGTGTCCGTCGGTATCCACACCGAGGATGCGGCCGCGCCGCGACGAGATGTCGCCGAGCACGTCGCCGAGGTACTCCTCCGGCACGATGACGGTGACGGACTGGATTGGCTCCAACAGGCAGGGCTGCGCCTGCAGGAAGGCCTCCTTGAAGGCGTGGAAACCGGCGACCTGGAAGGCGATGTCTTTGGAGTCGACGGGATGCATCTTGCCTTCGAAGAAGTCGGCGTGCACGTCGACCACGCGGTAACCCGCCAGCGGTCCTTCCTGGCAGACGGAGCGCACGCCCTTCTCGACGGAGGGCACGAACACGCGATCGACGTTGTTGCCCACCAGCGACTGCGTGAATTGCAGGCCCCCGTTTCGTTCAGTCGGCTCGATTCGCAGCCACACTTCGGCAAATTGCCCGGCGCCGCCGGTCTGCTTCTTGTGGCGGTAGTGTGACTCGGCCTTGGCGCGGATGGTCTCGCGATAGGCGATACGCGGGGGCTCGAGTTCGACCGCGACACCGAAGCGGCGCAGCAGGCGCTCGACGATCACCTGGAGGTGAATCTCCCCCTGGCCGGAGACGATCGTCTGATGCACCTCGTCGTCGACCCGGTAGAGAAAGGTCGGGTCCTCGTCGTGCAACGTCGCGAGTCCGGAGGCGAGTTTGTCCTCGTCGCCCTTCGAGCGCAGCCGCAGCGCACCGTGGATGTTGGGTTTGGGAAACTCCTCGGGCGGCAGCGTCACGACAAAACGCGGGCTGCACAACGTGTCGCCGGTGTGCGTGTCGCGCAGTTTGACGGCGGCGCCGATGTCACCCGCGCAGAGCGACGTGACCGCGGTGCGTTCGCGACCGTTGAGTACATAAAGCTGACCGAGGCGCTCGGTCACGGAGCGCCTCGGGTTCAGAAGTTCATCACCGCTTTTAACGGTGCCGGCGTAGACCCGGAAGAACGACAGTTCGCCGACTCCGGGCTCGTTCATGGTCTTGAAGACATACACGACCGGCTCCGGCTGGGTGAGCGCCACCGTGCCGGGCAGGCCGCTCGCGTCGGTCGCCGGCACCTCGGCGCGATCGGCGGGCGACGACCCGTACTTGGCGATGAAGTCCATCAGGCGCGCCACGCCGACGTTCCTTTCCGCGGAGACGGCGAACACCGGGATAAAAACCTGGTTCTGAATCGCACGGTGCAGCCCGGCGCGCAGCTCCTCCTCCTCCAGGACGCCTTGTGCAAAGAACCGCTCGAGCAACGTGTCATCGGCCTCCGCCACGTACTCCATCAGTTCGCGGTGCAACTCGTGGACACGATCGGCCAGCTCACCTTCGGCGGGCGTTTCCTCGTAGCGGCCGTTGCTGCCGGGGCGGTAGGTGACGACGGCGTTGCGGAGCACGTCGAGCACGCGCGAGAAACCCGGGCCGGCGTCGAGCGGCACCGTCATCGGGAAGACGTTGCGCCCAAAATGCGTGCGCGCGTCGGCCAGCACGGCGTCGAAGTTCACGTTAGCTTTGTCCAGCGCGTTGATGGCGATCATCTTCGGCAGGCCGTGCTCGGTGGCGCTCTCCCAGACCAGATCGGTCCCCGCGCCCAGCCCGTGTGCGGCCTGGATGACGACCAAGGCGAAATCGCCGACGCGGAGCGGCCCGAGCGATTCGGCGACGAAGTCGGAATAGCCGGGCGTGTCGATGATCGTGAGCTTACGCTCCTGCCACTCCGTGTGCATCACTGAGGCGTGCACGGAGATTTGGTGCGCGTGTTCGCTCGCGTGAAAATCGGAAACGGTCGTGCCGGCGGCGATACTGCCAAGCCGACCCAGGCGGCCGCTGCACAAGAGCATGGCCTCGCAGAGCATGGTCTTGCCACTGGAAGCGTGGCCGACGACAGCGAAGTTACGAAGGTCGGGGGAGCTGTAGTCCTTCATAAGGGGTTTGGGGGAAGGTGGCTGCGCGGGCGCAAACCGTTGCTCAACATCCTAGCGCGCCCGGTCGGCACGGGCTGCGCGCGTGTTGGACAAGGCTGTGCAAAGTTTGCGGGAAGTCGAGGCGGCGCTGAGCGCGCCGCGGGAGGAGAAAGGAGA
>JAEWIY010000163.1 GCA_023386835.1 Verrucomicrobiota bacterium
GTCCGCGACCTCGTGGTCCGCGATGTCATTGAAGACAAGAACGGCGAGAAAGCGCTGCCGGGCCTGGACCTCGTTCCGACCACCTTCAACCTGGTCGATCTGGAAAATGAATACACGGGCGACCCGCGCCGGCCCCCGTATGTGGTCTTCTACGAGCAGCTCGCCGCCATCGAGTCGCAGTACGATTTCATTCTTTTCGACTGCCCGCCGAACATCCTGCGCGCTTCGCAGTGCGGCATCTTCTCCGCGCACGAGATCTACGTGCCGGCGAATCCGGACGCGCTGAGTCTGATCGGCTTCACCTTGCTGGTGGAGAAGCTGGGCAAGTTTCACCAGCTCTCGGCGAGTTTCCGCACGTCGGCGATGGGTCCGGCGGCGAAGGTTCAGGGCATCATTTTCAACGCCATCAAGACCGGTGTGGACATCGAGGTCCCGAAGATGCGGATGCAGCTCCGGTTGAATCAATTCCGCGCGGCGAAACGCGTGGCCCCTGGCGCCAAGATTTTCGACCAGCAAGTTCGTGATGCCATGGTGGTCCGGCGGGCCGTGACCCTGGGGCTGCCGGTCGTGCTGCTCGCGCAGGACGGCAACGCCGAGGCGAATGGGCAGGACAACGTCGTTCAGGACTACCGCCAGCTCGCGGCTGAGCTGACGCGGCACGGCGAGACCGTGCTAAATTGACGCTTCAGGCCCCGGGCCGATCGGCCTGAGGCAACGGGCTTAGTTTGTCGCAGCTGGCCTTAAGCTTTGGGCCAGGTGCGCCGATCTGAACGCAACCCGCCTTCTCTGCACGTATGTCGACGCTCACCGCTACCGCCAAGGCCTGGGATCAGGTCCGTTCCACTTTCGCCACGTCGATCATGGTCGACACACCCTTGTCCAGCCTCGCCCAGAATCTCGACGGGCCGGACTGGCCGCTCAAGGGGAAGAATGAAACGCCCGCCTCGTACATCGACCTCAACCATGAGGAAGTCGTCGAGTTGCTGGCCTTGAAGGGCCAACCGCCCGAGCGGCTGGAACAGTTGATCGACATCCTGCGGGACACGTTGGCGTTTGACGCCCCGTTTGGAGACATGGTCGCCCAGAACGAGGCTTCCTCCGCGCAGGACAACCCGGTGCTCAAGAATCTGGCGAAGCTGGAGATCCCGGAGGATTATCCGATCACGCTGACCGCCCTGTCGCGCGAAACGCTGGAGTTTTGCGCACTGGAGAAGCTCTCGACGCTCTCCGAGTTCGCCATCTTCGCCCAGAACATGGCGCAGACCGTGATCGTCGGCGGCGATTTTCGGGCGCTGCTCAACGCGCTGTCGCACGTCGACGAAGCGGTGATCGCCCGGTACCTGCCTTTCCGGCCCGGTCAAAAGGGCCTCCATCTCATCGAAGCGGTCGCGATGTACGCGCGTTCGCTGCCGCCAGAGAGCTGGTCCGCGCTGATCCAGCGCCAGGACAGCCCGTCGATCGAAACGGTCGGGCGGCTCGGCCAATTGCTCTCCCGTTTTGCCGCTGATGCCACCAAGTTGCGGGCACAGATCGCCGAGGGTGAGTCGCTCGCCCGGCTGGTTTCGATCCTGCGCGATGCGAAGATCGAACCTGTGGTCGTGGCGCTGCTCAGCCCGCATTTTGCTCCGGCACCCGCCCAAGCGACCACGGCGAAAAAGCGCGGCTTCTTCGCCCGCCTGTTTGGCCGCTGACGCGCCTCATGGCCGATTTCCCTCCGCCTCCGCCGGTCCGCTGGCCAGCTCCCTCCCGACCCGCCGGGCTGCCGACTCTGGTCTTGGCCCGCCGACGTCCCTCGGCGAGTAGCATCGGCAACGGCAACGGCTCCAGCAGCGGCAACGGCGAGCATCGCTCCAACGGTGAGCCTGTGCTCAACGGCGACTCCGGGCTGAATGGTCACCGGGCCTTCCCCGCCACGCCGTCGGCTCCGGCCGGCACGCCGTTGGCGGAACTCGAGAAGACGCTGCGCGCGCTGGAGAATCGGCTGGCGGAAAAGGAACGCGCCATGGCCGAGCTCGAGGCGCGCCTGATCGATCGCGAACGCGAAATGGCGGAGACCGAGGCCTTGCTGACCGCGCGCGAAAAAGTCCTGGCTGCCGGCCAGTCGGGTCCCGCCCCGGCCGCCGCTGTTTCGGCGGAGGAGCGGGCCGCGCTGGACGCCCTCAAGGCCGAACTGGAGCGACAGGAAGCCGCGTTGAAGGAAGGCAAAGCCGCGCTCAAGGAACGCGAAGCCTTTCTCGAGGACAGCGAGAACCGATTGTTCGAGAAGGTGCAGGCGCAGCAGGAGAAAGAAATGGAGCTCGAGCAGCGCGAAGAGAACGTTCGCGCCCGCGAGCGCCGGTTGCGCGAGCGGGAGGCCGCGATCGATCCCGAAGCGGCGGCCGCTCTGGCTGAAGAGAAAGCGCGGGCGGCCGCGTTTGACGAATTTAACGAATGAGTCGAGGGCCACGACGTCCTCGCTGCTCCCGGAAGAATCGCCCCGCGTGAACGCTCGGTGATCTCCGCTCCGCTTCGGCCGCGGAACCTCTCAACCGAACCGAACGGCGCCGCCGGAAAAAAACGCTGGCGTTCAAGCAAATCGAAGCAACCCTTCGGCGCATTACGCGTCCCACGTTGTTCTGCATGAACCCCGTTTCCGGTTTCCTTCGTCTCGCTGCAGTTGCTGGTGTGCTTGCCCCGGCAGTCGTTTCCGCCCAAGGGCGGTTTGACGGGTCGACGATCCCGCTCGAGTTCCTCGAGACCAGCCCGTGGACCGTTTCCGCCGGCCTGCGCTTCGCGACCGAGGGGGCTTCGGTTGGCTTCGGCGAACTGGGCCGGGTCGAACCCGGTCTGACCGTTCCGCCGCTCGGCGAGGGCAACGTCCAGCGTAACTACCACGACGGCGCGGTGGGTGTGGATGGGCCGCGGACCAACGAGCGTGACGCCGCCGGGAATGTGTTCTCCCAGCCAGGCGGCCGCTACGAGGGGCGTTCAGTCGACAACGCTGGTAACGAAATCTACTCCGGCGACTACCTTTCGTACACCGAAGGCCGCACGCGCAACTGGTCCTACGTCAATGGCGACCAGGTCGGCGCCGATGGTCGCGTGGCGATGCATCGCTACAGCACGACGACCGCGGGTGGCACTGCCTACGCCGATGGGGGCGCGTCTGGCGGCTTTGAAGTGAACGTCAATCGTCGCCTGCGCCGCTGGGGCAAGAAGGCGGAGTTCGGCGTGAACGCCACTTTCGGCCTGAATGACATCGACGCGACGGCCAAGGGATCGGTCCAGGCCAACCTGGTGGCGCTGACCGACTACTACAATCTCTACGGCTCCGCTCCGGAAGCACCCTTCAACGGGCCGAAGTTCGAGGACCTCAAAAATGACGAAGGCGTGGTAATTCTCACCAATGGTCGTGAGATCACGGTGCCGATCGATCAGCTGCCGTCGGATCGTGAGACCATCACGATCGAGAACGGGGCGACGGTCTTCGGAAACTGGAAGATCAATGGCGCCTACTACGTGATGCGGGTGGGCCCGTCCGTGCGCATTTTCTTCACCCCGCGCCTCGCGGTGAGCTTTGAAGGCGGCTTTGCCGCAGCTTTTGTCGGCAGCCGATTTCAAGTCGAGGAATCGGTCGAGATCGAGGGCTTGGATACGCCGATCATGATCACCGAGGAAGAAGACGAGACCGAGGTTTTGACCGGGTATTATGGCGCCGGTGCGGTTGAGTACTGGATGACGGACCGCACGAACGCGCACGCCGGTGCGGCCTACGAGTCGCTCGGCCGCTACCAGCAGAGCGTCAACGGTCGGACGGCGGAGATCGACGTCGGCAGCACGATCACCGTGCGACTCGGCCTCACCACGCGTTTCTGACCCGGGGGGGGCAGACCCTTGGATTTCGACGCCGCGGCTGCTGCCGCGGCGTTTTCGTTTTACGAGCGTTCCAGCTGCTCGAGGTCGACGAGCACCGCCTCCACCGGCCGCAACGCGTCAGCGGGCCAGAGACCATTGATCCGCGTGATCACCTGTTGGATCAGCCCGTCCGGGCACGACGCACCGCCCGTGATGAGGACGCGTTTCCGGCTGCGATCATCGGGCCATAACGGACGCACCTCGGTGTGGCCCGTGATACCGTGATTCGGCGCTGGAAAGACAAAGTGCTCCACCTCCTCACGCGACCGGATGTTGGCCTCGCTCTGGATGAAGTGCGCCTTGTCACCCAGCTTGTCCGCACAAAGTCGATACAACTGGTACGTGTTCGACGAGTTGCGGCCGCCAATCACAAACGCGGCGTCCAAGGGTTCGGCGAGCGCGCGACTGAGTGCATCCTGGTTGACCTGGGTGGCGTAACAAAGCGTGTCGCGCCGACCCCCGCCGCCGACCCGATCGGTCCCTGGCGGTCCAAATTTGCCGACGTACGTGCGCCGCAGCTGCTCGATGATCTCGAGCGTCTCGTTCATCAGCAGCGTCGTTTGATTTACGACCGCCACGCGCTCCAGGTGCCGGTTGACGTCGAAGCCGGGCGTGTGTTTGCCCGCGAAGACCGTGTAGAAACGTGAGCGCACCTGCGGGTCGTCACTGGCGATGACCTCGCACAACGCGCGAACTTCATCGAGGTTGCGCACGATCACGGCAGGCGCGTGCCGGCGGGTATTCGAGAAGGTCGCCTTGGTTTCCTCGTGCTCCGCCTTGCCGTGGATGATGACCGTGTAGCCCTCGCGTCCATACGCGCGGGCCGCCTTCCAGACCTTTTCCACCAGCATGCAGGTGGCGTCGTAGGGATAAACCGCAAGACCCTTGCGCACGAGCCGGGCTTTGTCTTCGTCCGTCGCACCGAAGGCCGGGATAATGACAATGTCCTCGGGCGTCAGCGTTTCCCAAACCAGCGTCTCGCCGGCGGCGCCGATGGCCGGTGCACCGGTCGTCGTATAGGGCACACCCTTGTCCGTTTGGAGATAGCGCAACCCGCGGCGCAGCAGATCCGCGTTCACGAATGGATTGTGGATCAGCTCCGAAAGCATGAAGACGCGGCGATTCGGATTGGCCGCGAGCGTTTCGTAGGCGCGTTCGATCGCGTTCTTCACGCCGAGGCAGAACCCGAAGTGGCTCGGCAGAACGTATTCGACAGCGCCAAAGTCGAGGGAAACGGGATTCGCTGCGCTGCGCTCATGCTGCCTCGCCAGCACCTTCATCGCGCTGCAGAGTTTCGATTGGTAAAGCGCGCTGGAGACTTCCTCGCCCGCGTAGATCGCCGGATTGCGCTCCTTCTCGGGACGAAACTTGTAGATGAAGTCGTTCTCCCCGAGGTGGAGGTATGGAATCTCATTAAGAAACTCATCGAGCCGGTTCAGCAACGCGGCCAGGGAAGGCGCCAGTTGCGCCGGATCCGCCGCCAGACGATCGAGGCTCCAGAACTCGATCTCGGCGTCGGCGGCCGGGGGTGAAACCTGGACGAAATAGACGCGATAGGACCGGCCCCCAGCGGCCTCGGTAAAGTACTCCGCGGGCGCGGTGTGATTGGGAAAAGCTGACTCAAGTCGCTGCGTCGCCATCGCGAGGTCGGCGCCGGTAAACGCCAGGCCGCACTTGGACCCGAGTTTGCGCACGGCCAGGCGATTGCTGCCATCAAAGGCCAGCAAGGCCGTCAGGGACGGCGCCTGAGTGGAGGGGGCGGTGGAGACGGGAGCGAGCACGGCAACCATCCATTCTCCCCAGCAGACGCCGGCGCGCTAGCTAAAATTGCGTTTCTCCGGGCTGCGCTCCAGCGCCGACGTCGGGCTGGAGCACTCATCGCGCACGGAGTGAGTGGACTCAGCCGCGGCCGCCGAACGACACGTAGTCGTCGAGATCGAGCCGGTCGAAATAGGTCACGATGTCCGAACGATCCGGCGCAAGGCGCTCGATCTCCTCCGCGAAGGTACGATGGCGACGGGCATCGCCGATGCTGAGGTTCTCCATCCAGTGCGACCAGGCGAGAATCTCGTGCGGAGCTCGGGCCGGGCTCAGATTCTGCATGACCCGGGCGAGAAGTTGGGTATCGGACGGCTCGCTACGGACGGCGTCCAGAAACGCCTCAGGCGTCAACCCGGTAAACGCGAAGAACCGCTGATCGAGCGGGCAGGGGTAGATGTACTCGCCCAGTTTTCCCGCGGCCGCGGCCCGCGCCTTGTCGGCCAGCCGGGGCAGGTGCACAAAACCGCCGAGCCGCACGCGCGGGCTGCGCGGCGGGTGCCGGCGCAGGTCCGGTGTGGCGTAGTGAATCAATGGTGACGGAGAATCAGCGCTCATCCTCGTCTTCGGCGTCGTCACTGACCGTCGCTTCGCCGCCCGGGCCGGACACAAAAAAGTCCTCCTCCTCCAGGATGGCCATCACACCCTCGATCACCTTGGCCTTTTCGGCCGGTTCAAGCTGAGGGTAATCTGCGTTGAGCAGTTCTGCGATGCCGGCGCGCGCCTCTGAACGATTACTGGCGCCCGCGAGAAAGTCGTCCGCTTCATCAGCGACTTTGTCGATGATCGCGTGCAGGTTCATGCCTGAAACCATGGCCTGATTGGCGAGGACCTGCAACGGCGAACCGGTCTCCACCCTCGCGGCCGCCCGCAACTTTCGTGGCTGCCTCATCCGCGGATGAGCGTGAAGGCCGTTTCCGCCAATCGTCGGCCGTTGACCTGCAGTTCCACCCGATGGATGCCGGGGTGATGCCGTCGGGTGGAGAAGTCGCGCACGGTCTGGCCTTTTTCCAACTTCAGTGTCGCTCCCGCCCGGATCGTGGCCACCGCCCACTTGAAGACCTTGGACGAGGTCGCGCCGTTCGCCTTCACGTAGTGCACCACGTAGTCGACGACCAATGTTTCGTCTTCGGCGCCGGTTGAGCGGAGCTCCGCTTTGAACCGGATGGGTTGGCCGAGTTGGAGCCGCCGGGGCTGGCAGGTGAAACCCGTGACCTCCACGGCGGCTGGTCGGGCGCTGACGCCGAGGAACGCGAGCGCACGGGGCACACCACGCTTAACGAGCGTCCGCAGACCGTGCCGGATGATCCAGCGTGTCTCCGGGCAGTTCGCGTCCCAGGATTCCACACGATCCAAGACCCAGTCGGGATGATCCTTCGCGATATCGTTCAGGTGGTTGGCCACGGACTTCCGCACGTACAGGGACGGGTCCGCCTTCAACGCTTCAAGGATCGGGGCAGTGGGGCTCGGGTCGCGCACCAGTGCACCCAGTCGCTCGCCCCACGGCAGGCGGGGGCGGCTGCCTTCGCTGGCCAGACGGCGAACATGTTCGTCCGGGTCGCGTGCCCAGCCGTACATGACGGCCAGCGTGCCGGCGAGATCCCGTTGGAGAAAGCGCCGAATGGCGAACTCGGCAGAACCAAGTCGAGTGAAGGTCCGCAACGCCTCCAGCGAAGGCTCCCGATCCTCCAGGCCGTAGAGCGCGACAAACTCGGAAAGCCAGATCTGGGCGAAGGATTGGCCTGTGCGTGGGGCGAGTTTTAGCAGCACCTTGAGCTGCTTTCGATACGAGCCCGGCTGGGCCGCCGCGTAGGCCACGGCAGTTTGGCGGAGGCGCTCCATCAGGGTGCGCTCGTGGAGCCCTGACAGCGTCAGATCCAGAAACGCCTTCCGATCGAAGTCGCGTGAAATCGCGCCAATCTCGCGCGCGATGCTGCGATACAGCTCGGGGTTGAACCAATCCTTGAAGGCGGTCGTTGCGGGGGCTTCGCCAGAAGGCATGGTGAGATCCGACGAGTTGCCGAACGTGCTGACAAGCCCCCGATTCCGGCTCGCCACGAGCACGCGCGGTGATGCTCCTGCTTGTGTGCTTTGTCGTGGTGGCGTTGTTCCTGTCCGCCATCGGCATCCGCGTGCTCGCGTAGGACGTTGCCCGACGCACGCGCGAAATCGGCGTGCGCGGCGCCCTGGGAGCCACCGCCAGCCAGCTCGCTGGAGCAATCCTTCGCCAGGGTCTGCGCAAAACGACCGTTGGCATCATCGCCGGGCTGATTGGCGCGTTTCTCCTCAGCCGGCTGATCACGTCGCTGCTGTCCGACGTGCAGCTCCTTGATCCGATCGCCTACCTGGTGGCGCCGTTGCTGGTGCTCGGCGTCGCGGCGCTAGCGAGTTATCTGCCCGCGCGCCGCGCCGCGCGAATCGACCCGGTGCAAGCGCTCCGAGTCGAGTAGGTGAAGAGACTCAGCTGAGGCGCAGGACCTCGGCGAGTTTGCCGGGGTCCTTGCCGCCGCCCATGGCAAAGTCGGGTTTGCCGCCGCCTTTGCCACCGAGCTTTCCGCTGAGTTCACCAACAAGCTTGCCAGCCTGCAGACCGGCGCGATTCGCCGCCGGCGAGCAGAACGCGACGACCGAAACCTTTTCGCCGAAGATGGCCCCAAGCGTGACCACGCCCTCGCCAAGTTTGCCGAGGATCTGTGAACCGAGGGCACGCAACGCATTCGGGTCGTCCACCGTCACAACACCGGAGACCCACTTCAGCCCGTCACGCTCGACCGCGCCAGCGACGAGTTCGTCGGCGAGTCCCGCGGCGGCCTTCTGCTCGAACGCCTTCAGCTTCTTTTCGATCTCCGCTTTCTGGGCGAGCAACGTATCGAGCTTCTGCACGACGTCCTGCGGTCCCGCGTTCAAACGGGTGCTCACGGTCTTCAGCTGCGTCTCATGGTCGGCGACGTAGTCGATCGCAGCCTGGCCGGCGACGGCTTCGATGCGCCGCGTGCCGGCGGCGATCGCCATTTCCGCGACGATCTTCACCAGACCGATTTCACCGGCCGTGCTCACGTGCGTGCCGCCGCAGAGTTCACGGCTGTAACCGCCAATATCGACGACGCGGACGATCTTGCCGTACTTCTCCCCGAAGAAGGCGAGGGTGCCTTCCGGCTTCGCGTCAAACTCGGTCTCGTACGCGTTCACCACCGCGTTATCGATCACCTTCTCGTTCACCAGGCGCTCCACCTCGCGCAACTGCTCGGGCGTCATGGCCTCGAAGTGAGAAAAATCGAAGCGGAGCCGTTCCGGCGTCTTGTGCGTGCCGGCCTGGCGAACATGGGTCCCGAGCACGCGGCGCAACGCCCAGTGCAGCAGGTGCGTCGCAGAGTGGTGGCGCGACACGGCACGACGATGCGTTTGGTCAACGCGCAGCTCCGCGATTGTCCCCGGATCGAGTCGCAAAGACGCGACTTTGTCGCCCTCGTCCGCCCCGACCTTGTGCAGGTGGCGGCCGGCCTTGTCCTTGACGGTATCAACAATCGACAGGGTCTCGCCGCCGATTTCAACGACGCCGATATCGCCAACCTGGCCGCCCATTTCGCCGTAGAAGGGCGTCCGGTCGAAAACCAGATAAGTCGCGTCGCCCTGGCGCACCACGTCGGTCAGGCTCGCCTGGACGGGCTTGTCCGTGTCGATCAGGTATCCGACAAACAACGACGCTTCGAGAGCGGCCGCGGCCTCGCCTTCCTTGGCCGCCACGATGATCTCACGTTTCTGGGCGGCCCGCGCACGTTCGCGCTGCTGCTCCATCAACCGCTCAAACTCGACCGTATCCACCGTGAGCCCACGCTCGGTGGCGAGCAGCTGCGTCATGTCCAGCGGGAAGCCGAACGTGTCGTAGAGCTGAAAGGCTGCGGCGCCGCTGACGTTCTTTCCCCCAGCGGTGGCTTCCGTAAAGATGGCCAGGCCGCGGTCGAGGGTTCGGCCGAAGCTCTCTTCTTCGCTGCGGATGACTTTCCGAATCATGTCCTCGCGCTCCCGTAGCTCGGGGAAGACGGATCCGAGCGATTCGACCACCGGCGCGACGAGTTGCTCGAAGAACCCCGTCGAGAGGCCGAGCTTCTTTCCGTACAGGATGCCGCGGCGCAGGATGCGGCGGATGACGTAGTTCCGCCCTTCGTTGCCCGGCAGAATGCCGTCGGCGATCGCACAGCTGATCGTACGGGCGTGGTCGGCCAGGACACGGAAGGCGACGTCCACCTGCTCCTGCTGGCTCAGGCCTTCGCGCTTGGTCGGCACGGTGCCGGTGTAGGTCTGGCCCGAGAGCTCGGCGACCTTGGCAAAGAGAGGTGCAAACACATCCGCGGCGTAGTTGGATGGGTCCTTGGTGAAGTCCGTGAACCCGTTCGTCGTGGCATAAATGCCGGCGACGCGTTCGAACCCCATGCCGGTGTCCACGTGCTTCGCGGCCAGCGGCGAGAAGGTGCCGTCGGCGTTCGCATTGAACTGGATGAAGACGTGGTTCCAGATCTCGATGCAGCGCGGGCTGCCCGCGTTGACCAACTCCCGACCAGCGGCCTCGTCGTCGGAGGGCAAGAGGTTGAAGTGGATCTCGGAGCAGGGGCCGCACGGACCGGTGTCGCCCATCATCCAGAAATTGTCCTTCTTGTTGCCGTGGACGATGTGCACGGCCGGATCGAGTCCCGCCGCGCGGAATAGCTCCGCCCAGATGTCGTACGCCTCCTGGTCGAACTCCGCGGGATCTCCCTTGGATTTGTCCGGCGAATACACCGTCGCGAACAGCCGCTTGGCGGGGATGCCCCAGATGCGGGTGATCAACTCCCAGCCCCAACTGAGCGACTCCTTTTTGAAATAGTCCCCAAACGACCAGTTGCCGAGCATCTCGAACATCGTGTGGTGGTAGGTATCGTACCCTACGTCCTCGAGGTCGTTGTGTTTGCCGCCGGCGCGAATGCACTTTTGCGTATCCGCCGCGCGAGTATCGCTGGCCGGGCGCGCGCCCGCCCAGCGGCTGACGTCGGGAGCCCGGTCGCCGAGGAAGATCGGCACGAACTGGTTCATGCCCGCATTGGTGAAGAGCAGTCCCGGGGAGTCCGGCAGCAGCGACGAGGACGGCACGATGGTGTGCTGCTGCCGGGCAAAGAAATCGAGAAAGGACTGACGGATCTCGGCGGAGGTCATGGATACGGGCGGAAAAACGGAAAGTGGACGCGGAAAGTACAGCCATAGCCGCCGCCGGGGGCGGCCGGCAAAGCGAAAAGCAGTCCCGCCGGGGCGCTTGCGCCGCTGCGCACCGGTTCTATGG
>JAEWIY010000177.1 GCA_023386835.1 Verrucomicrobiota bacterium
GCCAAGGCGAGTCGGCCTTCGGCGAAATGAACGAGCCGCCACCCGCCCCGAGCGAGCAACGCGCTCCGTCGGAAACGCAAAAAGTGGGCGGCCAGTCGGACCGGCGCCCGAACAATGAAAACCGCGCGCTCACGGTTCCGTTGCAAAAGCTGGAGCAGCTGAAGCAGCAGGATTCGCCGGCCAAGCTTTACCAACTCATGCAAGACCCGAATGCCCGGCCCTCGAACAAGGGCCGCGACTGGTGACCATGCGACTGACGTCCCCTTTCCTTGCCGTATTGCTCCTTGCCGTCTTGGCGAGCCAAGCCGCCGCGCAGCGCGTGCGCTGGGAGCCGGCCGGCGGTTCACTCGCGCTCCGCCAAACCAGCCAGCTCAGCCTGATTTTCGAGGACTGCGAACCCACGGGCGAGTTTACGCTGCCGGCAATCCCGAACCTGACGATCGGCCAGCCGAGCCGCGGAGAGCAGAGTTCGTTCAACATCATCAACGGGCAAGCGACCCGCACGAAGACGGTGTACTACAGCTACCCGGTCCGACCCGGTGACCGGCAACCCGTCCGCATCCCGTCGTTCACCGTGCAGACCGACAAGGGGCCGATTCAGGTGCCCGCGATCACGTTTGAGGTCGGCGAAGCCACCGTTGGCAACTCGTCGATCCCACTCGACTCCGCTGCCAGCTCCCGCGTCACCGTTGGCAGCGGCCAGCTCTGGGCCGGCGAGGTCGTGCCCATTGAGTACGTGCTGAGCGTCGCGAATCGTTTCCCGGCCAGCATCGCCAGCGCTCCAGAGTGGGAATCGCAGCCGATCGTCATGGACGAGTGGTCCAAGCCGGAACCGGGATCGACGCTGGTCAACGGCGAAAGCCGCAACACCATGACGTACCGGAGCCGTGGATACATCCCGCAGGCCGGTACCTATCCGCTCGAGCCGATCAACCAACTGGTCAACCTGCGCGTGCCCTCGTCCGGCTTCAGCATCTTCCAGGCTTTCCAGGCGGAGCAGTACACCATTACGAGCAACGCCCCGCAGCTCGTGATCCGCCCGCTGCCGAGCCCCGCTCCAGCCGAGTTCCACGGCGCAGTCGGTGAATTCGAACTGAAATCCACCGTCGTGCCGGCGCAGGCGACGGTCGGCGAACCGGTGACCTGGACGCTGCAACTCAGCGGCACCGGCAACTGGCCGGATCTCTCGGGATTACCCGGCCGCGAGGTGTCCCGCGACTTCCGGGTCGTGCAACCGCAAGCCCAGCGCACGATGCAAGAAGGCACGTTGTTCGAAGGCCAGCTATCCGAAGACGTCGTCCTCATCCCGACGCGTCCCGGCACCTATCGGCTCGGTCCGATCAACTGGACCTACTTCGATCCCAAGAGCGGCCGTTATCGGACGCTCACCACCGAGCCGTTTGAACTCACCGTCAGCCCCGCGGCGGCACCGTCCCCGGATCCCCATCGGACCACCGCGACGTCGGGAGCGGCACCACAGACGCAGGAACCACCCGCTGCTCCGGTCGTTCGCGCCTCCCCCGCACCCATCGCTCCGGCCGCGATCCCGCGCGATCCATTGCCTGTCGGCGGGCCCGCCTCCGCGCCTTGGGCGGCAAAGCGGCTCGTTTGGCTATGCGGCGCCCTGCTCGCTTTGATTCCGCTCAGCTGGCTTGCCTTGGCGTGGCAGCGCGCCGCCACCGCTGACGAGGGTCGTCATGCCCGGCAGGCGCGGCGGCGCCTTCACCTCACGCTGGCGCAACTCCGGGCCACGAGCGACGCCGCGACCCGGCGCAAACTGCTGCTGGCATGGCAGCGCGACGTGATTCACCTCTGGGGCCTGCGGCGGATCGTCCCCGCCGCTTCAGCCTTCGCCAGCGATGCCGTCTGGGCCCAACTCTGGGCCGAAAGTGAACACGCGCTCTACAGCGGGCAGTCTGACCTGCCGTCCGATTGGGTGGCGCGCGCCGAGCAGGCTCTGGGTCGGAAACCGGCCCCACGCTTCCGCGCCACTTCTGTACTGCGCGCCCGCCATCTCGTTCCGATTTTAATCTTCGCCGGGCTCTTGCTCGCTTTCCCGCTGCGCGCCGCCGATGCCGCTGCTGAAGCTTACGCGCGTGGTGATTTCGCCGAAGCCGAGCGTCAGTGGCGCGAGCAACTCGCCGGCGATCCACACTCGTGGTCGCTGCACCATAACCTCGCGCTGAGCCTCGCCCAACAGGAGCGTTGGGCCGAAGCCGGGGCCCACGCGTTGGTCGCCTTCGTGCAACAGCCATCCAACCCGTCCGTGCGCTGGCACTTCTCGTACGCTTTGGGCCGGGCCGGATTCACGCCTCCCGTTTTAGGCCGTTTTGCGACTCCGTCGCCCGTTCATCAACTCGCCCAAACGTTCTCGCCCTCCGGCTGGCAGCGCGTCCTGGTCGGCGCGGCCGCTTTGCTGGTGCTGGCCGGCGTTGTTGCCCTGTTGCGCTGGTATGGCCATGCGCCTCGTGCTTTCGGCTGGCTGTCCGGAACCATGGGTGCACTGGCCTTGGCGATGGCGCTAAGCGCCGGCATCAGCCTCCGCCAATACGGCCCCGCCGTTGACCCACGCGCCGTCCTGATTTGGAAGCCTGTCGCGCTGCGCTCGGTGCCGACCGACGTCGACGCCGAGCAACAGACCAGCACGGTCACGGCGGGCTCCTTGGCCGTGGCGGATCGCGCGTTCCTCGGTTGGCGCCGCCTGGTCTTCGGCAACGGCCAGACCGGTTGGGTGCGCCGCGAGGAGCTTCTGCCACTCTGGTCGCTGGAGTAGCCGCGGCGCCCCGCGCCTTCGCCTCGGAAGACCGTCAGCGGTCTCCGGGGGCGCGGACAAGCGTCTTCCGCGCCATCCGCATCATCGATTCCTCCGGATTGTACTCCGCCATCCGCGAGATCTCGATCCAGGCGAGCTCGTGCGACTCGTCCGTCAGTACGACGGCTTCCTGCGCGTCGGCTGCCAGAAGAAAACGCAAGTCGTAGTGCCAGTGCCCCGGCTCCTGTTTGCGGGGAGGAATCCAGTGGCGGTCGACATCAAACAACCGTGGCGACAAGACGCGCAATCGCGTCAACCCACTTTCCTCCTGCGCCTCCTTTACCGCCACCGCGAGCAGGTTCAGATCGCCATCGGCGTGACCGCCGAGCTGGAGCCACTTGTTCAGTTTGCGATGGTGCGTGAGCAGGGTCAGCCGACCCGTCGGATCAACAATCCAAGCTGATCCGGTCAGATGCCCCTCCACCGTGGATCGCTCCGCGCAGCGCGGCTCCCGCTCCACAAAGCGGAGGATCTCCTCGGCCATGCTGCGTTCGTGGGCGTCGAGCTCCTGAGCGAGATGATCGCGCAGGAGCTGAAGCACGCCTTCCCGTTCTCCAAATCCCAGCGGCGAACTCATGGCGAATTCCGCCAGAGCGGATCCGGTTCGTACGGTTGGGGATCCTCCAGCAATGACCAAATCTCATCCACGACACCGGCAACCCCGAACAGCTTCGTTAGGCCGCCCGTCTTGAAGCGCTCGGCGACCATCCGGTCGAAAAACCGCAGCAGATCGTCGTAGAACCCGTCCTGGTTCAACAACACCATCGGCTTCCGGGACAGGTCGAGCGCGCGTTCCACCAGGATCTCGCTCAACTCCTCGAGCGTGCCGATGCCGCCGGGCAACGTCAGATACGCCTCGGCCCGTTCCGCCATGATGCGTTTCCGTTCCCGCATGGAATCGACGTAGATCAGCTCATCAGCGGTGGTGAATGCCAATTCCCGCTCCCGCATGAAGTGCGGGATCACGCCGACGACGTGACCACCCGCGCCCTGGACGGCCCGCGCCACGGCACCCATTGTGCCGGCGTGGCCACCGCCGTAGATCAAACCCCAGCCACGTTCGACCATGGCGCGTCCCACCGCCTCACCGGCGGCGTAATACTTGGGATCGAGCGTCCGGCTGGATGAGCAGTAGACGGCGAGTAGCTTGGTCATCGAGACCGATGGCATGCCGCGATGCCGGGCGAAATGAAAGTCAGAATCTACTCCTCAGCGCCCGTCCAAACGCGCTAACCGTCACCCGTGGCAGAAACCGTCTCCGCGCGCCCCTACGTTGGCCGACTCGCTCCGTCGCCCACGGGCTGGCTGCACCTGGGTCACGCTCGCACCTTCTGGATCGCGGCTGAACGGGCGAAGAACGCCGGAGGTGTGCTCCGCCTGCGCAACGACGACCTCGACCGCGCCCGTTGCCGTCCTGAGTTCGTCACTGCCGCACGCGAGGATCTGCAATGGCTGGGGCTCAAGTGGGAGGAACCCATGGTTTCGCAAAGCGAGCGGATCGCACTCTACCGCGCCGCACTCGCGAAGCTGCATGCGGCCGGGTCTCTCTTTCCCTGCCGGCGCTCCCGTCGCGATGTGCTCGCGGCCGCCGGAGCCCCCCATGAAGGCGCCGCGGGAGAAGCAGACGAACCGGTGTATCCCATCGCCTGGAGGCCCAATCCGGCCGAGCCCCTGCCTCCGCTGTTCGAAGGCGAACCCGTCAACTGGCGCTTTCGCGTCCCCACCGGAGAACGGCTTGAATTCGTGGATACAGCGCTCGGACCACAGCACGCGGTCGTGGGAGAGGACTTTGGCGATTTCCTCGTCTGGAGAAAGGACAACCTGCCGAGCTATCAACTCGCCTGCGCGGTCGACGATGCGGAAATGGGCATCACGGAAGTCGTGCGGGGTGCAGACTTGATCAAATCGACCTTTCGCCAGCTGCTCCTGTTGCGAGCCCTCGGTTCCCCCGCACCGGCTTATCATCACTGTGAGCTGGTCACCGACACGCGGGGAGAACGCCTGGCCAAGCGCCATGACGCGCTCAGTTTGCGAACGCTGCGGGAGCAAGGGCTCACCCCGGGACAGGTGGTGTCCAGTTTCTCATTACCCCATTCCAGTCGCGAGGCGCAGCGGTCGCGCGTCGGCTCCACCTCCTTTCGCCCATGAAACCCCAACTCGGCATCCTCAACATCTCCGATCGCGCCAGCGCCGGCCTCTACGCGGACGAACCGGGACAGGCGTGCCAGGCCCTGCTGCGCGAATGGCTCACCACCGAGGTGGAGTTTGTGTATTCAGTGATTCCCGACGAACAAGCGGTCATCGAGAACCACCTGAAGCAGTTCGCGGACGAGAAGCAGTGTTGTCTGATCGTGACGACGGGTGGGACCGGCCCGGCGCCGCGAGACGTGACGCCGGAAGCCACGGCCGCAGTCTGTGAGAAGATGCTCCCGGGCTTCGGCGAGATGATGCGCGCCGCGTCGCTGCGCTACGTGCCGACCGCCATTCTCTCGCGGCAGACGGCGGGGATTCGCGGGCGCACCTTGATCGTGAACCTGCCCGGGCGGCCCAAGGCGATTCGCGAAAACCTCGAAGCCGTCTTCCCGGCGATCCCCTACTGTATCGATTTGATCGGCGGACCGCGGCTTGAGACCGATCCAGCAAAGATGGCCGTTTTTCGCCCGCGCGGCTGAAGGTTGGCGAATGCCCCGCCTCCGTCGACAGATCGGATGCGGTGAGTATGCTGGGGCCCGCGCCCATCGGGGCGGGAGTTCACCCCACTCGCCATGCCTTACCTCAAAATCCAGACGAATCTACCGATGACCAAGAAGGCCAAACGCACCGTGCTGCGCGCAGCGTCTTTGCTGATCTCGGAAGAACTCGGGAAACCCGAAGAGTTCGTGATGGTGGCGGTCCAGCCCGACACCGACATGATGTTTGCCGGGACCGAAGATCCGGTGGCGTTTCTGGAGCTGAAGAGCGTGGGTCTGCCCGGACGGCAAACGAAGCGGCTCAGCGGCGAGCTGTGTAACATGATCCACCAGCATCTCGGCATCGAGCCGGCTCGGACGTATGTGAAATTTATCGACGTCCGCCGCGGCATGTGGGGCTGGAAGGGCGATACCTTCTAATCATCAGCAGCCCCCTGCTGTCGCTCGGTCGCGCCAGGGCGGTGTTGTCGGCGGTACTCACCGCCGCGCTCCGGCCACCGCGCTAGAGGTCGGTGTATTTGTCCGCCCGACCGCGTGCTTTCTCCACCGGGTATTTGGCCGCGTTGGCTTCCATCTTCCGCTGGATGGCCGAGGTAACGTCAATCCCGCTCACGTTGGCGAATTCGAGCGCATAAATGATCACGTCGGCCAGCTCCTCCTCAATTTTGACCCGCTTCGCCGGTTGATCGAGCACCGCGCGAGAGGCGCTCGGTTCCGACCATAAAAAGTGCTCCATCAGCTCCGCCGCTTCGGCCGCCAGCGCCATGCTGAGATTTTTCGGGGCGTGAAACTGCTCCCAGTCGCGCTCACGGGCGAAGCGCAGGATCCGCTCCTTGATCTCCGCCACCGTTGTCGTGCCGTCATTTAGGCCGCTCATGCGGACAGCCTGAGCCGGGGCATCGTCGCCGGCAATAGTGGACCGGACGGTGTCGGCGCACCCGTACACGTGACCGAGTTGTCACACAACACACACAATCTACACTTGGCATGCCGGCTGCATTATGCCCACTGTCTCCTCGTTCACATGACCGGGCTCCACCAGCACACGCGCATCGCCGCCGGCACTTCGCTCACGAAGGCCGCGACGGTCCACTGTGCCCAGATGTGCCCGGTTGCTTCGCGTCAGTGGCAAAAACAGCCGCACGCGGGCTTCCTCCTCTAAACACCTCCGTCTTTACGGATCCTGTTTAGCTCTCGAGCGAAGCCTGGCCTCTCAAAGGCTCGGGATCCGTCCCTCATTTCCCGCCATGAACACCATCATCCTCCCGACTGCGTCGACCCGTCGTGTGCGCCACCTGGAATCCGCGGCCAAAGAGCAAGCGTTCCGTCACCCGCACTACGACTGCCAGACGCTGGACGACGTCGTCCGCCTCGTCGTCTACCTGCCGGGAGTTGAGGCCGCCGGGGTGGAAATCGCCACCCGGGGCCCGGATCTGACGGTCACCGCGCGCAAGCGCCAGATCGTCCGGGTGAACTGGCAGGCCCTCCACCTCGAACGCGCCCAGAAGCCATACCAGCTGCACCTGCGGCTGGGCCGCGGCCTGGACTTTAGCGCTCTCGAGGCCGAGCTGAAGGACGGCGTTCTCACGATCGTGCTGCCCCGCAAGCACACGATCGCGACCGACGCTGCTCCTTCGCGCAAGGTGGCTTGATGCTCCCCGCCGGCCACTGCCCCCGCAGATGCCGGCGCCCGGGCCGCAAAATATGGGATTTGC
>JAEWIY010000196.1 GCA_023386835.1 Verrucomicrobiota bacterium
CCTCGATCCTTGCGGGCCAGCAGTTCGCTCAAGAGGACGGCCTCGGCCGTCCGCCAGACCTCATTGTCCTCTTCCTGTAGCGTATAGACGGGGGTGGCGTCCGGGAAGCGCTCGAGGGCGCGACGAAGGTCTCCAACAGTCATAGGGGTCGCCGCAACAAAGCTCGCTTTTGCGGGCTTTCAACCTACCCGACGATTGTCCCGGCCGATCCGATGCCGGCGGACGCCGAGCGCGGCCATGCCAAGGTGCAACCGGGCAACCCAGACACATGAGCGGCCGGTCCTTTTTCGCTTGCTTAATTAAGCCTTTTCTTAAATATGCGTTTTATGAGGAGCCTGGCGGCCATCGCAGACCCGACCCGACGCCGGATCGTCGAATTGCTGGCCGTGCGCGACCGCACGGCGGGTGAGTTGGTAGAGGCATTCGAGCTCAGTGCCCCGGCGATTTCCCAGCACCTCAATGTCCTGCGGGATGCGGGACTGATCACCACCCGGCGTGAAGGCACGTCTCGTATCCAATCTCTGAATCTAGACGGTTTCGACGAGGTGCAGGACTGGCTCGAAAAGACTCGCAGCCTGTGGTCCCGCCGACTGGATGCCCTCGAACGTGAACTGCGCGCCGACGACGCGGCACGTCGGAAGACCAAATCATGAAGACACCCGCCGCGGCCGTGGTCGTACGCTCGTTCAACATTCCAGCTGAACGAGTCTTCGACGCGTGGCTGGACCCGATGCAGATCGGTCGCTGGATGTTCGGCCCGGCAGTGCGAGAGGAGCGAATCGTCCGCCTGACGCTGGACGCACGGGTCGGCGGCACCTTCTCCTTTGTGGTCGAACGTCAGGGCCAGGAGATCGATCACACGGGTGAATGCGTGGAGATCGACCGCCCGCGTCGCCTTGTCTTCACCTGGGGCACACGCGACTCGTTGCCAGAAACGAGCCGGGTCACGATCGAACTCACGCCGGTGCCCGCCGGCTGTGAACTCAAGCTGACCCACGAAATGAGTCCGCGCTGGGCCGAATTCACCGAACAGGCCGCCTCCTCCTGGAAGACGATGCTCGGCGCCTTGGAGCGCGCACTGAACTCACCAACACCCTTATGAACACCAACGACACTCCCGCCCAATTTCCCCGCCGTGGGGAGATCCGTCTCATTCGTCTTCTCCCTGGCCCGATCGAACGGGTCTGGGAGTTTCTGACCGATCCCGACAAACGCGCGCGCTGGTTCGCCGGCGGGCCGATGGAGCCGCGTGCCGGCGGCCAACTGTCGCTGGTTTTCCGTCACAAGAACATCGCGCCCGACGAAGTGCCTCCGGCGGACTACGCGGAGCACCACGATCCGGGCTCCGCCATGCCCGGCACCGTTCTTCGCTGGGAGCCGCCGCACGTGCTCAGCTACACGTTTGGCGAGCACTCCGATGTCACTTTCGAGCTGTCGCCACAAGGTGACGAAGTCCAACTCGTGCTCACCCACCGTAGTCGCGAGGAGGACCTTCCCAACCTCGGCGACTTCGCCTCCGGCTGGCACCTGCACCTGGCGCACCTGGTGGCGTTGTTGGAAGGAGCGCCCCGTCCTCCGTTCTGGCCGTGGCATGAACGCCTGCACGCCGAGTACAAGGCGCGCGTGCCCGCGACGTCCTGATGCGCCACCGCCTGCTGCGACAAGCCTCCGCTGAGAACATCAGCGGAGCGCACGGTGGCGTCATCGCGCCCACGCCGCGGCCGGCCCGTGCGGCTTCGCGGTCCAACCACGGAAGTGTGAACGCCGGGCACTCGACGGGGACGGTGGGTGCGCAGTCACCCCTGGCGATTTGGGTGACCGGAACCAATCCGCGAAAGTGCGGACTATGAACAGCCGGCGGCAGGCCTGCGCCCGGCACCTCGCGCACTCACCCCAGCGCCATGTTCGCCAACGATCCCCTTCTGATCTCGCTCGTCTTCGGCTTGGGCTGCCTTGGACTGATTCTCTTCGGGGTCGCCCTGTGGCGTGGCGCTTTCGACGGCACCCGCGAGCAGGCCAACGTCATCTTCGAATCCGCGGATCTTCGGCTCTACCGGCCATGGGAAACGCCACGACAACTGACCGAGCGGCGGCGCGCGCATGGTGAACTGATCCCACCGGCGCCGGGAGAATGGGGCGGATCGCGATGACGGTCCACTCGGCAGACCCCGAGTTGCGTCGGATCGCGCAAACCGGCGACCAGTCGGTCCGGCCGTTTGCCCTCGCGTGTTTCGCCGTCGCGCTCTTTTGGTTGCTCTTCGGTTCCTTCTTCGGGCAGCTCGCGAGCCTAAAGATGCACTCTCCGGACCTGCTCGGCGGAAGTGCGGCGCTCACGTTCGGCCGGATTCGTCCGGTCCACCTGAACACCGTTATCTACGGCTGGGCGACCAACGCGATGTTTGGCGTCTCGCTCTGGTTGATGGTGCGGCTGGTCCGCGCGCCGGCGGCGCATCTCGGTTTCGCCTGGGTCGGGCTGGCCGTTTGGAACATTGGTGTGGCGACGGGCACGGCCGGACTGTTCATCGGCCTGACGCAAGGCATGGAGTGGCTCGAACTCCACCCGTACGCCGCTGACATCCCGATGATGATCGGCGCCGGCGGCATCGCAGTCTCGGTCCTGGGGACGCTGCAGCGACGGCGCGTCCGACACTTGTATGTGTCCGTCTGGTACACCGCGGCTGCGTACCTGTGGTTTCCGTTCATTTTCTTCTTTGGCAACTTCGTCTCACCGCGAGGCGTCGAAAACGCTGCAGTCAACTGGTTCTACGCCCACAACGCGCTCGGGCTGTGGCTCACGCCGATCAATCTGGCAGCGATCTATTATCTCATCCCGAAGGTGCTTGGCCGTCCGATCTACTCGTACTGGCTGTCGCTCGTCGGTTTCTGGTCCCTCGCGTTCTTCTATTCCCTGAATGGCATGCATCATCTCATCGGCGGTCCGTTGCCGTCGTGGATGATCGCCACATCGATCGTCGCGAGCGTGATGATGATCGTCCCGGTGCTCGCGGTTGCGATCAACCATCACATGACGATGGTCGGCCGCTTCGCCGCGCTGCGATACTCGCCCACCCTCACGTTTGTCGTATTTGGCGCGATGGCGTACACAGGTGTTTCGCTCCAGGGCACGATGCAGTCGTTGGTGGAGGTGAACCGCGTCACCCACTTCACTCACTGGACCATCGGCCACGCGCACATGGGCGTGTATGCGTTCGTCACGTTCGTGATCTTCGGCTCGATGTACTACATCCTGCCGCGGCTGATGAACCGCGAGTGGCCTTCGGCCCTGTTGATCCGCGCCCACTTCTGGTTGGTCCTCGTCGGCATCTTCCTCTACGTTTTTGGCCTGGCTTTGGGCGGCGTGTTGCAGGGGCTCGTGCTCGCGGAAGCCGAGCGACCGTTCGCGGAATCCGTGGCCGCCGTGCGGCCGTGGCTGTGGGTGCGAAGCCTGGCGGGCTTGTTGCTCAGTGCCGGCCACGTGGTGTTTGCCTGGCATTTCGTGCGGATGATTCGCAGCAGCGGCGCCACCGCGGACCTGCCGGCGTGGCATGCCCTGGCGCCGCTGGTCGTCGACCAGGAAACCGGAGCGGTGGAGAAACCCACGTCGTTATGACCAAGGTCGCGCTCCTCGTCCTCGGCGCCTTCGCTGCGGTGATCTTCGCCGCCTTCATCCTTGTGGCGCTGCCACGCGCGTCGCTGCCCGGCGCCGACAGCGTGTACCTGCAGGACGGGCCACGTCCGTACAACGACGCCGAACTGCGGGGCCGCGCCATCTACATCCAGAACGGCTGCGTTTATTGTCACTCGCAACAAATTCGCGACCCGGCCGTCGCGAACGACAGCCAACGCGGCTGGGGTCGCGCGTCCTATCCTTCCGACTACATTCACGATCGCCCCGCGCTGCTTGGTACGATGCGCACGGGTCCGGACCTGATCAACGTTGGCGCACGTTTACCCGACGTCGACTGGCACCTGCTGCACCTCTATCAGCCGCGAGCCGTGGTACCCTGGTCGATCATGCCGCCGTACCCGTTCCTGTTCCGGGTCGTTTCAGCCGCGTCCGCCGGCGAAGTGGTCGTGTCGGTGCCGGAGCCCTACGCCCCATCCGAAGGTGTCGTGGTGGCCCAGCCCGCGGCACTCGATCTCGTCGCTTACCTCCTATCCCTCCGCCGCGATCACCCGCCGCCTGAACTCGCCAGCACCACCGCTGCCCCCGCGACAGCGCCCGCGCCATGAAGGATGAGGAGCTCACCGACGATCTGCAGCCCGATCCGGTGGAACTGCATCGAGCGGTCCTGCGTGAGCCGCCGGATCCCGACGAGGGCCGCGAGCCTGGCCCGTGGTGGTTATGGTTGATCATTGCGCTGACGTTGTTCGGCGCCGGTTTCTATCTCGGGCGGCACGGCGGCGCATTCTTCCGCAACGAGGTGCATGTCGGCTACGTCGGCCCCACCGATTCCGGTGAAGCCGCCACTCGGGTCGCGCAACGCCAGGCGGCAAGTGGCAGCGGCGACGCGCGCCGGCTCGGGCAGACAGTCTACACGCAGACGTGCGCCGTCTGTCATCAGGCGAACGGCAAGGGAATGCCACCCGCCTTTCCGCCGCTCGACGGCTCCGAGTGGACTACCGGTTCCGCGGACACCGTCGTTCGTATCATTCTGCACGGGTTGGGCGGGCCCATCGACGTCGGCGGCACCACGTTTAACGGAGTCATGCCGCCGTGGGGCCCCAGTCTTTCGGACGAACAGGTCGCTGCCGTGACCAATTTCGTTCGCACTTCATGGAGCAACGATGCGGAGACAGTCACCGTGGAGCGCGTCGCTGAACTGCGGGCCCAAGAGCGTGCCCAGCCATGGACGGCGGCCGAACTCAAGCAACAGGAGGGTGCACAACCATGAACCTCTCCGGCCGCAGTGCCACGATCGACTGGCTCGTCAGCTCGGCCTTCTTCACCACCGAGGCCGCAGCGCGCGACGCGCTGTTGCGTCTGCTCGGGCTCGGCCTGCCGCGGGACCTGATCGAGATCGTCGTGCTGAAGAAAGACCTGCACGTGCTGCAGCCGGGCACGCATGTGCGGCGTCCCACGCCACGTGCAGCGAGTGCCGCGCGCGGTGCGCTCATCGGGTTGATCAGCCTGTCCTTGGTCTCGGCCGCACTGATCGTGCTCGCCGGCAGCGGTGACGATCACTTCCTCACGTTCATCATGCTGCTCGGGCCCAACGTGGGCGTCGTGCTCGGCGCCATCGTCGGGTTCGTGATCGGCGGATTTGATACCTTCCAACTTCCACCCCGCCTGCAACGCGTTCATCAGGATCGCGGCATCCTGATGGTTGTCCGGTCAAAAACCGCAACCGAAGCGGAGGCAGTCGTGCAAACGCTGCAGGCCTGCCACGGCGAAGGCGTCGAGGGCCAGTATTGATGCAGTCACTACGCTCTTTCCTCCTGCTCGTTCTCGTCGTCCTGCTCGCCGGCACGTTACCCGCGCTCGCCCATTCGCGCATCGTGCGCGTCGAGCAGCCGGAAGAGGACTCGACGGACCAGGCGCGGTTGTTGACGCTTCATTTTGATGTGGCGATCGAGACGCGTTTCAGCCGATTCCAACTCGAGGCCGGGGGCTCCGTGCATGATCTCGCGATGATGACCACCGAGGCGCAGGCGACTCGCGTGCAACTGAGGCTGCCGGCTGAGGCGAAGGGGCAAACCGTGCTGCGCTGGAATCTCCTGTCGAGCGACGGCCATCGCGAAAAAGGCGAGCAGGTCGTCCAGCTCGAGAACTGATGGGCAATCACGCCCTCGACGGACTGATTGCCCGCGCCGCCTCGCTGTTCGGGCTGTGCCTCTGGCTGGCCTCCCTTCTCCGGGCGCGCTGGATCGGAGAACCAGCCAGGAGCAGCCGACGCGTGCTCGTGACGGCCTTCACCCTCGGGGCAGTGGGCGCGCTGATCCAACTCAACGCGTACGTCCTTTCACTGGCCGATTTGGGGTATGCTGAAGCGTCGGTCTGGCGTCCCGAACTGGCCGAGTTTGGGCGTTGGCTTGGGCCGGCGCTGCAGGAGACGCAGTTTGGTCTCTGGTGGTGCGCCCACGTCGCAACGCTGGTTGTGGTCCTCCTGCTAACGCTTCGGCCGCGAGCGTCCGCTCGCCTGACGGTGTTCGTCGCGGTAGGCTGGATACTCACCTTCGTGCGGCTCGGACATGCCGCCGGCTATCCATTGGTGAGTGTCGGTTTCGTAATTCAGTTAGTGCATACGGTCGCCGTGGTCGGCTGGTTGTCCGGCCTGCTTGGTCTGGCGACGCACGTCCTGGACGAATCCCCACCCCTGCCCGTCGCGTCGCTGCGTCGATTCGCCCACGGCATGTTGGTTGCCATGGTGGTCATTGTCGGAACAGGAGTCGCCCGTCTGGCCGGGCTGCTCGACGCCGCGCTGACCCCATGGCGCGAGTCGCTCTACCTGTGGCTGATCGCCGCCAAACTGAGCTTGGTGGCTTTGGTGCTCGTCGCCGCTGCGCTGGCACGGCGGCGCGTCTTCGGCAGTCAGGCCGACACGCTTCCCGCGGCCGCCCTGAAACACGTTCTCACCCTCGAGGTGCTCACCGCGAGCCTGGTGCTCTTTCTGAGTACACTGCTTTCGCAGGTCACCCCACCCTAACGAACCGAGTCGGCCCGTGCAGCCGGCGCTCTCATCGGACGCGGGATCCACAACAACGGCTGGGTGACGGCCATGTTCCGACGAACCTCCTCGTTCGTGGGATCCGGATTGAGCCGGCACCAGAGCCGCCAGTACTCGGGCTTGTGCAATCGATAGCTGGCCAGCAGCAAAGCCGGCTGCCGCACCGGCCAGTCGGCGAAATGTTCGATGTCCTGCGCGTATGGCCAGGTCGCCGGGTCGTCCAAAAACGGATACAAAAAAGCCACCGCCTGGGCGAGGCTGCGCCCGTCCGGCAGGTGGTGCCGCCATAGATCCACGTCTTCCGTTGAAAGCACCTCCGCGAGCAGGCAGACGTTATCGAGTTGGAAGATGGAGTAACCGAACGGCTTCGTGCGGGCGAGCTCACGTGGAAACGAGCCATCTGGCGCCATCTGATCCGGCAGCAGACGCTGCAGAAACGTTTCCCGCGCTTCTGCCAGCGCGGCCTGGTTGCCCACGGTTTGCGCGAAAACCGCGACCTGCAGCCAATAGGCCACGCTGTGGTTGTTGCGCGTCATCGCCTCCTCCCGGCCGTTCGGATGTGTCAGCATCCACTCGAGATAGTCGGAGAACCATAACCGAGCACCGCTCCCGATCGGCTCGGGCAGGTCACTCCCCGCCGCCAGCACCTCCAGCGCCCGGGCCGCCTCAACCAGGTGAAGCGTATCAATGATGCCTATACCGCGCCCGGTGGTCCGCCCCGGAATCGCCTGGGCAAAGCGCAGGTGAGGGTGCATGCGTGTATCCGCGGCGACAAAAAAACGCTCGAGCCACTCTCCGGCCCGGACCGCAAATCGCGCGTCACCGGTAACGAGGTAGGCCGCGGTCAGCGCCGCGACGGCATCGCGCATGGCGCGCAGGCTTCGCCGATGCGCCACAAAATTGTCGGGGTTGCTCGTGCCGTCGCGCTGCACGTACGGCAGGCCATCGGGCCGGGTCGGATCGGGCCACCAATAGTCCCCCATCGAATAGTAATCTCCCGGCTGTACACCGTCGGCCACGGCGGTCGCGGGCAGTGGATCGTCCCGCAGCGAAACCGGCGACTGCGCCATCACCGATTCGGCCAACGCAACCACGCGATCACGTTCCAGGGTCACCACCACGTCCCAAACCTCCTGCGCACCGGGTGCGTCGGGATGGTCCGTGGAGGATCGTTCGGCCGCGGCAGACCGATGGGGCAAACCCGCTGTGAGTAGGGCGAGCCCGAGGCAAACAAACTTCAGGTGCACAACGAGGGAGGAAAGCTTGCTCACGGCCGCGGGGCCAGCCGCATCACCTCGGCGCCAGCGGCGAGAAAAGCTCCGGCTCCGTATTCCTGCCAGGTCGTGGCGTCATAGGCTTCTGGAGCGAACCCAATCGGCTGGACCCAGCCCAGCCGACCTTCGTCGTCGACGCACGACACGAGTGCCGCCCAGGCCCGCTCCACCGCCGACCGATAGCGTTCACCTTTGAGAACGCCTTGATTGAGACCCCAGGCGAGGGCGAAGCAGTAGAAGGCGCTGCCGCTCGCTTCACCATGATCACCCGTCGGTCGCAACAGGTCCGCGCGCCACAGGCCGTCCGCCGGTTGCAGGGCGACGAGACGCGCCGCCATTTCACGGAAGAGGTGTTCATAACGCGGTCGCGTCGCGTGATTCGCCGGTAATGCAGCCAGCAAACGCGCCAACCCCGCCAGCACCCAACCGTTCCCCCGGCTCCAGAAAACCTTCCGTCCGTCCGCGGGCGCGAAGAAGCGATGGTCCCGGTAAAACAGTTGCTCGGCGGGATCGTAAAGCGCGGCATGGGAGTCCCAAAACAACCGGTCCAGTGCCTCCAAATATCGCCGGTCTCCCGTCACTTGCGCGAGTTTGGCCAACGTGGGCGGCGCCATGTAGAGGGCGTCACACCACCACCACGTCTCCCGCCCGGGCGCCGGGTCGTCCACCAGGCGGTCCAGGGTGAGCCGCACTGCCTCGATTGGCGATGAAGCTGAATCCTCCTGATGCAACTCCAGGTAGGTCTGGCCGATCACGTGATCGTCCGCATGTTTCCATCGCGCGCCGAGTTGCCATTCGTTCTGCTCGGCCACCCGGCGCGCATGATCCCGATAGCGCACGTCACCGGTTCCTCGATACGCTTCCATCACTCCGGTCAAAAACGCTCCCAGGACCCAGCCGCGTGGTCCGTGCCGGTGCTCGGGCGGGTGCTGCGCGCTCCAGGGA
>JAEWIY010000087.1 GCA_023386835.1 Verrucomicrobiota bacterium
GAACAACGGCGTGGACGTGTTGGAACTGGGTGTGCCGTTTTCCGATCCGCTGGCCGATGGTTTGACCAACCAACTGGCCGCGCAGCGGGCGCTGGAGTCCGGCATCAGCGGGGCGCGGGTGTTTGAATTGGTGCGGCGGATACGGGCCGAGTTCCCGACGACCCCGTTGGTTTTCTACACGTACTACAACCTCGTGTTCGCCCGCGGAGTGGAGGCGTACGTCCGGGAAGCCGCGGAGGCCGGGGTGGATGGCTTGCTCACGCTCGACTTGCCGCCGGAGGAGGCGGGGGAACTGTTGGAGGCGTGCAAACGTCACGGCGTGAAGACGGTCTTTATCGTCGCACCAACCACGCCGGCGCGCCGCTTGCCCGTGATCAGCCGTGTGACCACCGGTTTCATCTACTACGTTTCTCGCGAGGGGGTGACCGGAGTGCGGGATTCCTTGGCGACCAACGTCCCGGAGGCGGTGGCCCAGATCAAGGCCCACACCCAGCTCCCGGTGGTCGTTGGATTTGGCATTTCGCGGGTCGAACACGTCGCCGCCACGGCGGCCCATGCCGATGGCGTGGTGGTTGGAAGCGTGTTGGTGAATGTGATCCGTGATCACCTCAACGAGCGCGATCGAGTCGGCGAGCGTATCGGCGCCAAGGCCGCGGAACTCGTCGCCGGTACACGGCGCTAAGGCCACGGCCCAGGCGCAGCCCGAGATGTCACGGAGCGCCGGCGAACTCTTTGTTCTCACCGGACCGACCGCCGTCGGTAAGACCGAGCTGTCGCTGCAATGGGCGGAACAGCACCAGGCCGAGATCGTGTCGTGCGACTCGCTGCTCTTCTACCGCGGCATGGACATCGGCACGGCGAAACCCTCGCCGGCCGAGCTCGCGCGGGTGCCGCATCACCTCGTGGACGTGTGCGAGGTGCGCGAGCAGATGGACATCAGCCGGTATGTGCAGGCGGCCCGAGACGCGATTGAAGCCATCTGGCAACGCGGCCGGCGGGTGCTCGTCACGGGCGGCAGCGGTTTTTATCTGAAGGCGTTCTTTGGTCCGGTGACTGACACGATCGACATCCCTCGCGCGTTGCGCGAAGAGATCGAACGACGGCTCGAGCGCGAGGGGTTGCCGTCGCTGGTCGAAGAACTCCGCGCGTTGAATGGCGGCGAGTTGGGTGCGCTGGATACGGCGAACCCGCGGCGGGTCGTGCGGGCTCTGGAGCGTTGCCGTGCGAGTGGTCGAACCCTGCGCGAGCTGCGGGAGGCGTTTAGCGCACAACGCGGCCCGTTTGCCGACGCCGAGGTGCATTGCGCCAGACTCGACCGCAGCCCCGAGGAATTGCGCGAGCGCATTGTTCGCCGCGTGAAGCAGATGTTGCAGGCCGGGCTGGTGGCCGAGGTGCAACGTCTGGCCGGCCAAGGTTTGCGCGAGAATCCCAGTGCGGCCCGGGCGATCGGTTACCGTGAGACCTTGGAGATGCTCGAGGGACGGCTATCGGCCGCCGACCTCCCGGGAGCGATTGCCCAAAATACGTGGGCCTTGGTCCGGAAACAGCGGACCTGGTTTCGAACGCAGCTCCCGCCGCATCCAGTGGTGGCTGCTGAAACGGCGCGGGCTGAGAACCTCTTTAACTAGCGCTCAGCCCCGCGGGTCTGCTCAGTCGAGCAGGTCGATGTTGTAGCGCTCGAGCGACGAGCCCTCGAGGCGGGCGAGCTCGGCCAGCGCGACGCGAAGCGAGACCCGGGCCTGCAATTCGCTGACGCGAGCGGCGTCGAGATCGGCCTGCGACTCCTGGACACGGCGGAAGGTCGAAAGGCCGGCGTCAAAGCGCGCCTTCTCGAGTTCGAACTGGCGCTCGCTCAGCTCCGTCGCCAGACGGCTGATACGCACGCCTTCGATGTTGGTCTCAACGGCGCGAACCGCCGAGCGGACCCGCACCAGGATGTCCTGATCAAGCGCCTGCAACCGGGCTTCCTCGCGGGCCAGGTTGTTCAGCGCCTGGCGGTAACGGGCACGATCCGCCCGGGAGCCCCACGGCATGTTGACCTCCACGCCCACCTGCCACGCGTATCCATCGCCGTCCCACAATTCACGGGCGGCGGCGCTGTAGGAGCCTTCCCGCGTGTTGTAGCCCACGGCGCCATTAAGATCGACCTCCGGCAGCCGGTTGCTGCGGGCAACCCGGCTCTGGATCTTGAGCTGCTCGATCACCGCAAGTTGCGCGGCAAAGTCCGGGCGGTTCTCCCGCGCGCGCTGATAGGAACGGTCGAACGACACTTCCGGCGGCTGGATCTCACCGATGCGGATGTCGCCGATCGTCGCGTCGAATTCGAACTGGCCGATCAGCTGCATCAGCTGGTCGAGCGCGTCGCTCACGTCCTGCTCGCTCAAGAGCACGTTGCGGCGGGCGTTGGCGAGGCCGACCTCGGCCTGCAGAACGTCCAAGTCGGTGGAAACGCCCGTGTCGCGGCGGGCGCGGTTTTCCTCGAGCAACTGCTCGGCGACGGAGAGGCTGAAGCGCTGGACGAGCAGCTGCTCGCGCGCGTAACCAAGATTGTAATACGCGGTTTCGACGTTGCGGATCACGTCGAGGACCGAACCGCGGAAGTCGTGCTCGGCCCGACGCACGTCGAGTTCGGCCTGTTCGATCTGCGCGCGGTTGTAGGCAGTGCCAAAGCCGCGCAGAAGGGATTGGGAGAGCGACAGCGTCACATCGCTGTCGTAGGCCGGGTTGAAGCGGGAGCGGGAGGGCGTGTTCTTGGAACGGTCAAGATTGCCGCTGAGGCCGACACTGGTGCCGGTGGTCAGGCGCTGGGCCACCCCGATCCGGGCCCGGGTCGCATCGGAACGCGTCGCGGTGTTGGTGATGATGTTACCCTCGGCATCCACGAACGAGCCCTCGTCGGGCGAGCGCGATCCGGCGCGGCTGAAGGACGCCTGCAGGGAGGGATCAAAGGCCGCGCGCGCAGCGATGAGGGCCTCCTCCGCGTTGGCCGCGGAGTAGCTCTGGATCTGCAGCGTGAAATTCTTCGCGAGTGCGCGTTGAATCGCCTCCTCGAGGGTGAGCGTCGGACCGGCGGCCGGTTCGGCGGTCGCCGGTGGTGGCGGCAAAGGCTCGGTTTCCTGAGCGATCGCCGGAGTGGCAACCAGCAGGAGGAGGAGGGCAGCGGGACAGAAACGACGGCTCATGGGACAGGTCTAGGCGACGAAAACGGCTCGCACGGTGGCGGGTGTTGGCACCCGGCAGGCCAGGCGACCGGACGAGGGGAAGACGAACAGGCTTCGCACAAGTTTCTGAGAATTATCGGATCAACCGCACTTGGGACGGGGAAAGCGCGTACGATGGGGAAAGCGCGAAGGTGAAACTCACGATCGGTCAATGAAGGGAATCCATCCCGCGGTGACGAGACGGTTTCGTCGAGAGAGGCAGGCACAAAAAAGGCGCGACAAACAACCGTCGCGCCTTCGGGGGATCATGGGTTGAGCCTCAACGCTGGGTCGGATCCGTGCGGGCCAGCTCCGTCTGCACCAGGTCGCGCAGGATGTCGTCGGCGGTCCGGCTCGAGTTGAACTGGGCGATCTGCAACTGCATCTGCGTGAAGCGCTCGTTCTCGGGACCAACGTCGGGGAGGGTCTTGCTGGCCGCGTGCACCACGAGGCCCTGGTCGCCGGCGATCACCATTTCGGAAACCTTGCCCGCTTCGAGACGATCAAGCGCGTTGAGGGCGCTGTAAGACAGATCCTGCGGCGGCTCGCGACGGGTGAAGGGGCCGTGCAACTTCACTTCCACCTTCAGGTTGCGAGCCTGGGCTTCGGCCTCGGCGGCCGCGGCAAACTCCTCACCCTGGGCGAGGCGGCTCTGAATGCCTTCCTGCAGGGCCCGACCTGCGGCGGAGAAACGTTGCCGGCGCTGCGTGTCGATGTAGTCACGCTTCACCTGCTCCTGGACGGCGGCGAATTCCGCCGGGTGCGCCGGCAGACTCTCGCGCCAGACGAGGATGACGGCGCCATTCGGCGTCGCCAGCGCGTCGGAAATCGGGTGGGACGCATCGAGACGGAAGGCCGTCGCGACGTTTTGCGGGTTCGGCCCGAGGAAAGACGGGGCGCTGCTGCGGCTGAAGGGAGCGGCGGACTTCAGCTCAACACCCCGGCCGCGGAGCCACTCGTCCACGCCGTCCGCTTTCACGCGGGCATCGTAGAGCGCGACGGTCAGGTCACTGGCGGCCTGGGCGGCGAGCTTCTGCGCGCGTTCCTGACGCAGCGCGGCTTCGACCTGCGGACGCACGGCGGCAAAATCTGCGTCGGTCTCGCCGGCACCCACCACCGGGGCGGCGTCGGCCGCCTTGGCGGGGTTGGGGAAGCGCGTGGGGTTCATGTCGTAGTAGGCGCGCACATCGGCTTCGCTGACGTTGACCTGATCCGCGAAGGCGGCGGCGGAGAACTCAACATAGTCCGCGCGGAGCTGCGGCGGCACTTCGTAGCGGAAGCCGTTGTTCGAAAAATACTGCCGAAGCTCGGCTTCGGTCGGCTGGATCTCGGGCTGGAAGCTGGCGTAGTCGAGGGTCGCGACGTTCACCTGCCACGACGTATCCGCACGCTCGAGCTGCTGCTTGACGTCGCCATCGAGCACATAGCCGGGCCCGCCGAGCAGCTTCTGCACGCGGTCGAAGCGATAGTCGTCGGCCAGCACGCGGGCCAGGACGGCCTCGTTCATCTGGCCGTTGCCCTTGAGGGAATCGCGGAAACGCGCGTAGGCCTGCGGGTCGAACTGGCCGGTCGGGCCGGAGAAGGCCGGCAGCTCCTGGACGAAGGCGGTCAGCTCGTCGCGCGACGGGCCGGGCAGATTGAGTTCATCCGCGAGGTGCAGGGCGGCGTGGCGCTGCAGCGCGTAGTTTTGCAGCTGGCCGTCGTTGAACGGCTGATACCCGGCTTGCAGGAAGATGCTCAACTGCGCGTCGCCGAAGAGGCGACTCGCTTCCTCAGGCGAGCTGAGGTTCACCCCGTAGAAGGTACGGGAGAGCGTGCGTCCGTCCGCTCGGCCGATGCCAGGGGCGGCACCAATCGTGAAGACGAAGGACACGATGATGATCGCCAGCAGGACCAAAAAGATCAGCCGGAAATGCTTCTGGAACGAGGTCTGGATCCAGGAAATCATGAAGGAAAAGGCGCGACGCTAGGTTGGGGGAGGGGGGTGTCAATGGGCGAGTACGGCCCCCACCCACTCGCCGCCAAGGGAAGCCGGCTCAGGAGTTCGCCGGGACCGTTTCGGGGGCGCGATCGGAGCCGTCGCCACGCGCGGCCGCCTTGCCGCGGAGGTTCTCGAGCGGAAACTCGTTCAGGAGCTGGTCGATCGACTTCTGGAAGAACTCGCTCGCGTGCAGGTTCGAGACCACCGCGTTGTAGCGGGCCAGGATCGGCTCCACGTACCCTAACGCCGGACCGGTCGGGTCATCGCCGTAATCGTCGTCCAGCATCTTGAACGACGCGAGGGTGATGCGGGAGAGCGGCCGCGCCGGCTGATAACGATAGTCGGTCGCGACTTCGCCGGGTGGAGGCGGGATGGGCGTGAGCAGTTCCATCCGGACCAGCCGGTTCAAACACTCGTTCAACAACTGGGTGGGCACGCCGAGGAGGCCACTGAGTTGCGAGGCGGTGCAGGGCGGCAGGCAGTCATGAAAGCGCCGGCACACCGTCAGCAGCACGACCAGCGAAAGTCGTTCGCGCATTGATTCGGCGAGGCTGTGCCAGGCGGCCTGCGAGTTGCGGAAGTGGACGTTCTGCACCGCGTAGCTGACCTGGCCGCCGATCAGCACGAGGAACCAGAAGATATACAGGCCGAACATCAGGATCGGCAGCACGCCCAGCGAACCGTAGAGGCTGCGCGACAGCACGACGCGGCGGAAGTAGAGGAACGCGAGGGTGTTGTTGGCGAGGAGGAGGACCGCGACGACGAGGGCGCCGATAAACGCGGCGCGCCAGAACACGTGGGTGTTGGGGATCGCGCGATAAAACAGGGTCAGGATCAGGATCAGCAGCACGAGCGATCCTGCGGGCAGGAACAACTGCAGCACCCGGATCAGTTCGGAACCGTACGGCAGGCGCTCCGCGAACGCATTGATGAACGCACCGGCGGACAACCCGGTGACGGCGGCGAAAAACAAGACCGCTCCGAGCGTGAGCACGGTCCAGTAGAACACGATGCGCAGCAACCAGGACCGGCCGCGGCGCACGCCCCAGATTTCGTTGAAGGCCGTCTCAACCGACGTGAACAGCTGGATGACGATCAGGATCAGCGTCAGCGCACCCACGACGCCGACGGCGCCGCTGCGGGAGCTGGAGACAAACCCATCGATCAGCACGACGAGGTCCGGGTTAACCTCGAGCGATGCGCCGTCCTCCGCGGTGGGTTCACCCGGCGTGGGGTCGGCCGCTGGTGTCGCGGGTGCGGCGGCGGGAGCCGGGCCGTTTCCGGTGCCGGATTTGGTGGCGGTTAGAACATCGCTTCGCCGTTCGTGCGGCACACTCGTCCCGTTGCCGGCCACCTTCTCGTATTCGACGATCTGCGGTGCTACGAACTTGATTAGCCGGTTGAGGGTGTTGACCGCGAGGTTGGGGTCTTCCTGGTTCAACATGAACCCGGCGACCAACATCGCCAACGCAACCAGCGGTCCCAGCCCTAGGAGCGAACTGAAGCTCAGGGCGGCGGCACGACTGAGCGCGCGGTTCTCAAGCAATCCGGAGCCCGTGATCGACAGCACACGCAGGACCGCGTGCATCTTGCCGCGCCACGTCCGATCCTGCAGGGAGGCGTGGGTCCAGATGTCCTTCGCGAAGAGCCGGACCAGCTTGTGCCATTGCTCCAGGAGCCAGGACATGACGGTCGCCCGCAACCTCAGCTCGTCAGCACCGCGTAAGCGAAGTAGCCCATGCCGACCAGCGCCAGCGCGACCGCGAGCAGGACGTTAAAGATGCTCGTAAAGATCGTGGAGAGGTAGAGACCAAGCGAGCCGGCCACGGCCGCAATCGCGACATTGGGTTCACCCTGCAACCAGTAAACCAAGCCGAGGAAACCGGCGCCGAGGGCGGCCCGGAATCGAACAAATGGATACAGGCTGACGGTCTGCAGCAACAGGAGCAAAAACAGAACAAGATCGATCGCGCCGAGGATGGCGAAGGGCTGTGACAGCAGGCGCTGGTACTCGCCCGACGAGATCACATCGATCGAAGGCGCGAGCAGGGCGGCGGCGCTGATGAGCAGGGTCAGCGTGCAGGCATACATGCCGAGCTTGGCCGCGCGGGCGCGTGACTCGGCCGGATCCACCTTGTCCTTCGTGTCCGCGGTCCGTCCCTCGGCCGCCGCCAGCATGTCGGTGACGTCGATGGGAGCAGCCTGGTCGGCCGATGTATTCAACGCGGCAATTTTCTCCTTGGGACGAACCTTCAGCCGCCGCTTCTCGGGGAAGAGCTGCGCCATCAGTTCCTGGTTGCTGCCCACGGGAACCCACTGCTCGGTCGTCATCTCGTAGTACAACGACTCGCCGGTGACCTGGCCGTTGTCCACCAGCGAGGAGAGTTGCTCGAGATTATACGGCCCGCGGGCGTCGGTGTCGGTCAGGTTACGGATGTAGAACTCCTGCGTGGCCATGGAGCGCGAGGCTGCTTCAGGGGTGGGGGGCGGGCAAGGCAGATTTGGG
>JAEWIY010000053.1 GCA_023386835.1 Verrucomicrobiota bacterium
AACCAGCGGGCGACAATCCCTGGGGGGCGGGCACACTCGACGGAGCGACAACGTCGCCGCCGCCGATTTACACCTTTGAGCGGCCGCCGGTGGTTTATGGTCGCGAGCCGTTGTGGGTGAAAACACCAGCGACGCTGGATCAGCGGGCGGAACGCGCGGCAGACGCGTTGCGGGGGGCGCCGGTGGACTGGCGCGCGACGTTGAGCACGGATCCGTTGACCGGCCGCGTCACTGGCGTGCAGCGGCTCGCCGGGCCGTCCCTGGCGCCGTTTCTCTCCGCCTGTGGGCTGCTGGTCGCCTTCCTCGGCGTGCTGCTCAAGACCTACCTGCTTGTGCCGCTCGGCTTGATCTTTGCCGCGTCGGCCTGGGGATACTGGTTGTATCCAAAGCGGAATGACATCGCACGGATGCTCGACAGCGGCCTGGCGGAGAAGGCGGGTGTGCCTGTCCTGCTCACCGGCAACCAGTCCACCGGTTGGTGGGGCATGCTCGGGCTCGTGACGATCGCGGCGACGGCGCTCGGGGCGCTATTTTATGCGTACGCGTACCTTTGGTTGTTTGCGCCGATGTGGCCGCCGGAAGGGCTGCTTCCGCCGAAGCCGCTGCTGGCCCTGGTCGCGGCCTTTGTGCTGGTGCTGCCGGCGGCACTACGCGCGACGTGGGGACGTTCGTTGACGCCGTCCGAGGTGCCACGCGTCCGCGGCGCATTGGTGATGAGTGTGCTGCTGGTGATCCTGCATGTGGTGCTGCACGTGCGCTTCCTCATGTCACTTGAGTTTGGTCCGCAGGATCATGCGTACGGCTCGATCTTCTGGGTCATTTCCGTCGTGTTGTTGCTCTTTGCCGTCGTGCAAGCGGTGCTGCTCGGAACGGCGTGGGCGCGGCTGCGCGGGCTGGAGGAGCGCGAACTTCTGGTCGGGCAGTTGCAGCTGCAGATCACGGCCCTGTTCACCCGATTCACGGCGGCGGCCGCGGTCGCGATCGCGGTGGTCCTGCATCTTCTGCCGCGGTGGCTGTCATGAAGGTGAAACACACCACACCTCCGCACCCGCGCGCGAGCCGTTGGACGCTCCGCTTCATTCTGCTCGGCGGGGCGGTGGCGTGGCTGCTTCACCTCCTTTTCGCGTATGTGATCGCGGAGTTCGGCACGCTCTCCGGACTTGGCGCGAGACGATGGGGTCCGACGGATACCGTGACGGCGTTGCTGCTGATCCTCAGTGTCGCGATGATCATGCTGGCGGCGTTTGCGTTGATGGTGTCGTGGCGGCAACGCGCCCGCTGGGGCCAGCAGCCTGAACCACTCTCCGAGAGCGACCGGGTGGAGCGGTTCTGCGCGCGCTTCGGCGTGAGCAGCAACCTGGTTTTCCTGGTCATCGTGCTGGCGCAGACGATCCCCATCTTCTTTTTCCGACGATGAGCCGGCCGGTCCGTTTCATCTTTGGTTCGATCGGTGCATTGGCGCTCGCATCACCGGGCCATGCTCACGGGCTGCCCGCGGCTGACGCGTCGGGGTGGTGGACGCGGTGGAATCCGGATCCGCTGACGCTCGCGTCGCTGGTGTTGCTGGTCGCGTTTTATGGATACGGGTTAAGCCAATTGATGCGACGCCGCGGGGAACGCGCGACGGTGCGGCCACGGCACGTGCTGGCGTTTGGCGCAGGGGTGATCGTCCTCGCGCTGGCGCTGGTGTCGCCAATCGACGGGTTGGCGGACGACCTGCAATGGATGCACATGGTGCAACACATGCTGCTGATGAACGTGGCGGCACCGCTGGTGGTGATGGGCGCGCCCTGGCGTGTCATGCTGTGGGCCTTACCGGCGGCGCGGAGACGCTGGCCGGGGCAGGGCCGCCGGGCCCTGGTGCGCCGTGGTGTGCCGCGCTACCTCTTTTGGCAGCCGCTGGTGCTGCTGGTGCTGTATGCGCTGGTGCTGTGGACGTGGCATGTGCCGGTGTTGTACGAGGCCGCGCTCGCCAACCGATGGATCCACGATGGGCAGCACATCGCGTTTTTCGCCGTGGCGGCGCTGTTCTGGCGTGTGCTCTTCGATCCGATTGGCCACTTGCAGATGAGCCGTGGCACGGCGATCCTCTACCTGTTTGGCACCTCGCTCCACGCGACGGTACTCGGCGTGTTGATGGCGCTGGCACCGCGGCTCTGGTATCCGACCTATGCCGGACGGACGGAGGCCTGGGGACTGGCGGCGCTGGAGGATCAACAGTTCGCCGGCTACATCATGTGGATGCCGGCCTGCATGGTGTACGCCGTCATCGCAGCGGTGCTGTGCGCGCACTGGTTGCGGGAGGACGCCCCTGAGGCGGCGAGAGGCTGAGTCGCTGGCGCCTGCCAACGGACGCGCCCGTGGAGATCTTTTGGCGGATCTTCGTGCCAAATTGGAGCCGGCCGTTCTACCGTGCGCCGGTGATATCGACGGCGACGCGGTTGCGTTACACTCAAGGTTACCTGGCGCTCGAGATGTTTGAGGCGGCGCAACGGGAGCTCGACGCGATCGACGAAGCGGACCGCCAGACTGCGCCGGTGCTCGGGCTGCAGCTTGAACTCGAGATGGGCGCCGAGCGTTGGTCTCGCGTGGTCACGACGGCCCGTCGACTGACGGTTACCGAGCCGAAGATCGAGCGCGCCTGGATCGCCCTGGCCTATGCGCTGCGCGAGTTGAACCGGGTGGAGGAGGCGCGCGCCACGTTGCTCGCCGCGGAGCCGCTCCATGGCGCGACGTCAGCGCTGCTGCAGTACAACCTGGGCTGTTACGAGTGCCTGCTGGGCAACTTGGACGAGGCCCGCCGCCGCTTGCGCGAAGCGTACCGGCTCGATCCCGCCCTGCGCGAAGGCGCCAAGGGCGATCCGGACCTCGTGTCGTTGGACCGCGAGCCCTGACGCGCGCGGTCTTCGGGCCGGCGCGGACAACGACGTGTTGCCAGCCGCGGTGGAGCGTTCGTTGCGCTTCAGTCAGGCTGGCGGAGCGGCTTGAGTGCACCGGCCCAGCGATGCAGCTCCTTCAAGAGCACGTCCGCCGCCTTCACGTGCGCCGGCTGCGCCTCGAAGCGGCCGTCCTTCACTAGGTCGGACACCATCTGGATCGTGACTGTCTCCAGGATTGGGACCATCTTCAGCGTGGTGAGGGTGAGTTTGGTCATCTGCACCGCGCGGATCCCCCCGGAGATGCCACCGTAGCTCACGAACGCGGCGGGCTTGTAGTTCCATTCGGAATACACGTAGTTCAGCGCATTGAGCAGCGCGGGCGTCGGGCCGAAATTGTACTCGGGCGCGACGAAGACGAACGCGTCCGCCGCCGCCACACTCGCGCTCCACGCCTTGGTGTGGGCGTGTTCGTACTGTTGCAGCCGTGGATGCCGGGGTTCGTCGTAAACGGGCAGTCCGAACTCCTTCAGGTCAACCAAGGTGGCGTCGAAGCTGCCTTCGCGTTGAGCCTGTTCGTGAAACCAGCGGGCGATGGGCTCTCCGACGCGGCCGGGCCGCGTGCTGGCGATGAGGGTGTGTAGTCGCAGTGACATGATGTTCTCGCCGTAAAGGGGTACGCCGTCGCCGCGGCCGCAACTTTCCACGTGTGAACCTTCGAGCGCGCCGGGACTTGTGGTTGTAGGACCGCCTCCAATCCGCATTAGAAAACCGGCTCCTCAACCGTGAATTCGAATCCGTACCTTTTTCGCCTGGCGGTGATCGGTACCGGCGCGTGGGCGCAGCACATCCACTACCCGGCGATCACGTATCTGCAGCAGCATCCCCCCGCCGGGGTGGAGTTGAGGCTGCGCGGTGTTTGCAGCCTTGACCCCGACACCGCGCAGAGAATCGCCGACCAGTACGGATTCGAGCGGGTGTACGCGGATCTAGACGCGCTCGTCGCGGATCCGGAGGTGGACGCGGTGGCGGTGATTGTGGGCCCCGGTCCGCTGCCCCAAGTGCTGGATCGACTCGCGCCCAAAGGCGTGCCGATCCTGACCGAGAAGCCGCCGGGTCCGAATTCCCACGTCACCGAACAACTCGCGCGCACGATCACGGTTCCGCACGTGGTCGCCTTCAACCGTCGCTTCGCGCCGATGAACGTGCGCTTCAAGGCCTGCGTGGCCGCGATGACGGAGCCGTTTTTTGTGGAAGCGCGCTTCTGTCGGCACGGGCGCCTGCAATCCGACTTTGTCCGGGAGACGGGAATCCACCTGCTCAACTTCCTCATGGATTGTCTTGGCCCGATTGCGCGGGCGCGCACCAGCCGGCTTCCGCATCCGACCGCGGCGACTTTCAATTGGGTGGTGGACGTCGCGTTTGCGTCGGGGCTGCCCGGCCGGCTGCAGATCTTTCCCTCCAGCGGGCGGCACACCGAGGAAATCGACGTGCATGGCCTCAGTGAAACCGTGTCGTTGCGGGCGGCCGAACCGCGTGTTCCGCGAGGTCACGTCAAGGTGACGCGGGTGCCGGCTGTGCCGCCGCCCGGCAGCAACGTGAAGATCCGGCCAAATGTCACGGAGTGGTTCACCGATGAGCCGGGCACGTCGCACCTGCTGAGTTGCGGGTTTGTGGCCGAGTACGAGGAACTGATCGCGATCGCGCGCGGGGTGCGTGAATCCCGCTCCACGTTGGCGACGTCCATCGAGACCATGCGTCTCGCGGAGGCGATCGAAGCGGGGCGCGACTACGTGCGTGAACCGATCAGCGAGTGAACTCGTCGCCGCGTGTTCGGCGGGCGGCGGCCGCGAAGGCGTTATCGGTGGGTGTTCGACCGCGCCTCGTTGATGCCGCCGACTTGCGCTAAGCGCGCGCGATCGTGGTTTTTCGCGAGTCGGGACCGCTGACGATGTTTACCTTCGGCGTGAGGAAATCTCCCCGCCGGAAACGGGCGCGGTTTACCTTCCGCCTGTTTTCGCGACGGGCCTTCCTCTGAAGTGCCGCGCGCTGGGTGCTTCTGCCCAATCCGCGCCTGCCGCAAGCGCTTGCGAATAGTGCTCAATCGGTGGGGCGGTGAACCGATAGCTCCTGCACCTTGTGCTTCACCGGTAAAAAACTTCGCATCGTGCTGGGCGCAGGCGTCTGGCTGGCGGCGTTGATCGTCGGCTTTGCGACGTTGCAACGGTACGCGTCGGCCGCCGGCGGAGCGCACGCGCCCGTCAAGGGCGTAGCCGAGGTGTTTGCACCGTACCGCAACGAGGGCCGCGCGCTCGCGGTGATGGCTATTCACCCCCGTTGTCCCTGCACGGAGGCGAGCCTGTCTGAGTTGGGTGATTTTCTCGCCCGCGCCGGAGCTGGTTGTGACGCGTTGATCGTGCACGTGGTGCCTCCGGGCGCGGATTGGCCGGCAGCGAAAACCCGCGATCTCGGCGCCCGCAATGTGCCCGTCGTGGCCGACCAAAACGGCCAACTGGCCACGCAGCTCGGCGCTGAAACCTCCGGCCATCTCGTGCTGTTCGATGCCGCCGGGCAGGTCCGCTTTCACGGTGGCATCACGCGTTCACGCGGTCATCGCGGCAAGGCACCGGCGCAGGATGCGATGTTGTCCGTTCTCTCCGCGCCGGGTTCCGCCGCGGAAGTTCAAAGCGCTCCCGTCTATGGCTGCGCCCTGATCGGATCGTGCAGTCCCTCCCACGTCGCCGCGCCATGATTGCGTCCACCCCGATTCGACGTCTTGCCCGTTCGGTTTGGCCGACCTCGACCGGGGTTGAGCGGCAGCCCCGGATTCAGGAACTTTTCGACAGCTATAACCGGCGGCTTCAACGCCGCGCGAACTGGCTCTTCGTCCTGCTGCTCTGCGGGCAATGGGCCTACGCGGCCCTGGTCGCGCTGTTCTGGTCGCCGCTGACCTGGGCGGGTGCGACGTCTGCCGTCCATCCGCACCTGATGGCGGCGCTCGGACTCGGCGGTCTGCTGACGCTCCCGCCGCTCCTGCTCATCCGGGCGCGTCCGTACGATCCGCTTACGCAACACGTGGTGGCGATCGCACAAGTCGGGTTCTCGGGCCTGCTGATCCACCTGACGGGCGGACGGCTCGAGACGCACTTCCACATCTTCGGCTCGCTGGCGTTTCTGTCGCTGTATCGGGATTGGCGCCTGCTCATCACCGCGACGCTGGTCGTGGCCATGGACCACCTGCTGCGCGGGCTCTGGTATCCGGTTTCTGTTTACGGCGTGCCTTATGCCACCGTCTGGCGGACGTTTGAGCATTCAGCCTGGGTGCTCTTTGAAGACGCCGTGTTGATCTGGGCGTGTGTGACCTCACGTCGCGAGATGTGGGAGATCTGCGAACAGCAGGACGCGCGCGCGACCCTGCTCGACAGCCTTGAGGAGCGGGTTGAGAAGCGCACCAGCGAACTCGCCGCGGAAGCCGCCAACCACAAACGCACCGCGCTGGAGCTGCGCGCAAGCGAGGAGCGTTTCCGCACCCTCGTCGCCCGCGCGCCGATTGGAATCTTCAAGACGCTCCGCAGCGGTGAGGTGCTGGTGGCGAATCCGCGGATGCTCTCGATGCTCGCTTTGCCCGCGGACGTGGCGCTCGAAAACCTCTCCCTGCGCTCCGGAAACCTTTTCGACCTGGAGGCGCGCGAACGCATGTGGCAGCACCTGCTGGCTCATGGTGAGTTGCGGGGATTCGAGACGCAACTGCGGCGCACCGACGGTCAACCCATCGATATCATCATCAACGCCCGGCTGGTACCGTACGACGGGGTCGGCGGGCCGGCCTGTGAGGGCACGGTTGAGGATATCACCGAGCGCAAACGGGCGGCACGGCAACTCGAGCAGGTGAACCAACAGTTGGTGATCGCTTCGCGCCGGGCCGGCATGGCCGAGGTCGCCAACGGTGTTCTCCATAATGTCGGCAATGTGCTCACCAGCGTGAACCTCACGCTGCACGACGTGCAGGACCGGTTGCGCCGGACGCGGGTGGGGCATCTCACGCGCGCCACCGAGCTGATCCAGCGGGAACGGTCGCAACTGGGTGAATACCTGACGAGTGACCCGACCGGCCAGAAGCTGCCGGACTTCCTCGTGCAGTTGTCGACGCACTTCGCCGAGGAGAACCGGACGCTGCAGAAGGACCTGTCGACGCTGTCCGAGCATTTCGAACACATCCGCGAGATCGTCGTGGCGCAGCAGGGCTCCTCCCGCATGTTTGGCCTGCTCGAGCCACTCGACCTGGCGAAACTGCTTGAGGACGCGCTGAGCCTGCACGCGACATCGCACGACCGGCACGGCATCACGCTCGTGCGCGACGTCACGCCGTCAGGCCTCGTGCTGGCCGACCGGCACAAGGTGCTGCAGATCCTCGTCAATCTCCTGCAGAACGCGAAGGATGCCGTGCTCACTTCGCCACAACCGTCCCGTGTCATCAAGGTCCGCATCGCCCCCGCCGATGCCGGTCACGCGAGTATCACCGTTGGCGACAATGGCGCAGGCATCGCGCCGGAGCATCTGGCCCGCATTTTCCAGCACGGGTTCACGACCAAGAAGAACGGCCACGGCTTCGGCTTGCATAGTGCGGTGCTGGCCGCGCGGGAAATGAACGGCGACCTCTCCGCTCGCAGTGAGGGCCCGGGGCACGGCGCCGAGTTTACGCTGACGCTTCCGACGGCCGCACCGCAGGCCGTGCCGATGGCTTCCGAAACTGCTTTGCCGACGTCATGATTCAGCCGTCCCGCCGTATCCTGTTGGTCGATGACAACCCCGCGATTCACGACGATTTTCGCCGGGTCCTGACGCCCTCCACCGAGGCGGAGGAGAGCCTCGACCTCGCCGCGGCCGCGATCTTCGGAGACGACTTCGGCACGGCTCCCCAAGCCTCTGCGGTTGCCGCCGCCGCGCCGGCGCTGGAGTTCGAACTCGATTGTGTGCAGCAGGGCCAGGAGGCGCTCGAGCGCGTGCGCGCGGCCCGCGAGGAGGGGCGCCCGTATGCGCTCGCTTTTGTCGACATGCGCATGCCGCCGGGCTGGGATGGCCTGACCACCCTTTCGCGCCTGTGGGAGATCGACGACGAACTGCAGTGTGTCATCTGCACGGCGTACTCGGATCGCAGCTGGGACGAGATCCAGGCGACGCTGACCGAGCGTCATCGCTGGCTCGTGCTGAAGAAGCCGTTCGACAAGGTGGAGGTGCTGCAACTGGCGCAGGCGCTCACCGAGAAATGGCACCTCGCCCGTCTCGCAAACCAGCGTGCGCGCACGCTTGAAGCGACAGTGCTGGAGCGCACCGCGCAGCTTCAGCTGGCGATTCAGGTGAAGCATGAGTTTCTCGCCAACGTGAGCCACGAGTTGCTCACGCCCATGAATGCGGTGATCGGGCTGCATCAACTGCTCGCCGAGCATGTGGCCGAACCCGAAGCGCGCTCGTTGTTGGCCGACGCCACGCAGAGTGGCGAACGGCTGTTGGGACTGCTGCAACAGATCCTCACTTTCAACCAAGCGGAAGCCGGCACCCTGGACCTGACGTCAACGGAGTTTTGTCCGTGTGAACTGCTGGAAAGCCTCGCCCAAGCCTACGCCGCGCGCGCGTCGCACAAGTCCGTCGCGCTTCGCGTCGTGAGCGGCCGGACCGTGCCGGAAAAGATGCATGCTCCCGTGGCCGTGCTGCGACAGGCGCTGCTCGCGCTGGTCGACAATGCCGTGAAGTTCACCGCGTCCGGCACCATTACGCTCGAGGCCAAGCCGCTGGCGGAGAAGTTCGTCTTTTTGGTGAGCGACACCGGCCCGGGCATGACGGCGGAACAGCTCGACTTTGTGGCGCATCCCTTCGCGCAGGCGGACGGCGGCTCGCGCCGTCGGCACGGTGGCATCGGTCTGGGGCTGGCCTTTGCGCAACGCCTGGCGGTCTCCCTGGGAGGCGAACTCCAGTTGGAGTCACAACCGGGCGCCGGTACCACCGCGTCATTGATCATCGGGTCTCGCGAGGCCTGACGAGCGCGAACCGCGGACTGGATACAAACAAAGGCCGCGCCCGCTCGCGTGCCTGATTGCGGGAGCGCGTGTGCGGCAATGCGCGCGCACGTCGCTTCGGGCGCGGTGGGTGCCGGAGACGACGCGTCACGGCTGGGCGACTACTGAATTTTCAGTACGCGCCCGATGAACTTCCGGTGATCTGAGTGCTTCTGCCTAGCACCGCGTGAGTCACGCTGGGGCCTCGTCTCGGGGCGGCGGACTCACGGCAACGTGGCCACGGCGCCTGGGTGAACGCTCTTTTTCTTCCCGCCGAATGGCGGGTTTCCCTCTGGCGATGGTCCTTGGCCTCGCTGGCCGAAGCCTGGAGCTCGCGGTGCAAAGCGCCGCGCCGCGAGCCCGGGTGGAGGCTCACGCATTCCGCCCGGTTGAATTGAGTCGAGTCACCGAAGCCGCGCGGATCGGGGCCGTCAGGTGCCGCAACAC
>JAEWIY010000071.1 GCA_023386835.1 Verrucomicrobiota bacterium
CCGGGACCGGTGCGATTCGCCAGCCAGTACGCGAGATCACGCTCGATCAGCGCCCGCACCTCGCGCGTATTCACCGCTTCAACACCGCTCCCCCGCGGCCACGCCCAAAGCACCGCCGGCAGCAGGACGATCGCCGCGGCCAGACCCCACCCCAACCGCCGCGTCCGTTCACGAACCCCCGCCGTAGCCACGAAGGCAACGGGCAGGCTCGCCAGTAGGACCACGTCGAATACCGCCCACCACCGCAGTTGCACGAAGGCATGCGCGAGCGCAACCAGCAGTGGCCCGAGGGCCAGCGCCGCGGCCGTCCGTTGCCTGGAGTCGGTACCGCGCCACACCACCCACCCCACGGCGACCAGCCCGAGCAGCGGCAGCAGGGTCAGCAACACCGGCGCAGCCGAGCCTCCTCGCGTGAGCGCGTCGAGCAGGCTCGCTCCGGCGACACCCTCCCCAAACTCCATCAACCGCTCCGCCATCGGGATCGGCGCGGCAAAACCAGCCGTCTCGAAGCGCCACAGCATCGCGGGCAGCACGGCCACTCCGATCACGCCCAGCATGAAACTCAGGCGCCCTCGCCACCCCGCCGACAGCGGGGCGCGCCGACCCCACGCATCCACGTGGCGCAACACCTCCGCCCAGCCCAGCCAGGTTAACCCATACACGGGATGCACCGCTCGCAGTTCCCAGTCGCCGCCGGCGCGCGGCAGGTATTCCAGCGCATACGCCAGCAACACGCCGGCTGCGCCAGCCAGCCCCCAAACCCGCCAGGGCAGCGCCGGTTGGTCGGCGGCCGCCCCGGTTCTCCGTTGTAGGGCTGCAATCACTACGGCCCCCAGTCCGACGCCGCCCAGCAACGGTGCCTGCACGGCGGGGCTGAGCCACAGGCCGAGAGCCCCAAACCCGCCGGCGATCGCGAAAGCTCGCGCCCGGCGGTCAACCCGGACGCGGCCCGCCACTGCCGCCAGCAGCCCGAAAACGCTCAGAAAAACCGCCACCAACGCGAGAGCCAGTTCACTCAACCTTCCGGGGACAAAAATCCCGACGAGGGGCTGGAGAAACGACAGCCCCAACAGCACCACCATACCGGCGCCGTACCCGAACTGCCATGTCACGACAGCCGCGGCGCCCAACACAAACAGGAGATGCAGCCACGGCCCCGCGGTGACGAGCGTATGTTCGGCCGCGAGGCCGGGGGATTTGCCACTCACCGCCTGGTCAACGGCCGCCACGAACGCCAGCCACCATGCGTAGGGCGAAGGTGCATGCACCGCCCGGCCGGTCGGAGCGTTGTCCTGATCCGTCCAACGCACGCGCCACGCGTCTTCCGACTGCAGCTCCTGCAACAGACTTACCCATTGGTGGCTGACATGGTTGGGCTCCGGCACGATGAGCTTGCGCCAGCCGCCCGCATAACCCGTGGGTGAGTTCCGATCCACGACGACCGCGGGTTGGCCGACTTCAGCCAGCCGCAGAACCTGCCGGGCGCGCGCGAGGTGCACCCAAGCCACGGCCGCAACCGCCAACAGGGGCACGAACCACCAGACGAGTGGGGGCAGTCGAAAGGGGAGACGCATGGACAACGCCGGGGAAGGCGCCGCGCACTTCATCGCCGCTGCTCACGGCTGGCAAGCGTGCTCCCGAGCCTTGACTCGCCCGGCCGGCGGGCGTCCTGCTTCGCCGCCGATGTCGTTAGCTGAGAGCCTGCCCCCAGAGCGCGGTCTGCACCGGCGCCCCCCCTTGCGACGCTGCCTCGTGTCGGCTGCTCGTGCACTCCTCCTGACCATGCTCACCGGCAGCGGGGTCGCCGCGGACAGCAATCTCGTGGCGCGGCCCCTCGCACCACGCTCCGGTCCGCGTGGCTCCACGTTGTTCACCCGCCTCAACCCGGAGGCGACCGGCCTGCTCGCGCCCAACCGTTACCACGATCCGCGCATGTGGTGGGAGCTCCACCAGGAGTTTAAGTTTGGCGCCATCGGCAGCGGCGTGGCAATTGGCGACTACGATCAGGACGGGCGACCCGACATCCTGGTCGTCAGCAAAGTTGAGGGCCCCCGGCTCTTCCGCAACGCCGGCAACTGGCGCTTCGAGGACGTGACGCGCGCGGCGGGGATCGAACCGTCCACCGGCTGGTTCGCGCAGGGGCTGGCGTGGGTGAAACGCACCGTTGGGTCGAGCGACGAAGCGTCCCCCGCCGACGGTCCCTGGCATCAGGGGGTGACGTGGGTCGACGTGAACAACGACGGCGCGCTGGACGCTTACGTCTGCCGCTTCGGCGCGCCCAACCTGCTCTACATCAACCAAGGCAACGGCACCTTCCGCGAAGAGGCCGCCGCACGCGGGCTCGCGGTGGTCGACGCGTCCAGCATGGCCGCGTTCGCCGACTACGATCGCGACGGCTGGGTCGACGTGTACGTGCAGACCAACCTGCTCGACGTCGTGAAGTCGCCCACCGGCCAGCGCGACTACCTTTTTCGTAACCGAGGCGACGGCACGTTTGTTGATGTCAGTCAGGAAGCGGGCCTGACCGGTCTTCACCAAGGTCACTCAGCGACGTGGTGGGACTACGATCACGATGGCTGGCCCGACCTCTATATCGCGAACGACTTCGCTCCCGCCGACCTGCTGTATCGAAACCAGCGTGACGGCACGTTTCGCAACGTGATAGATGCGGCCGTGCCGCAGATGCCCCACTCCGCCATGGGCGCGGACTTGGGCGACGTGAACAACGATGGCCTCGTCGACCTGTTCGTCGCGGACATGGCGGCAACCAATCACGTCAAGGACCAGCGCGGGATGGCGCGTATCCGTGCACTCCTGACCGAGAGCAGTCACCCGCCCGGCACCGCCGCGCAGTTCATGCGCAACGCGCTCTACCTCGCCACTGGCACACCTCACCTCCTCGAGGCAGGCACGCTCGCCGGGCTGGCCGCGACGGATTGGACATGGTCGGTGCGTTTCGAAGACCTGGACAACGACGGCTGGCTCGACCTGCACGTCACCAACGGTATGGTCCGCGAGCTGCACAACGCCGATCTGGTGCAACGCGCCTCCGCCACGGACAACGTCAGCGAAGGCGTCCGGTTGCTCAAATCCAGCGCGCCCCTGGCCGAGCCGAACCTCGCGTTTCGCAACCGGAGCGACCTGCAGTTCGAAAATGTCAGCGCCGCCTGGGGGCTCGACCAGCGCGGCGTGAGTTTTGGCGCGGCGTTCGGTGACCTGGATGGCGACGGTGACCTGGACGTCGTGTTCACAAACTACGAGCAGCCGGCGACGCTGCTGCGCAACGACTCGGCCACTGGCGGGCGGCTCATTGTGGCGCTGCGCGGCACAAAATCGAACCGGCTCGGCCTCGGCGCCACCGTGCGGATCGAGACCAGCCGGGGCACGCAAGTGCGCACGCTCGTGCTGGCGCGTGGCTACCTTTCATCCAGCGAACCGGTGCTGCACTTCGGCCTCGGCGATGCCCCCCAAGTCGACCGCCTGACGGTGCATTGGCCGAGCGGGCGCGTGCAGTCCTGGACCCATCTCGCCGTCAATCAGCACCTCACTCTGACGGAGGACGCCAGCCTGCCCACAGCCGATGCGGAACTGCTGCCGCCGGTCGAGCCCCTCTTTGCCGATGTATCCGCCGCTTCAGGACTCAACCTGCTGGTGGAACAGGAGGCGGCGGAGGGCACCCTGCCCCAGCCCCTGCTGCCGCGGGGCTTCAACCGCCGCGGACCGGCGCTGGCGGCCGGCGACCTCGACGGCGACGGCCGGGATGACCTTGTGATCGGCGGCAGCACCCGAACCCCTGCTCGTATCCTGCGGCCCGAGCCCGGAGACGGCACCTCTCCGCGTTATCAGGTGCGGCCACTCGCCGTCACGGCCAAAGCGGTCAATGACGGCCCGGCGCTGCAGCTTGAGTTCAACGGCGACGGCCACCCCGACCTGCTGGTCACGCGGGGCGGAGCCAACCTTCCCGCCGACGCCGCCGAGTACCAACCCGCACTCTGGCTCGGCGACGGTCGCGGTGGTTTTACGCCGGCGCCAGAGGACGCGCTGCCGCGACGACCGATGAGTGCCGGCGCCGCGGTGGCTGCGGACTTTGATCGCGACGGGAAACTCGATGTTTTTCTCGGAGCACGGCTGCGTCCGGGAGAGTACCCGACCGCCCCCGCCAGCGCCCTCCTGTTCCATCGTGACGGCAAGTGGCAGGACGTCACCGATGCGCTCGCGCCCGATCTTCGCCACGTGGGACTCGTCACCTCGGCGCTGGCGAGCGATGTCGATGGCGACGGCTGGGTCGACCTGCTCGTCGCGCTCGAGTGGGGTCCTGTCGCCTTCTGGCGGAACGAGGAAGGCCGCGGCTTCCGCGACCGCTCGGCGGAGGCCGATTTTTCCGCGGCCGGAAGCGGCTGGTGGAGTTCACTGGCCGGAGCGGACTTCAATGGCGATGGCCGGCTCGACTACATCGCCGGTAACGCCGGCCTGAATACACCGTACCGGGCCAGCCCGCAGAGCCCGGCTGTGCTGTACTCGCTCGCGCCGACTCCCGGCCGGCCCGCGGTGCTCCTTGAAGGCTACTACGAAGGTGAGCGGTTGTATCCGCGGAGGAACCGCAACCAGCTGGCCGCCCACCTTCCCGGCCTGGCCCGGCGTTTTCCACGCAATGACTTGTTCGCCCGCGCAACCTTGCCCGAGATTGTGGGCGAAGACGCGCTCGCGCAGGCCAGCCGCTGGACAGCGACCGAGTTGCGCAGCGGCGTTTTTCTCAGTCAGGCCGACGGCACGCGGCGCTTTGTTCCCCTGCCCAACCTCGCCCAGGTCGCACCGGTCGAGGGTCTGGCCATCGCCGACGTCGACGCCGACGGGTTCCTCGACCTGCTTTTTGTGCAGAACTCGCACGCTCCGGATGCCTCCAACGGACGTTTTAGCGGTGGGCTCGGCGGTTGGTTGCGTGGTGACGGCCGAGGCGGCTTCCAAGCAGTGCCGCCGCGTGAGAGTGGCTTCATTGCGCCAGGCGACGCGGAGGCGCTCGTGCTGCTCGACGTCAACGCGGACGGCCGGCCGGATGCCGTGGTCAGCCGCCAGGGCGAACCGCTGCTCGCGTATGTGAACCGTCACGACAAAGGTCGGCCGCTGGCGGTCCGGCTGGAGGGCCTGCCGGGCAACCCGACAGCCGTCGGCGCACGCGTGACGCTGCAAGGGGCCAGCGGCGCCGTCGCGACGGCGGAAGTGCACGCGGGTTCAGGTTATGCCAGCCAGTCCGCCCCGGCACTCTTCTTTGGCTCCGGCGAGGACGCTCCTGTCCGTATCGTCGTCCGCTGGCCCGACGGTGCAACGAGTGAACATGACCTTGCATCGCCCGTCCTGACGCTGCGCCACCCGCAGCTTCGCTCTTCCCGCTGATGAGATCCACCCTTCGTTGTCATTCCCGTCTCAATACGCCCATCCGCCGCCTCCGGCGGGTGCTCGCGTGCGCGGTTGCCCTCACCGCGGTGAATGCCGAAGCGGCAGACTACGACGCCCAGCCGCTCGGGCCACGCTCCCGCGGGCCGGGACCGACGCTCTTCACTCCGGTCCCCGCGGAGCAGTCGGGATTGACTGTGCCCAACACGTACTCGGATCCGCGCATGTGGGGTGACCGGTATCAGGAACTCGTCTACGGCGCGATCGGCACCGGGGTGACGATCGGCGACTACAACAACGACGGGCGCGCGGATGTGGCCGTGGTCAGCAAAACCGAAGGTTTCCGCCTCTTTCGCAACGATGGCCAGTGGCGCTTCACGGATGTGACCGAGGAAGCGGGATTGGCCGGCGAGACCGGCTGGTGGGCCAGCAGCGTCGCATGGGTCCGACAGAAACTCGGCTCCGACGCAAGCGACCGCGGAGCACCGGATCCGTGGCACCAGGGCGCGACCTTTGCCGACGTGAACAACGACGGGCACCTCGACCTGTACATCTGCCGGTTCGACGCGCCCAACTTGCTCTTCATCAACCAGGGCAACAGCACGTTCAAGGAGGAGGCCGCCGTCCGCGGGTTGGCGTTGCGCGATGCGTCGAGCATGGCGGCGTTCGCCGACTTCGATCGCGACGGCTGGCTCGACGTCTACGTGCAGACCAACCTGCTCAACGCCAATGCCCAGCCGAAGGGCCGCCGCGACTACCTGTTGCGCAACACCGGTGGCGGCCATTTCCAGGACGTCTCCGAAGCGGCCGGCCTCAACCTGGCCGATTCGTGCGGCCACTCGGCCACCTGGTGGGACTTCGACGAGGACGGCTGGCCGGACCTGTACGTCGCGAACGATTTCGCCACCCCTGATCGTCTGTATCGGAATAATCGTGACGGCACGTTCACCGACGTCGTCGACCACACGCTGCCTCACACGCCGTACTATGCGATGGGCGCGGATCTGGGTGACGTGAACAACGACGGCCGGACCGACTTCTTCGTCGCGGACATGGCCGGCACCTCGCACCAGAAGGAACAGCGCGGCATGGCTGGCTCCCGCGCCCGCACGCAGGAGAATCCCGAATCCTTTCCTGCGGCCCCGCAGTACATGCGCAATGCCCTGTACGTGAACACGGGCACCGGCCAGTTCCTCGAGGCGGCCGGAATCGCCGGGTTGGCCGCGACCGACTGGACGTGGTCGGTGCGCTTCGAGGATCTCGACAACGACGGGCGAGTCGACGTGCACGTCACCAACGGCATGAACCGCGAGTACCACAACGCCGACCTCCTCGAGCGGCTGATGCGCGTCGAGGACCTTTCGGAGCCCCGACGCATCATGCGCGACAGCCCCGTGATGGCGGAGGCCAATCTGGCGTATCGAAATCTCGGTGACTTGAAGTTCGAGCCGGTCGGGCCGGCTTGGGGGCTGAATCAGCGCGGCGTGAGTTTCGGCGCCGCGTTCGGTGACCTCGATGGGGATGGGGATCTCGATCTGGTGTTCACCAACTACGAGGGGCCGCCCGCTCTTTTGCGCAACGACGCTCCGGACGGCCGCCGGTTGATCGTGGCGCTGCGCGGCTCGCGTTCGAATCGCTTGGGTGTCGGCGCGACGGTCCGGTTGCGCACCGCCTCCGGCCTGCAGACGCGGCAGCTGACCCTCGCCCGCGGCTATCTCTCCAGCAGCGAACCCGTGGTGCACTTCGGGCTCGGCGAAGACACGCAGGTCGATGAATTGACCATTCACTGGCCGAGCGGTGCCGTGCAGACGTTGCGCGATCTCCGCGCGGACCAGCGCCTGACCGTGCACGAACCCGCAGGCGCCGCCGATCCGCGCGCCCCTGCCGCCGCCAGCCAGTCGCCGCCCCGGTTCCAGGAAGTGGCCGGCGTATCCGGTTTTTCGATCACTCCGCGATTTGGCGCGGCGGAGGGCACCGTGCCGCAACCGTTGCTGCCGTTTCGTTTCAATCGCCGTGGACCTTCCCTTGCGTCCGTGGACCTCAACGGCGACGGGCTCGACGACCTCGTGATGGGCGGCACCACGCTGGAGCCGCTGCGCTTGTGGTACGCGCAACCCGACGGCCGCTTGCAGGAACAACCGGGCATGCTGCCGGCCGCACCGGAATCGGTGAACGATGGGCCGATCGCGGTGGTGAACCTCGGCGGCCGCCCCGCCCTGCTCGTCACCAAGGGCGGCGCGAATCTTCCTGCGGGTGAGGCCGCGTACCAGCCCCGCCTGCTGCTGCGGCAGGACGACGGCCGTTGGACGGCCGGCCGCGACACGTTGCCCGCCCTGCCCGCCAGCATCGGTGCGGTTGCGACTGCAGACTTCGACCGTGACGGGCAACCGGACCTCTTCCTCGGCGGCCGGATTGAACCCGGCAGTTATCCCACGGCGCCCCAAAGTGCGCTCTGGCGCCAGGTCAACGGGACTTTCGTTGATGTCACGGCCCAGCTGGCGCCGGACCTGGCACGCATCGGCATGGTGACCGGCGCGGTTTGGAGCGACGTGGATGGCGACGGCTGGGTGGACCTAGTGCTGGCGCTGGACTGGGGTGGGTTGCGCTGCTGGCGCAACGAAAACGGCCGGCGGTTCGTCGAGCAAACGGAGGCGCTCGGCTTCGGCGCCGCCGGCCTCGGCTGGTGGCACTCGCTCGCGGTGGGCGACTTGAATGGCGATGGCCGGCCGGACTTTGTCGCCGGTAATGTTGGGCTCAATACGCCGTATCACGCCTCGCCCGAGCGGCCGGCGCTCCTCCTGCGGCACGATTTTCGCGGCCAACGCGGTGCGCCGCAGCTGATCGAGGCCTATTACGAGGGTGACCGCTTGTACCCCCGACGCGTGAGGCGTGACCTGGGCGCGGAAATTCCGGCGGTGCTTCGCCGTTTCCCGCGCAACGACGCGTATGCCCGGGCGACTTTGCCGGAGATTCTCGGCGAAGAGGCGCTCGCGGCCGCGGAGCGTTACACCGCCACCGAGCTGCGGCATGGCCTGCTGCTCAGCCAGCCTGACGGCAGCTACCGCTTCGCGGCTTTACCCCGCTCCACCCAGCTGGCGCCGCTGACCGCAATCGTGGTCGCAGACCTCGATCGAGACGGCCACCTCGACCTCTACGCGGTGCAGAACACCGCGGCTCCGATGCCGCACCTTGGCAACTTCCACGGCGGACTTTCCGTGTGGTTGCGTGGCAACGGCCGGGGCGAGTTCGAACCCGTGGAGCCGTTGGCCAGCGGCCTGATCGTGCCGGGTGAAGCGCGCGCCGTGGCCGTCCTCGATCTCGGTAACGACGGCTGGCCAGATTTGGCCGTCGCCCGTCCACGCGCGAGCACGCTGCTGTTTCGCAATCAAGGCTCTCCGGCGGTCGCGAGGTAACGGATCGCGCGGATTTTGGGCGTCCGGACGCGCAAAGGCCCTGCCGGCCCATCATCTCCGGCAGGGCCTGCCCGGCGTCGCCGGGTCGATCGCTGGTCAGTGTTGCCTGCGCTGCTGCTCCAGCTGCGCGTGTGTATCCGGCTCGACCGCCGCCAGCTTTGGCTTCTCACCCAAAGGACGGGCGGGCTCGAAACGGAACGTACCATGTCGATCGAGCGAGGGTCCGTTGGTCCAGCGCTCATCCGGATTCGGCTCCGGCGCCTGCTTCGTGGACACAAACGTGTAGTTAAAATCCTGATTCTCCTGTTCCTGGGGGAACGAATTCGGAATGGGATGCACTTGGGACAACCCGCCCAGTTCCTCGATCACCGCGAGCCACTGATTTTGGTGCATCGTGTCGCGGGCAATGAGAAACGAGAGCATGTCCTTCATGCCGTGGTCATCGGTCATCTCGTACAGACGTGTGGCGAGGAGGCGCCCGGTCGACTCCGCCATGACGTTGGCGTACATGTCGGCCGCGAGGTTGCCGCTCGCGACGACCCAGGACCCGTTGAACGGCACTCCGTTGGCGTCCGCCGCCATCGCGGCGAGCCCGCTGGAAAGCACGTGCCGCGGATCCATGCCGCCGAGAACCGCTCCGACAATCGGATGGGCCGCGAAGTTGGACTTCGTCTCTGTCGGTGCGCCCTCGAGGTTCAAGGCGACAGCCGTCGCCAGCATCTCGATGTGGCTGATCTCCTCCGTGCCGGTCTCCAGCAGCATCTCGCGGTACTTCGCCGGTCCGCGACAGCCCCAAGCCTGGAAGAGGTACTGCAGGCACACGCGGATTTCTCCCTCGATGCCGCCGATCGCCTGTTGAAGCATTTTCGCGAAGTGCGGATTCGGTTTATCGACCCGGACGTGGTACTGCAGTTTGCCGTCGTGATAGAACATAGGTGGGTGAGGTGATGGGTTGGCCGCGGGCAAACCGCCGCCGGTTGATGCGAGCGGCGAAGATAGCCCGGCGCCTGCGGGCCCGGTAGTGGGTAGCTGGAGGCTGTTGGGTTGGGGCAAACCGGCTCGGGTCCATGGGGGAGCCCAGCCTCGGTGACCCTCAGGGGGGGCAACGATGGGTGGACAGTTCGATCCCGGTGGATTTCGCTATGCATTCCACACGGCAGCTGTTCAATGCAGCCGCCGGTTACACTCCCCTCGGACTCCTCCCCGCCACATCGTGTCCGCGCCACTTCTTTCCCTCCATCACATTGCCAAGACGTACCCGGGCGTTCGCGCCTTGCGCGGCGTCTCCTTCGATCTGCGAGCGGGTGAAGTGCACGCGCTGCTCGGCGAAAACGGCGCCGGCAAAAGCACTCTGATCAAGGTCATCACGGGCATGGTCACCGCTGATCCGGGGGGTGAGATCCGCGTGGACGGCGAGCCCGTCACACACCCGACGCCGCGGCGGATGCAGCAACTCGGCATCGCCGCCGTGTACCAAAACCCAACGCTGTTCGAGGAACTCTCCGTGGCGGAGAACCTGCGCCTCGAGTCGGAGCGCGGCGTGATTTCCTGGCGGGCACGTCGCGCCGCGGCCCAGCGGATGCTCGCGCGGGTCGACGCGCAACTGGATCTTGACCAGCCAGTGCGGGACCTGCGCATGGCCGAGAAACAACTTCTGGAAATTGCCCGCGCGCTCGAACGCCGGGCGCGCGTCTTGATTCTCGACGAACCGACCGCGTCATTGCCGCATCACGACGCCGAGCGACTGCTGACGATCGTCGAGCAGCTGCGGCGGGAGGACGTCGGCATCATCTACATCTCCCACCGACTCGAAGAGGTGCTGCAACTGGCCGACCGCGTTACCGTTCTGCGCGACGGTGCGCAGGTTCATACCGGCCGACGGGAGGAATTTGACCGGCCCAAGCTCATCCAGCTCATGGCCGGGCGCGACCTGCGCGAGTTGTATCCAAAAGAAACCGTGCCGATCGGGGAAACCGTGCTCGAGGCGCGGAACCTCACCTGCGCGGTCGGCGGCATCCGCGACATTTCGTTCAGCCTGCGCCGCGGCGAAATTCTCGGCGTCGCCGGCTTGGTCGGCGCCGGGCGCACCGAACTGGCCCGGACGATCTTCGGACTCACCCCGCCTGAGTCCGGTGAACTGCGTATCGACGGCGAAGCGGTTCGCATCACCAGCGTGGCCGATGCGATTGCCCATGGGTTGGCGTACGTGCCGGAAGACCGAAAGGCGCACGGCGTGATCGAAGACTTGCCGATCGCGGACAACGTTTCCCTCGCCGTGCTGCGGCGCCTGGGTGGCCAATGGCTGGTGGAGGAACAGGAGCGCGGACTGGCGGCTGACTATCATCAGCGACTCGCGATCAAGGCGCCGACGATCGACGTCACCGCGCGCACGCTCTCCGGCGGCAACCAGCAGAAGGTCGCACTCGCACGATGGCTGGCGACCAAGCCCAAGGTACTGATCCTCGACGAACCCACCCAAGGCATCGATGTGGGCGCCAAGTCGGAGATTCACCGGTTGATGGGTCAACTGGCCCGCCAAGGTCTCGCCATTCTGCTGATTTCGTCCGAATTGCCCGAACTGCTCGGCATGGCGGATCGGGTCCTGGTGATGCGCCGCGGTCACCTCGCCGGCGAGCTGCCGGCCGCCACCGCGACCCGCGAGGCGGTGTTGCAACTCGCGATGGAGGACGCCGCATGAAACCTGTCGTTCCTCACCTCTTTTCCACTCTCGCATGAAACTGGCCCGTCGAGAACTTGCCCTCCTGGCCGCGCTGTTGGTCCTGTTCGCGCTGCCGCTCGCCGGCGTCGAGGGGTTCTATTCGTTCGGAACATTCCGCAACCTGCTCGTCGACAACCTGCCGCTGCTGCTGGCGGCGACCGGCATGACGATCCTGATCGTGGCCGGTCAGATCGACATCTCGGGCGGATCACAACTCGTGGGGAGCGGCGTCGTGGCCGGCCGCACGGCCCGCGCGGGCGGGCCGATGCCCGTCGGGGCGCTCACGACGCTGGCCGCGGGAGCAGCGTT
>JAEWIY010000216.1 GCA_023386835.1 Verrucomicrobiota bacterium
GTGCTCGGGCTACTCAGTCTCGGGCATCGCTCCGTGAACCGGGCGGCGGGTAGCCGCGCGCCGCATCGTCGAGCACCAGCACCCAGTCGAGCAACTCGCCCGGCGTCGGCGGCAGGAAGGTTCGTTCGGGCGCGCGGGCAAATTCGCCAATCAGCTCCGCTGTGCCGTCGCGTGGATTAAACCACCAGGCGCGCAGCGTCTTACCCGACAACGTTTCGAGGCGGAGGGTGAAACGCCGGCCCGACGGCACGTAGATCATCGCGTAGCTGCCGGTTTGATCGCGCGTGGCGACCATGCGGTAAATCCCCGCCCCCGGCCACGCGGTGGGCGGCTTTCCCTCTTTGATCAGCGATGGATCCGGGATCCGGGTGAGGAACGGCCGCGATTCGATCAACCAGCGCCCAAACGGCATCTGCCGTGCTCCGGGGGCATCGAGCGCTTCCCTCCACGTGAGCAGTGGCATGTTGACGGGTTTCCGTTTTTCCGGGTCGTACATCTGCCACACGGAATGATGCCCGTACGTGTGGCCGAACGCGCCGTTGAACAAATCCCAGTAAAGCGCACGGCGCACATCGGCAGCCGTCGAATGTCCCCGCTCCTTCGCCTTAAATGAGACCGGGTGATCTTCGTAGATCGGTTCCCCATCGATCACAGGTTTGATCGGCTCCCGCCGGTAATCGGCGAGTACGGACTCGTACCGGCTGTATTCGTTTTCATGCCCGTTCTGGCGCATGTTGAAGTCGAGCCAGGTTTCATCGTGAAACCATTGCGCCGAACCGGCGCCGCCTGGGGGATGATAGGTGATCAGGTGGCGGCCGCCGTCGCCGGCCCGCACGCCCTCGGCCATCGCGCGATGGATCGCCTGATGCGCGTCCGCCTCCGCCGGGCGGTCACCGCCGAGGATCCAAATCACCGCCTTGTCGCGAAAGCGCCGGCCGATCCACTCGCCATAAACCCGCGCGTTTTCCGGAGTGAAAATCTCCGGACCCACGCCCCACGAACTCTTCATCCACTTGTCGCCCCAGGTCGGAAGCAGACCGATGCGCAATCCATGCTTCGCCGCGCGATCCAGCAAGTCCTCCACGTGGTCCCAGTAATCGTTGTTGGGCCCTTCGATCACCGCCGGGCGCGTGGGATCGTTGTCGATCAGCGGCAGATGCCCGTACGCGTTCGGCGTCCCAAGACCGTCCTGTTCCGCCAAGGCCACCGCCTGGATCACGGTAAACCCCTGGCGCGCCCGATGCGCAAAATACCGGTCAGCCTCCTCGCGAGTCAGGCAATGAAAGAGCTCCCACGCGGTATCACCGAGATAGAAAAAGGGTTGCCCGTCCTCGGTCACCAGGAACCGGCGATTCTCGCTCACGACGAGCCGCGACAGTGCACCGGTCGCTCCGGTATCGGCCGCGTGAACACACAACCCGGTCAAGACGGCGCCAAGGAAAGTCCAAACACAGAAAGATCGGGGTCGTCTCATCGTTGCTGGTCATGACTCACCTCGCGCGGCGCGGCAACCGATCAAAGCCCTTCATCCATCAAAAACGTTCATAGACGGCGAAAGCGTAAAACGATCTGGAAAGTGCTCCGAGCGATATGTCTTTCACTCGCGTGTGCCCGACCACAGCTGATTCCCTCTCAACACGTTACGAAAACACGGGCCGGTCGCCGATCGGGCATCCGCTTCCCTTTGAGTCCTTTAGGTTACGCCTGCTGTGACGATTTTGGGGCGGTTGATCGCTTCGCCCAGATCAGAAACGCTGCCCCCGAAGGCCACGTTCGAGCAATGCTCCGTCGTGGACACGACCCGGTCTTTGTACAAATCCGGGGCTTCGAGTCTGGCGTTTCACGGCTTGGGCATCGCGCTGACGATGGCGGTCGTCTGGGACAACTTTGATCCCAACTACACGCTGACGTGGCTGGTGTGGGCGCTGGCCGTCACCGCGGTGCGCGGTTGGTTGATGTACGCCTACAAGCGCGCCTCGCTCGACGTCGAGTCGGCGGCGAAATGGCAGCGGGCGTTTGAACTCGGCTCCATCTGTTCAGCGCTGGTGTGGGGAGCGGGGGTGTGGATCTTCTTCGCCACGGAGGAACTGCTGCCGCGCCTGCTGATGATCGTGGTCGTGTGCGGCATGTGCGCCGCCGCCGCGCGCGCGCTCGCCTCGTCGCCACGACTTGTCGGCACGTATGTGGTGCTGCTGATCGGGCCGCTCATCATCCGTTTCCTGCAGTTGCCGGAATCCGGCACCTGGGCAGCCAGCCTGCTGACCTTCGCCTACGGATTGTATCTGGTCCATGGAGCACGGCGCGAGCAGCGCCGCAACCGCGCCAACCTGCGCCTGCTTTACGAGCACCAGGAACTCGTCGAAACGTTGCGCGAGGCCAAGGAGAACGCCGAGGCCGCCAGCCAGGCCAAGAGCGCCTTTCTCGCGACGATGAGCCACGAGATCCGCACGCCGATGAACGGCATCATCGGCATGCTGCAGCTGCTGCACCGCACTCCCCTGGCGCAGGATCAGCAGGAGCAGGTGGCGATCGCGCTCGGTTCGGCGGATGCGCTTCTGCGCCTGCTCAACGACATTCTCGACCTGTCGAAGATCGAAAGTGGCAACCTGGAATTTGAATCGATCGACTTCTCGCCGCAGCAGGCGGTGGAAGAGGTTCACGCCCTGCTCTTCTCCCGCGCCCGGGAGAAGGATCTCCAGTTTGCGTTGCGCATCGAGTCGACGCTGCCGGCCGCTGTCTCCGGTGACCCAATACGCTTGAAGCAGGTCCTGCTCAACCTTTGCGGCAACGCGATCAAGTTCACCTCGGAAGGGCGCGTGCAGCTGACGGTTTCCGTTTCCTCCCTGACGCTCGAGCAGGTCGCCCTCCGGTTTGAAGTGCTCGACAGCGGCATCGGCATGTCGCCCGAGACATTGTCGAAGCTGTTCCAGGTTTTCCGCCAGGGCGACAACAGCACGTCGCGCCGGTTCGGCGGCAGCGGACTGGGGCTGGCGATCTCACAGCGGCTCGTCCGCAAGATGGGCGGCGAGATCACGGTCGAAAGCAACCCCGGCACCGGCTCGCTCTTCGCCTTCGAGATCAACCTGCCGGTCGCGGCCGCCCCGGTGAAAACCTCCGCGGCCACCGCCCCACCCTCCCTCGAACCGCTGCAAGGCCGGATCCTCGTGGCGGAGGACGACCGCGTGAACGGCGTCGTCATCGGCTCGATGCTCCGCAAGATCGGCGTGCAGCACACCCTGGTGGTCAACGGCTTCGCCGCGGTCGATGCCTGCGCCGCCCGGAGTTGGGACCTGGTGCTGATGGACATGCAGATGCCAGGGCTCGACGGCCTTGAGGCCACCCGCCGTATTCGCACGCTGGAGACCGGCGTCAACATGCCGATCATCGCGCTGACGGCCAACGTCATGCCGGAGGACCGGCTCGCCTGCCAGCACGCCGGCATGAACGATTTTCTCCCCAAGCCTGTCCGTTACGCCGAGTTGCACGCGTGCCTGCAGCGCTGGTTGCCCGCGGCCAAGAACACGGCCGATTCCGCCGCCCAGGCGGCCTGAGGGCGGCAGTCGCCGGTTTTCGGCTACGAAGGGGTGCAAACCTGTGCAAACACGACTTGTGCCCACCCGATTGAAGCGTCAAAAGGGGCGAGCCACGATGGCCGACTTCATCTCCCACCCCAGTCCGGCGGCCCGCGCCGGCATTGTCCAGATTGCCGAAAAGTTGGGGGTCTCCCCCTCCACCGTCTCCCGGGCGCTGCGCCCGGCGACGGCGCACCTCGTGCGGGAGGATCGGCGTCGGGAGATCCTGGCCCTGGCGGAGTCGATGCGCTTCTCGCCCAATCCGGGAGCGCGCATGCTGCGCAAGGGCGTGAACACGTCGCTGACCGTGGTCGTGCCGCACGATGAGAACATTTTCTTCTCCGAGTACTACGGGCGGTTCCTCTCAGGGGTCCTGCACGCGGCCGCCGCTCGCTCGTGGGATGTGCGGATCAGCACGAATCGGCGCGCTCCCGACCGCACGTTGCGCGAGTCGCTGCAGCAGCTCGGGCTCGACGCATCCGGCGTCGTTTACCTCGCCGAACCGTTGACCGCCGAGGACTTGGCAAGCCTGCAAGGTTTTCGCCGGCCACTCGTGCTGACAAAGTCGGCCCTGCCCGCGTCGGTCGACGCCACCGAGCTCGGCCTGCCGGTCGTGGGGGTCGACAACCGCGCCGGGGCCAAGGCCGCCGCCAGCCTGCTCCTGCAACTCGGTCACCGCCGGATCGGCCTCGTGCTGGGGCCGGACAGCTCACGCGATGCAAACGAGCGCCGCCAAGGCTACACCAGCGTCCTGACGAAGGCCGGCGTCATGCCCGCCGCCGAATGGATTTACACCGGCAGCTTCTCACCCGAGACCGGGCGCGAGGCCGCGTTGCGCTTTTTCCAACGGCAGCCACGCCCGACCGCGCTGTGCTGCGCCAGTGACGAGATCGCGTTCGGAGTGATCGACGCGGCGAGGACGCTCGGGCTGTCGTGCCCCGAGGATGTTTCCGTGGTCGGTTTCGATGATGGCCCCTGGGCCAGCGTGTCCCGTCCGCAGCTCACCACCGTGCGGCAGCCGCTGGCGGACCTGGCCGAACGCGCGGTCGGGCTGATCGTGGAAGCCGCGAGCAATCCCGGATTGATTCCGCGGTCGATGCACACTGCGGTGCCCGCGGCCTTGGTCATGCGCGAGTCCACGCGCTCGCGGACCAACGGCCATTCCTGAACCGGCCCAGCCGCCGGATCGGGCCGGCATCAGTTATTCTCGGATTGCAGCGGTTCGCACCGCCCGCGCTTGCAAATGACAACGTTTGCAGCCATCGATCAGGGCGCCCCAGTTGCCCCGGCGCGAGTACCGATCACGGTGCCCGTTCCCCATGCCGAACCCCAAGTCTCGCTCCGCTGTGTCTCCGTTCGCCCGACCCCTGGTTGCTGCCGCGGCCGTCGTCGGATTCGGAGCGTCGGCGTCGTGGGGCCAGCCTGAGCACCTGCTCCGGCGCCCGATGCCGTGGCCCGGCTCACAGCCCGCCGCGACGTTCACGCCCGCCGACGACGCCTTCCTCGACGAACTGACACGCGCCTCGTTCCTCTACTTCGTGGAGCAGGTGCATCCGGTCACCGGCCTGGTGCACGATCGGGCGCCGGTCGACGGCTCCGCCCGTCCTGGCAAGGCCAGCATCGCCGGCTCGGGTTTCGCGTTTGCCGGCTGGGCGATTGCGGCCCACCGCGGCTGGGTCGAACGCGCCGCCGCGCTTGATTACGTCCGACGCGCCCTCGCCTTCCTGTGCGACCGGGCGCAACAGCACCGCGGTTTCTTCTACCACTTCATGGAGATGGACACGGGCGAACGCGCCTGGTCTTGCGAGCTGTCTTCGATCGATACGGCGCTGATGCTCGTCGGCGCGATCGCCGCGCGCGAGTACTTCCAGGACCCGGAGATCACCGCCCGGGTCAATCAACTCTACCGGGCCGCCGACTGGCAGTGGTTCCTCAATGGCGGCCAGGTGCTCGCGCTCGGCTGGCGCCCGGAGACCGGCTTCTCCCGGTATCGTTGGGTGCACTACAGCGAGCAGATGATGATGCCCCTGCTGGGCCTGGGCTCACCCGAGCCGGCCCACCGGCTCGAACCGGAGCATTGGCGCGCCTGGGAGCGCTCCCCTGTCGGCAGCTATGGCGCCTGGACCTTCCTGCAAGGGCCGCCACTGTTCATGCACCAGTTCACGCACGCCTACTTCGATTTCCGGGGACGGCGGGACGCGTACGCGGATTACCATCTCAACTCCATCCTGGCGACGCTGGCGCAACGCCAGGCCGCGATGGACCTCCGCCCGGAATTCCCCGCCTGGGGTGAACGTCTCTGGGGCGTCACCTCCTCCGATGCGGCCAGCGGTTACAAGGGCTGGGGCCTGCCGCCACGCACGCTCAACAACAACGCCCTCGACGGCACCCTCGTGCCTTGCGCCGCGGCGGGTTCAATCCCCTTCGCGCCACATGAGACGCTCTTGACGTTGCGCCACATGCGGACCGCTTACGGCGACCGGATCTGGGGGCGTTACGGGTTCGCTGACGCGTTCAACCCCCACACCGGCTGGGTGGCGACCGACAACATTGGTATCGATGTCGGCATTACCATGCTGATGGCGGAGAACGCCCGCTCGGGCTTTATTTGGGCGCTGTTCATGCAGGCTCCGGAAATTCAGCAGGCGATGGCGCGAGCCGGTTTCCTTTCCACCGGGCGCGCCCTGACCTGGCAGGAGCAGACGGAACTGCGCCGCATGGCTGAGGTGGCGTGGCAGTCCCTCGCCAACGAGCCATTGCAGTCCCATGCCGTTGGGCTGCAGATCACCGCCACGCTGGCCAGTCAGGCGCTGGGCCTCGCGAACGTGGAGGATGTGTCCAGCCGCGCGGAGATCCAGATCCGCACGGCGCGGATGCCGGCGGATGAGAAAGAGCGTTCGCGTTTCGCCGCTGCCCTGCTGACGGCGCGCCAGGCCTTCCCGCGACTCGCTGCGGCCGCGACCGAGCGCTGGAACGAAATCGATTGGACACAGGTCGAGCCGACTCAGAAACAGATCGGCTCCGGCAGCCGCCTGACGGTGTTCTTCCAGGTGGCGACGGGGGCACGCGAACCCGCCGCTTGGGACGCCTTGGCCCGCGATACGCAGCCCCTCGATCCGGTGCACGTGCTCATGCCCGCAACTGTGGAGGACCATTTCCTGCCCGGCCTCTGGCTGGACGAGCGCGAAATCATCACCGGTGCGTCGGCGTCCCAGCTCGCCTACCACCGGATGTATCAGAAACGGATGACGCAGCAGCCGAGCGGAACGGCTCGCTCCGTGTTAAACGCGGCGCTGCTCATCGACCACTTCCTCGCCGAGGTCGTGGATGACCTGCGCCGCGATCCCCTGTCCGCCGAGTGGGTGCGAACGGCGGCGCCGTCCCATCGAGCGGCCCTGTTGATCGCGATCGCCAATGTGCTCGTGCCCGGCTGCGTGCGCACGTGGTTCCAACAGGATCCGGTCGTCCAGCAGGGACGCCGGCGCATCCGGGACTTCGGCGAGGCGGCCTACGGGCCCAACGTATCCGTGGTGGCCCGACGCGAACTCGCTGGTCCGCTGCAGGTCCCGCCGCCGCGCGAGCTGGTGGCGCGACCGGTTGGCCTGGGGGCCGAGGCGCTGGCCTGGCAGACGATGAGCGGACTCGAGTACCAGGATTCGCGTGCCGACGTACGGCCGGAGGATCCGCCGCTGGAGTTGCGGTTCGCCTTCTCGTGGGATGAGGCGGCGCTGCATTTCCACGCCGTAGTCTATGACACGCCGCCCGGCTCCAATCCTTCGCCGGATCGAACGGAGGCGGTTGAACTCTTCGTCGACCCGCAGTCGGACGGTTTGGAATGGGCCAGCCCCGACGACTTCCAGTTCAGCTACGATACGCGCCTCGGCCCCGGTGAATTCTTCCGCGGCGTGGTGTCGGAGGCCACGATCGAACGAACGGAAACCGGCTACACGGTGCACGCCATCCTGCCGTGGGATGTCCTCGGTTTGATCCCGACGCAGGGACTGGAACTCGCGATCTCGCCGGCGGTCGTCCGTTCCGGCCCGGGCGAGTACGATCCGTCCCTCAAACTGAACTGGCGCTTCTTCCGGCGCCTCGATGAGCGGGTCGAGCTGGCCACCTTGAAACTCGAATAGCTTTCCCGTCTCGCGCGCACGACCCCATGCCGCACCGCCCGCCCCTTATCCGTCTGTCACGGTTCCGTCACTACGCCGGTCCCCGTCACTGGCTAGGCGGGCTGCTGCTGCTCGCGTTGGTGCTGCTCGGCGGCTGTCGCGCGGCCGAGGCGTCGTCTCAAGGCCGCGTGGTCATCAGCTATTGGGAGAAATGGGGCGGTTTCGAGGCGGAGGCGATGCGCGAGATCATTCGCGACTTCAACCGCAGCCAAAACCGGATCGAGGTCCGATTCCTCTCCATCTCGCCGATCGATGTGAAGCTGATGCTGGCGGCATCCGGCGGGAATCCACCGGACCTGTGTGGCATTTGGGAATACAACATTCCCGATCTGGCCGAGAAAGGAGCGCTGCTGCCGCTGGACGAGGCGCTCGCGGAAGCCGGGCTCGGCGCCGAGCACTATGTGCCCGCGTACTGGGCGCTCTGCCGGCACCGCGGCTTCACGTGGGCGCTGCCGAGCACGCCGGGAGCGGTGGCCTTGTATTACAACAAGCGCCTTTTCCGGGAGGTGGGACTCGATCCCGAAAAACCGCCACGCACGCTCGCTGAGGTTGAACAGATGAACCAGCGCCTCACGCGGGTGGAGTTGCTGCGCGACGGCCAGCGGGTGCGCCTGTCATTCGACCAGTTGACGGAAGAGGAACGCGCCTCCGGCCGGTATGAGATCGTGCAGATCGGGCATCAGCCGAACGACGTCGGCGGCATGCAGGTCGGGTTGTGGGGCTACTGGTTCGGCGGGAAATACTGGGACGAAGACCGCCAGATCACTGCAAATCATCCCGGCATCGTGGCCGCGTATCAGTGGCTCCGCGACAACATGGTGACGTACGGCGTGGATGCCCTGCGCAACTTCGGAGCGAGTTTCGGCCAGTCCCAGTCCGCCGCCAGCCCGTTCCTCGCTGGCAAGGGTGCCATGGTGGTGCAAGGGCCGTGGTATCCCAATTTCATCGAGAACTACGCGCCCGGACTCGAATGGGGCGTCGCCCCCTTCCCCGCCGCGCCCGGCGTCGCCGATGACGCCCCGATGACACTCATCATCAGTGATATGCTGGTGATTCCGCGCGGGGCCAAACACCCCCGGGAGGCCTTCGAGTTCCTTCGCTACACGCAGCGTCGTGAGGTGGCGGAGAAACTCGCCCGGCTGCAGCGGAAGTTCACGGCCTTGCGGGACGTTTCGCCGGAGTTTCTGGCGCAACATCCCAACCCTGCGGCGCACTTCTTTTCCGATCTCGCGCGCAGCCCGAATGCGCGCGCCGTGCCGCGCATCTCCATCTGGCGCGATTACGAAATCGAGCTGTCGGTGGCGGCGATGAACGTGCGCTTTCTCATCAAGTCCCCGGAGGACGCGCTGCGGGATGCGCAGGATCGCGTGCAGTGGCGATTCGATCGGGTGATGCGCCGCTGGGACATCGTGCAGGACGAACGCCTCGAGGAATGGAGAGAACATGCGCGTTGGTGAAACCAGCCGTCATTGGACCGGGTTGGCCTTCATCTCACCGTGGGTGGTTGGTTTCCTCGTCTTCACCGTCTATCCGATCGGTGCGTCGCTGTATTACTCTTTCTGCGACTACGACGTCCTGTCGCGCCCGATCTGGGTCGGTCTTTTGAACTACCAGGACATGGTGACGGATCGCGTCTACTGGCAGGCGCTCGGCAACACGCTGATCTTCTCCGCCATGGCGCTGCCGCTCGGGCTTTGCTTCGCTCTCGCGCTGGCGCTGCTGCTCAATCGTCCCGTCGCCGGCCGCGGCCTGTTCCGCGCGATCTACTACCTGCCGTCGCTGGTGCCGGCCGTTGCCGCCGGCGCCGTCTGGTTGTGGCTGCTGAACAGCCGCGATGGCCTCATCAACCAGGGACTGCTCGCCCTCGGTGTCGATCGTCCACCATTGTGGCTGGACGAGCCGCGGTGGACCAAACCCGGCCTTGCACTCGTCTCGATCTGGGGCTGCGGCAACACGGTGGTGATCCTGCTCGCCGCGCTGCAGGGCGTGCCGCGCGCGCAACTCGAGGCCGCGACCATCGACGGTGCCTCGGCCTGGCGGCGGCTCTGGCACGTGGTCCTGCCCGCGATCTCACCGGTCATTTATTTCAACTTCATCGTCGGTGTGATCGGCGCGCTGCAGACGTTCGCGACCGTGTTCGTCATGTTCACCAATGGCGGACCGGATCGCTCGGCGTTGTTCTACGCGGTCTACCTCTACGAGACCGCCTTCGAGTCACGACAAATGGGATACGCCTGCGCGATGGCGTGGGTGCTCTTCCTCCTGACCCTGCTCCTCACCTGGCTGGCTTCGCGGGGCACGCGCGGGTTCGTGCACTACGGCCACGAATGACATGCGCCTGTTTCCCAAATTCCTGACCTACACGGCGCTGGTCGCGGGAAGCGCTGTCTTCCTCCTGCCGCTTCTGTGGATGCTCTCCACCGCGCTCAAGCCGCTCGAGCAAACGACAGTGCAGCCGCCCATCTGGCTGCCGCGTCGGTATTTGATTGAGCATGACAACCAGCAACGCGAAGTGCGCCTGGGCGCGCTGGTCAACATTCCAAGCGTCTGGGCCATTCCGGAAGGGACGTCCGCTCCGGTGGTGCTGCCGCAGGCCGATGTGCACGATGGCGTTTGGACCACCCACGGCGGACGGCAAACGGCGGTCACCGTGCTGGCGGAGATCCCGGCCTCCCCAGCGGAGCCTTGGCGCGAGGTGCGCGAGGTGGCCACCAACGAGGCGTTCATCGTGGCGGCGGCCGACATCCATGGGCGCTTTGCGCCCCGTTGGGTCAACTTTGCCCGTGCAATCGACGTGATGCAGCATTTCTGGCGGTACTTCGGCAACACCGTCCTGCTCTGCGTACTCAACGTCATCGGCATGGTCTTCTCCAGCGCGCTGGTGGCGTACGGATTCTCCCGGATCGAGTGGCGCGGCCGTGAAACCACGTTCCTCGTCCTGCTGGCGACGATGATGATTCCGTTTCCGGTCACCATGGTGCCGCTGTACGCGATGTTCCGTGCGCTCGGCTGGATCGGCACGCTGCGGCCGTTGTGGGTGACGGCGTTCTTCGCCAGCGCTTTCAACGTTTTTCTGCTCCGGCAATTCTTCCGGACGATTCCGAAGGAACTCTCCGAAGCAGCGCGCATCGATGGCTGCGGCGAGTTCCGGATCTTCTGGCAGATCATCATGCCGCTCTGCCGGCCGGCCCTGGTTGTCGTCGCGCTCTTCACGTTTCTCGGCACGTGGAACGACTTTCTCGGTCCGCTCATCTATCTGACCGACGAGCGCGACTTCACCTTGGCGCTCGCCCTGAAATCGATGCAGCAGAAAAGCGCCCTGACCGACTGGCATTACCTGATGGCCGCCAGCACCCTCGTGATCCTGCCCGTCATCACCCTCTTTATCGTGGCGCAACGCGCCTTCATCGAAGGCATCGCCATGACCGGCAGCAAAACCTGACCCCACCCCTTTTCGTCCGGTTCACGGACGGAACACAGGACCCAGGAGAATCCATGAAAACCGACACAAGCACTAGATACGCGTTGGCCTGCGGGCTGACGCTTGGTCTCGGCGCCCAATTGTATGGCCAGGCCGTCGAGCCCGTCACTCCTCCACCGCCGCCCGAGGGGGAGATCATCCAATTGAGTCCATTCACGGTGGATACAAGCCAGGACCGTGGATACATCGCCGTCGACGCCCTGGCCGGCGGCCGCACCAACACGCCGATCAAACTCACCCCCGCGGCGATGTCGTCGCTGACCCGCACCTTCATCGATGACGTCGGCATTCAAAACGTGCGCGAAGCATTGCGCTGGGCGCCCAACGTCGTGCCGACCGACCCACAGGCCGGCAAGGGCTTCGGCGGCGCGGCGTTCCATCCGTGGTCGTTCAACTTCCGCGGCGCCGGAGCCGGACAACAAGGTGGTCCTGGACCGACCCGAAACTACTTCACGTTCTTCGAGAACGCGGACGCGTACAACATCGAGCGCGTCGAGTTCACCCGCGGCCCCAACGGCATCCTCTTCGGCCTCGGAACGGTCGGTGGCACGCTCTCGACCTACACGAAGGTGCCGCGACTCGATAAGGACTTCCTCACGCCGGCCGTCATCGCCGACGATCACGGCAGCCTGCGCTTCGAGGTCGACTACAACGTCGCGCCATCGGAGAAGTTCGCCATTCGCGTCAACGCGCTGTACGACGAACCGCGCGGCTGGCGGGAAGGCGACGAAGGCGAAAAGCAGGCCCTCACGCTCGCGTTTCTCTACAAGCTGACCGACAACACGACGCTTCGACTGGAAGTGGAGGGCGCGAAGAACAAACAGACGCTCTTTGGTTCGAACATCGGTGACAAATTCTCCTCGTGGGACGGCGTCACCGCCTCGGAAACCTGGGGCGCTGAACCGACGGGCGGAGCACCCTTCACGAAGATCGGTGCGGCGGGTGCGTGGGGCGACTGGCTCCAGGTATTGCCCGTGTACATACCGAACCTCGGGGAAAAGGGGCTGATGCCCTGGGGCCGCTGGGAAGACGGGGTCTACATGGGCGGCTACGCTTCCCGGAGCCCGATGCTCGACCAGGGTCAGGCCCTGCCTCTTGCGCCCTACCGCGGCTGGTACCCGAACCGGGTCAAGCTGGCGTGGGAAACGGAATGGTCTGACCTGAGCAATGCGCCGGTGCGTTTCAGCAAAGACTGGACCTACGGCAAAGGCAAAAGCACGAATGACTTCGAGGACCTGACACTTTTCCTCGATCATAGCTTCAATGAGAAGCTGGACCTGCAGTTGTCGTTCTTCACCTACGACACGGAAACGACGGCGCGCGATTACGAAGGCACCGGTGGCGCCGCGGTCGACATCAACCGACAGTTGCCCGACGGCTCGCCCAATCCGAACTTCGGCAAACTGTTCGCCGATTTCTTCCTCTCGGCGCAATCGCAGAATCGGTCGGTCGACGAATACCGCGGGCAGCTGAACTACAAGTACCGCGGCACCTTGTTTGGCTCCGATTTCAACCAACTGCTTTCGGTCTCCGCCTCGCAGCGCACAACGAAGATCTGGGCGCGCCAAAACCTCGCCCAAGTCGGGAACAGTCCGTGGATCGACAACCCCGCGGACTGGACCCACAACATGGTCTTCGGTCGCATCTACCTGGATGAGCCCAACCACTGGGTGCCGATCCCCCAAGGGATCAACGGCTACTCCGTCGGGTACCTGCCCGCTCAGGCGTACTGGTTCGACTTCGATGACGAGTTCGAGCTGACCAGCTTCGCGCTCTTCTCCAACACCCGGATGTTTGATGAACGTCTGAGCATCGCCCTGGGCGTGCGCCGCGATAGCTACGACGAACATCTCGTTTCACTCCGCCGCGGTCCGAACTTCACCAATCAGGTCTCCGACGAGAGCGACGACGGCACGACCTACACGGCCGGCGCGATCTACTACTTCGGGTGGCTGGGTGTGTTCGCCAACTACTCGGAAAGCCTGCTGCCGCCGAACGCCGGCTCCCAGCCCTACATCGGCGGCGCGCGCCCGGGGCCGGAGGAGAACGAAGGTTACGATTACGGCATCCGCATCTCGACGGGCGACGGCAAGTACTACGCCACGTTCAGCCGCTATGAATCGACCTCCGCGAACCGCAACGTGGAGAATCCGATCGGCATCCGTGGCGTCTGGCAGGCCTATAACGTCGCGCGCGGCGAAAACGCGGACGCAGGCTTCGGCGGTATCGCTTATTCGGATACCCAGGCGCTCGAGGCCTATGGTTACGAGTTCGAGGTCACGGCGAACCCCACGCCCAACCTTCGCATCCAGGCGAGCTACAGCCTGCCGGAGACGGAGATCACCGACTTCTACCCGATGGTCCGCGCCCACGTCGCCGAGAACATCGCCGAGTGGAACCGGCAGATTGGCGCCACGACCAACCCGGACCAAGCCGCCAACCTCCGCAACGCCATTGCGGGCGTGGAAGATGCGCTGGCGCAAGCGGTGGGTGGTAATCCACAGCAGGGGTCGGTCGACTACACCGCGTCGGTCTTTGCCAACTACTCGTTTGACCAGGACGCGCTGGACGGCCTGTCGGTCGGCGTGGGTGGCACCTGGACGGGCCCGGCCTACCTGCTGACGGCGAACGGCGATGAGTACTTCGGCAACTCGTACAAGAGCATCGACGCTGTCATCGCGTACGAAACCCGCATCGGCCGCGCCAACGTGCGTTTCGCGCTGAACATCGACAACATCTTCGACTATGACGATCCGATCGTGACCGGCTACCACTGGGGTTACGAAGATGAGAGCGGGCGACGGATTCGCGACGCGTACTACTTCCAGAATCCGCGGACGTTCCGCCTGAGCGCCCGGTTCACGTTCTAATCACGCGCGCGTCGACGGGTCTCGGGTCCCACTTCGACCCGGTCGACGCGCTTTGTCCTGGGTGAAGACCAGCCTGCGCCGCCACGCGCGGGCTGGTCTGGCTCGTCGTCTTCGAAACCGATCCGCAGCCATGATGAAAGCCACGTCTACCCCGGCGAGCGACGAGGTTCGTTCCTCGCGCCACTTTGGCCTGATCGAGCTCCGCTCGACCTCTGGCCTGATCCTGCAGTTGCTCCCCACCGGCGCGGTTTTTGCCATCCGCCACGGATCAACCCTCCTCAACCAATTTCTTCCCGGCCCCGCGGAAGAAGGCCTCCTGCGGCTCTGGCTCCGCTGGGAGGAGGACGGCGCCTGGCACGGGGCCGATCTCATCGGTCCCGACGCTGCCTTTGGCCGTCGAGGAGCCAACAGCGTCATCTGGCGGTCGCAGCCCCGCGCAGGCATTTCGGTTGAAACCAGCCTGGACGTTCATCCCGAAAGGCCCGCCTGGCGCTGGTGTATTCAGATCACCAGCACGAAGCAGCGCCCGTTCAAAGCCGAGCTGATCCTCGCCCACGATCTTGGACTTTCCGATGAAGGCGGTGTTCGGAACAACGAGGCGTACACGTCCCACTACATCGATCTGCTCCCCGTGCGTGACCGCCGCCTGGGCTGGGTTGTGCTCGCGCGGCAAAACCAGGCCACCGGTGGCGGACAGCATCCCTGGCTGGGACTGGCCTGCGCGCAGCGTGCCGCCGCGTTTGCGACCGACGGCATCCAAGTCTTCGGGGCTGATCACCGCCTCACCGGAAAACCGGCTGCCCTGACGCAGGGTCTGCCCGCCGAACGTCTGCAGGCGGAGTTCGCCGTCGCCGCGCTACAGAGCGATCCCATCCAAGTCACGCGAGGAGAACCCGCGACGGTCGAGTTTGTGGCTCTCTTCGATCCGGATCACAAAGACGCTTCTTCGACGGACGATATCCGCCGCCTCGCGGCGGAGTTGCAGGGCGATTGGACGGTGCCGGACGTGCCCACCATCGAGCCGCTGCGACCAAACGCGGGCCTTTTTGTGCATGCGTCTTGGGTCCACGGTGACGAGTTGTCGGAAGAGGAACTTGCACGTCGTTTCCCCGGACCCTGGCGCCATGAGGAGCGCCAGGCCGGCACGTTGCAGTCGTTCTTCTACGGACGTTCGGCTCACGTTGTTTGTCGCGCCAAGGAAGCCCTCATTCAGCGCCCACACGGCCATATCCTGCGCAGTGGCGAGTCGGTTTGGCTCGAACCAGATCATCTCGGCGTCACCTGCTACGCCGCCGGCGTCTTTGCCGCCCAGGTGTATCTCGGCAACACCAACCTCGCGCGTTTTCTGTCGGTCTCCCGGAATCCGCTCAACCTGACGCGAGCCAATGGCCAGCGGGTCTTCCTCCGCCGCGAAGGCACATGGCACCAACTTGGTGTGCCTTCCGCCTTCGAGCTCCATCCGGAGTTGGCCAGCTGGTGGTATCGCCTCGGCCACGAAACGCTGATTCGGGCAGAACTGGCGTGCACGGTTGGCGCTCCCGCGGCGGTCCTGCTGCTCGAGGTGGTTGAAGGCCCGCCGCAGGAGTTCCTTGTCACGCACCAACTGGCCTTGGGTGTGAACGAATTCGATCAGGGTGGGCGCCTGGTGCACGACGCTGCCAATCAGCTGTTGGTGTGTGAACCAGCCGAGGAGAGCCCGATGGTCCGGCCGATGCCCGGAATCATGTTCGCCCTCGCGTCCTTGAGCCCCTCCGAGGCGGTGACGCTGGGTGGCGACGGTCCGCTGTATCCAGACCAACATGACCGCAACGGGCCCTACGCGACGGCGCTGTTCCCCTCCACCCGCCGGTGTGGACTCATCCTGGCGGCCGCACAGGGAGTCGACGAACTAAGGGCGGCGGTTCGGACCGCACGGGCAGAAGCCCACAGCAGAGCACGCTGGCTCGCGGCCCCCGCCGCCCCGCCGGCAGCGCCGCTGCGCTTACGGGCTCGCGACCCGGCCGTTTCTCGAATCAGCGAGGTGCTGCCATGGTTCACGCACAATGCTTGGATCCACTTCTCCGCTCCCCATGGGCTCGAGCAAGCGGGCGGCGCCGCCTGGGGTGTCCGGGACGTCTGCCAAGGCTCCATCGAATGGCTACTGGCGGGCGGCGATTTTTCCACCGCCCGTCGACTCCTGCTGACCGTCTTCTCGCGCCAGTTTTCCGACGGCAGCTGGCCGCAGTGGTTCATGCATGATCCCTTTCGCTGGATCCAGTCGCACCACAGCCACGGCGACGTCTGCTTCTGGCCGTTGAAGGCCTTGGGCGACTACATCGAGGCGAGCAACGACACCGCCATTCTCGACGCCCGCTGCCGCTACGCCTCCGTCGAGACGGCCGAAGCCACGGGACCGGAGGAAACGCTGCTGCAACACGCGGAACGGATCCTCGCGCATGCGCGCTCGCGCTTTGTTCCCGGCACGGCGCTGGTCAACTACGGGGACGGTGATTGGGACGACACCCTGCAACCGGCTGATCCGCGGATGCGCACACGCATGATCAGCGCGTGGACGGTCGCCCTCGCCTACCATACTTTCCGCATCTTCAATCGGGTCGCGGTGAGCGTTGGCGCGCGTACTTTGCAGCAACGGCTCGAGTCGATGCTCGCCCAGATGCGCCAGGACTTCGTCGCCCACCTGATGCCGGACGAGATCGTCGCCGGCTTCCTCGTCCGTGAAGAGGCCGGAGAACGGGTGCTCCTGCACCCAAAAGACGAGGTGACCGGCATCCGTTACCGTCTGCTGCCGATGACGCGTTCAATCCTGGCGGAGCTGTTCACCAGCGAAGAGGCGGAGCAGCACCTGCGTCTCGTTACGCGTGAACTGCTGTATCCAGACGGGGCCCGGCTAATGAGTTCACCGGCTCGTTATGAGGGCGGCCTGGAGCGCCTGTTCAAACGGGGAGACACAGCCGCCAACGTCGGTCGGGAAATCGGGCTGCAGTACGTGCACGCGCACCTGCGCTACGCGGAGGCGCTGGCCAAGGTCGGGGACGCGGACGGACTTTGGCACGCGCTCCAGGTCGTCAATCCCGTCGCGATTCGTGAAGCGGTACCCAACGCGGAGGCTCGCCAGGCGAACGTCTATTTCTCCAGTTCCGACGCCGCGTTTCCGGATCGTCTGGTGGCGGCGAAGCGCTGGAAGGATCTGCGAACCGGCCGGGTGCCGGTGCGTGGCGGCTGGAGACTGTATTCGAGCGGACCCGGGCTCTTTCTGCATAAGGTGCGAACGTGCCTGCTCGGCGTTCGCGAGTCGTTCGGCGATATCGTATTCGATCCGGTCCTCTGCCGGAGTCTCGACGGACTGGAGGCGGATCTGCGGCTCGAGGGCGCGGAAGTGACGCTGCGATTCTCCGTGCAACACGGCGCCCACACCCCGCGCGCCCTGCGGATCAACGGTATCAGCGTTGATGCGACGCGCCGCGAACCCAACCCCTACCGTGACGGCGGCCTCCTCGTGCCGCGAGACACGTTGCGCCGGCAGTTTCGGCCTGGATCGAACCTGATCGAAATCGGACTGTGAACGCTGCCCACCGTGAAGACGCTCCGTCTGACTTGCGGCTGGCTGGCCCTGTCGGTTCCGCTGACCATGAGCGCTGACACGCCTCTTTATCGCCAGCGCGATCAAGACGTGGAGAGCCGCGTGACGGATCTGCTCGATCGCATGACGCTCGAGGAAAAGGTGCACCAGCTGCACCAGGGCAACGCTGGCGACGCCAATCCCAACAACCTCAGCGAACGCGCGGCGGATTTTCGCCCGACCTACGGCTCGTACATTGTGGGTGGTCCGACCGTGCTCGATGGACGCAATGCGATCCAGCGCCGCGCCATGGAGGAGTCACGCCTGGGCATCCCGGTCATCTTCGGGGCCGACGTGATCCACGGCTATCGGACCATCTTTCCGATCCCACTGGCCCAAGCGTGCTCGTGGAACCCCGAGCTCGTCCGGCGCGCAGCGGAAGTTGCCGCGGCCGAGGCGCGCGCGCAAGGGATTGACTGGACCTTCGCCCCGATGGTGGATCACTGCGTCGATCCGCGTTGGGGACGAATCGCGGAAACGTTTGGTGAATCGCCCTACGCGTCCGGCGTTTTCGCGGCAGCGTCCGTGACCGGCTACCAGGGGGAGCCTCGCTACGGACCGAATTCGCTCGCGTCCTGCCTGAAGCACTACGTGGGTTACGGCGCCTCGGAAGGCGGCCGCGACTACAGCGCGACCGACATCTCCCGACAGGTGTTGTGGGAACGCCATCTGCCGGCCTTCGAAGCGGGTGTCCGCGCTGGGGCGCGCACCGTCATGAGTGCGTTCAACGACCTCAACGGAATTCCGACAAGCGCGAATCCTTACACTCTGACGCACGTTCTGCGCGAGCGCTGGGGGTTCGACGGATTGGTGGTCTCCGATTGGAACTCGGTGTTGCAGCTGACGCACCAAGGGTTCGCCGCGGACACGAAGGAAGCGGTGCAGAAGGCGATTTCCGCGGGCGTCGACCTCGACATGGCCGACGGGCTGTACGTCGAACATCTGCAAGGCCTGGTCGAATCCGGCGTCGTGCCGCTGGCCACCGTCGACGAGGCAGTGCGGCGGGTCCTGCGGATCAAGTTCGAGCTCGGGCTGTTTGAGGCACCGTATCGGGAGCGCACGTCGCTGAGCGAAGCGCCGCCCACCGAGGAACACCTCGCGGTCGCGGAAGAACTGGCGTCGGAGTCAATCGTCCTGCTCAAGAACAACGGTATCCTGCCGCTGACAGCCCACCCTCGGAAGATCGCGGTGATCGGTCCGCTGGCTTCGCACCGCGCCGCGCTCCTTGGGAGCTGGGCCCAGCAGGGGCGCCCGGAGGAGACGCTCCCATTGCTCGAAGCATTGCGTGAGAGGCTGCCGCGCCCCGCGGCCTTGGAGCACTACACCGGCGGCTCGATTGATGCTCGCGAGCCGTTCGACTTCGCGCGCGCCACCGCGATCGCACAAGCCGCGGACGCCGTGGTGCTCTGCCTTGGTGAAGAGGCCTGGATGAGCGGTGAAAACGCGAGTCGCTCGACGTTGCGCCTTCCGGGCGAACAGGAGGCGTTGGCGCGCGCCGTCGCACAGACCGGGCGGCCGGTCATCCTCGTGGTCGTGAGCGGGCGCCCCATCGAGTTGCACGGGTTGGAGGCTGAAATGGCGGCGATCCTCGCCACCTGGCAGGGCGGCTCGCGAGCCGGCGCCGCGCTGGCGGACATCCTGCTGGGCCGCCGGAATCCCTCCGGCCGGCTGGCGGTCACCTGGCCACGGACGACCGGACAAATCCCGATCGCGCACATTCTGCGGCCACGGGCGCGGCTGGGTGAAGAAGGCGCGTACCGGGATCTCGATACCACGCCGTTGTACGAGTTCGGGCATGGGCTTGGGTATTCCCCGTTTGGTTACAGCGAAATCCGCCTGAGCGCCGATCGTGTGTCCTCGCACGAGCGCCTCATCGCCGAAGTGACCGTCACCAACCGCGGCGATCGTGAGGGTGCGGAAACCGTTTTCTGGTTTGTCCGCGATCCGGCAGCCAGCATCACGCGCCCGCTGCGCGAGTTGAAGCACTTCGAAAAAGCCACGCTTCGCCCCGGCGAAGCACGGATCTTCCGCTTCGAGATCATCCCGGAACGAGACCTGTCGTTCCCCGACCACGAGGGCCGACGTTGGCTCGAAGCGGGTGAATTCCGCCTCAGCGCCGGTCCCAGCACCGCCGTGTTCCACCTTACCGATGGCTTGCCGCCATCGTCCGCTCCCCTGCCCGTCCGTCTCCCGACCGCCCCACTCCCATGAAGCTTCGCCAACTCCTGCCGTTCATGAGCCTGCTGCTCCCTGCTGCGGCGCAGTCCACCTATGACCGCCATGTCATTTTCGCCAACAGCCTGACGGACGATGGATACGAATCCAGCCAGAGCTACCTCGTGGCCCCCAGCACCCTCGAACTCTTCGAGGGCAAAATCCCGGTCGAGAACGATCACTTCGTCAGCCCGCCCAACGCTCTCCGACTCAAATGGAAATCCGCGCCGGGCGGCGACTGGCGCATGACGGTGGAGGTCACCCGACGCTACGCCCGTCCGTTCACGTTCGAAGGAAATGCGCTGACGTTCTGGGTGTATCCGGATTTTGAACTCACGGCGGAAAACTCGCCGCGGCTGTTTCTGCGCGATCGGCACGACAACGGGACGGCCTCGATCACCCTCGCCCGTGGCGACTCCCGGATTCCGGCGGGGCGCTGGACCCGCGTCGTCATTCCCCTGACCGAGCTGCGCGCCGGGCAGTACAACAGCACGGACGATCCGGCCTTCAACGTCGCCGACGCGTTGAGCATATCGTTCATGCAGGGGCTCGACGACAACGTGGACCACACCGTCTATTTCGACGACTTCCAGATCCGCAACGTCGACCAGGACGACTCCACGCCGCCGCCCGCGCCCCGCACGGCCAACGCGCGCGCCCACGAACGCCACTTCGAGATCACGTGGCCCCCCAGCGAGGCTCCTGACCTGCTCGAGTATCGGATCTATCGCTCGACCGACGGCACCGAGTTCCAGCCGATTGGCACGCAGCAGGGCCAATGGACGCGTTTCGTCGATTTCTTCGGCGAACCGGGGCAAGAGGCGAGCTATCGCGTGACCGCCGTCGACATCGCCGGCAACGAATCCGAGCCCTCGCCCGCCTCAGCCATGGCGCAAACGCGTCCGTTCTCGGATGACGAGTTGCTGACCATGGTCCAGGAAGCGTGTTTTCGTTACTACTGGGATGCCGGTCATCCGAAGGCGGGACTGGCGCCGGAGGTTCTGCCGGGTGACCCGAATTTGCTGGCGCTTGGTGGAAGCGGATTTGGCGTCATGGCTCTGATCGTGGGCGCTGAACGCGCGTTTGAACCCCGTGATCAAGTCGCCGAACGCATGCTGAAGATCGTGCGTTTCCTGGCCGCGGCTGATCGTTTCCATGGAGTCTGGCCGCACTTCCTCGATGGCGACACCGGCAAGACCGTCCCCTTCTTCGGCAAGTACGACAACGGCGGCGACCTCGTTGAAACTGCATTCATGATCCAGGGGTTGCTCGCGGCCCGGCAGTACTTCCGCCGCGACAATCCGGTCGAGCGCGAGATTCGGGAGACCATCACGCGCCTGTGGGAGGAAGTGGAATGGGATTGGTATCGAAAGGACCCCGACAGCCCGCGTCTTTACTGGCACTGGTCGCCAGACGTCGGTTTCCACATCAGCCATCCGCTCATCGGCTGGAACGAGACGATGATCATTTACCTGCTCGCCATCGCCTCGCCGAAACACGCGATTCCCGCCGAGATGTGGCATACCGGCTGGGCGGATACGTCGCCCTACGGGGTTCATTATCGGCGCACGTGGGGTCGCACCACGCTGGGTGACACGTTCGTCAATGGCGGCACATTCAACGGTCAGGACCTCGAGGTCGGTGTCGGCTCGGGTGGCGACCTGTTTTTCGTGCACTTTTCCTATCTGGGCTTTGACCCGCGTGGGAAACGCGACCGCTACACCAACTACTTCAAAAACAACCGCGCGATCACTCGCATCAACCACGCCTACTGTGTCGAGAACCCGCGGAAGTTTAAAGGCTACGCGGCCGACTGCTGGGGATTGTCGGTCGGCATCAATTCCGGCGGCGGTCGCCCCGAACCCCGAGCCGACAACGGGACGATCAGCGTCATGGCCGCGCTCGCCTCGATGCCCTACACGCCGGATGAATCGCTGGCGGCGCTCAAACACTTCTACCGTCAGCTCGGCCGGAAGGTTTTTGGGATCTACGGATTCCACGACGGCTTCAACCGCACGCAAAACTGGTTCGAAGAAGTGTACATGGCGCTCAACCAGGCGCCCATCACCGTGATGATTGAAAACCACCGCACGGGTCTCGTCTGGGATCAGTTCATGGCGAATCCCGAAATCCAGCCGGCACTCGACGCCATCGGTTTTCAGCCGGACGAAGACTGAACGCCCCGGCCACCCACGGGCGCTGCCGACGCCAACGTTGCGGCGACCTTGCTTCTTCGTTCGCTGCCGCTCGAACGGTCGTCGCCTCAGCCGTTCGTGCGGCTGCGGGAAAAAGCGGCGGCCAGCGTCTGGTCGAGCAAGGCCACACTGATGGGTTTCGTCAGGTGCGCCACGAAGCCGGCTTCGTTGCTGCGCGCGACGTCTTCATGCATGCCGTAACCGGTCAGCGCGATGCCTGGAATCCCGTGCCGGTCCCGCAGCGACTTCATCAACGTGTAGCCGTCGCTGTCGGGCAGCCCGATATCGGACAACACGAGATCGAACGTGCCCACCTCGGCAGCCTCAAGCGCGGCGCTGGCCGTGCCCACCGGAACGACATCGTATCCGCGGCGCACCAACAGGCGGGTCAATGGCGCACGCGTCGGCTCGTGGTCCTCCACCAGCAAAATTCGTCCGCCCGAGGGCTTGGAGCCGGAGTTGTTGTTCACCGTCAGGGCCGGCGCGGCGTCGGGGCCCGTGAGACCCGCCGCGACCATCAACTCGTCGGGCTGCAAGATCAGCGGCAGGCGGACCACGAAGGTTGAGCCCCGGTCGCGCCCCTGGCTATGCGCCTCGATTTCGCCGGAGTGCAGCTCAATGAGCTTCCGGCTGATCGCCAAACCAAGCCCAAGCCCGCCGAACTGGTGATTCCGACCGGAAGCGGCGTGGTCGCCTTGGACAAACGCCCCAAAAATCCGATCCACCTCATGCGGCTCAAGGCCGATGCCTGTATCCGTAATGGTGATCACCAGTTGCTGCGTAATCTCGTCGACGCGGCTCGTGACGGAGATCGCGCCACCCGCGGGCGTGAACTTCACGGCGTTCTTCAACAGATTCCAGAACACCTGCTGCAGCCGCGCCGAGTCGCCCTTCACCTTGCTGCGCGTCGCCTGCAAATCCACTGCCAGCGCCAGCGCCCGTGCAGTCGCATCCGCCCGCACCGTGACCAAGGCGTCACGCAACGTGTCATGCACGTCCACCACCGTGGCCTCGAGCGCCGTCTTTCCGTGCGCGATCCGGGTCAGGTCGAGCAGGTCATCGATCAGGCGAGCCTCCAGCAGGGCGTTCTTCTCAATGACACGAAACGCCTCGCGGGCTTCCGCCGGAAACTGCGGGTTGGCCGCCGAATCACTCGCCAGCAGCAGCACGGGATTGAGCGGCGTCCGCAACTCATGCGAGAGCGCGGCCAGAAAATCATCCTTCGCTCGCGAAGCGGCGAGAACGTCACGCTCCCGCGCCGCCCGATCGACCGCCAGCCCCACGTAGCGCGCCACGCGCGACAACACCGCCCGATCGCTGGAGGGGATTGTCTCCTTGTGATAGCTGCCGAACGAGACGAGACCGATCACACGATCGCCGATCCACATCGGGAAGCAGCAGCAGGCCCGCAACCCGAGCTCGCGCAACGACTCAAGGTGCGACGCGATCGTCACCGGTAGTGACGATTCACCGACAGGCCCCGTCACTGGGTCCAGCGATGACACCGGCAGCACGGCCAACAGGTCTCGCTGCTTGGGCGAAACGCCACCGGCCGCGTTGAGGTGCAGTGTCGTGCGCGAGGAACCCAGCAGGTAACTGAAATAGGCGTCCAACCCGAGCGACGGCAGCAGCAGCGGGAAGATCTCCGCCACGTCCTTCGCCGGATCGCGGGACTGCAGCAACGCGCCCAACGCCGTCGACAGCAACCGGTCGAGCTCCTGCTGGCGGTGCAGGATCGCGGCCTGGATCTCGCGTTGCGTCACGTCCTCGATGATCGTGATGGTGCCGACGACCTTCTGCGCATCGGTGAGCGGTGCCACCCGCGCCGTCTGCAGCATATGCGCCACCTCATCCTGCCGGCTCACCGGCGGGAACGGCAGCAGGTACTTGTGCAGCGCCGCCGATAAGACGCTGATCTCGCCCGTCAACGCGCGTTCAAACCGCTCCTGATGCCGCGCCTCCAGTTGCGGATAAAGGTCGATCAAACGCCGACCGATCACCTCTCCCGCCGACTTGCCGCTGTGCACGGCCATCCAGCGGTTCCAGCTGTCGATCCGCAGCTCCGTATCAGTCGTGAAAATACCGTACGGAGCAATCTCCTGCATCCAGCGCGCGACAAACGCCCCCGAGCCCGGGAACCCGCCATCGCGGTGTTCCGGTTTCACTACGGGGGGTGCGCTCACTGGATCTGGCGGTTCTCCCAATGCTCAAGCTCCTGCAGCAGGCGGTCCAAAGACGAGATCCCCAAGACAATCACCAAGTAACCGCTGACATCCCGCGCCCGGACATAGAAGCGGGTGTGGATCATCAGCCCATAACGCAACTGCTCGTTCACCTCGCGGCTCACCGTCTGCAGGACGCGCCGCACGCCGTCGATGTGCAGCCGCGGCACCGCAAAGTTTAGATGAACATCCAGCAGGTTGCCAAATACTCCCAGGCAGGCATTGAGCAGGATGTTGCCCACCTCCGTGATGATTTCGCGGGCACTGGAGTCCAACTCGACCGCCTCCAGGCGATCTTCGGTCAACAGCTGGCTCAGCACGCGGGCGGCGTACTCATCCAGAACGAGCAACGCGGTGCCGGAAATCGGCCCCGAAAACACCTGCGTGACACTCGCGGCATCCTTCTCGATCACCCGCTCGAGGAACGGCGCGATGGCTTCGATGTCGTGCATCGTCACCTGCGGCACCTCCAGGTTGATCCGGTACCCGGTGAGTTCGGACAGTGCACCGGCCGCCCGGCCGTAGCCGATGTTGATCAGCTCCGTCAGCGCATCCTTCTGGTCAAGGCTCAGTTCCACACGTGCCTCCCTTGCAGGACCAGGTCGAGCACGCCCACGAGGGCGTCGCGATTCACCGGTTTGTTGAGGATGGCTTTGGCGCCCGCCTCCTTCACCTGCTGGGCCGTGGAGCGCTGAATGTCGGCGGTAACGATAATGACCCGGACCTCCGGATCAATCGTACGCATCTTTTCGAGCACCTCGAGTCCGTACATGCCACTCATGACCATGTCCAGCACCACCACATCGTGCCGCTGGAGGTAGAACCGTTCCAAAGCTTGAGCGCCGTCAGACGCCTCTTCGACGGTGTGGTGCATCTCCTCCAGCAACTGGCGGAGTCTCCGCCTCGCCAGGCTGGAATCGTCTACGACAAGGATCTTTACACTCATAATCGGGCAATGATGGCCGCGGCCATCTCCTCCAAGGGAACAACGGAGTCACTCAAACCGGCCTCCTCCACTGAGCGTGGCATACCATAGATAACGCAACTTTTTTCAGCTTCGGTCATCACGCATCCGCCCTTCGCTTTTATCCACGCGCTACCTTCCTTGCCGTCGTCTCCCATCCCGGTCATCACGACGCCCAGCACGCGGTCGCTGTACACTTCGGCAGCTGATTTGAACATCACATCGACCGACGGCCGGTGGATCTTCTCCAATGGCTGGAGGGGCAACTGGGCCACCACTTCGCCGTTCGGCCGGCGCTCAAACACCAAATGCCGGCCTGCCGCGGCCAATAGAATCCGACCGGGACGAACGACGTCACCATCGGCGGCCTCCTTCACCTCCAACGCGCAGACCTCATTCAACTTCTCCGCAAACAAGGCGGTGTAGCCGAGCGGCATGTGGAGCACGACCGCAATAGGCACCGGGAAATTGGCGGCAAACTGGGGTAGCAGATAACGCAACGCCTGGGGTCCGCCCGTGGATATCCCGATCACGATCAGATCTACGTTGACGGCGGGAGGTGCCACGATGGCGGCCGGGCGCTCCGGCACCACAGCGGGTGGCCGTTGACGGACCAGGTTCGCCACCGGCACCTGCATGGCCTCACGGACGTGCTGCAACAGCGTCCGGCGGATCGAACGCAGGTCGTCCGTCGCCATCGCGCTCGGCTTCTGGATCGCATCGATCGCCCCGGCGCTCAATGCCTCGACCACCTCCGCCGCATCCTGCGCCGCCGCCGACACAATCAGGATCGGCAACGGGCGTACTTCCATCTGGCGGCGCACGAACCCGACCCCATCGAGCCGCGGCATTCGGAGGTCGCAGATCACCAGATCCGGACGCAGCCGTTCCGCCATTTCCAAGGCCTCCTCGCCATCGCGAGCGGTGCCGACCACGTCGACCAACGGACTCGACGCCAGGATCTCCCGCACGACCTTCCGGGCGAACGCGGAGTCGTCCACCACCAGAACCCGAATCAAGGACGCGGTCATACCTTCGCGGTCACTCCGGTGCGACGATACGCAAACGCACCGCCCACCTCATTCAGTTCGAACTCGTCCGTGATTTTCAGCAAAGTCTCGGATGCCCCGATGAACAGGTGCCCCCTTTCCGACATCCGGTCGGCAAAGTGTCCCGCCACCTTGGCGATGGATTGGTTGGAGAAATAAATAAAGACGTTGCGACAGAAGATGACCTGCAGCGTGCCCAGATCGGCGTACCCGGTCGGGTCCACGAGGTTGGCCCAACGAAAGGACACCCGCGACGCCAACTCCGGACGAAGGCGATCGCCCTCTGGTGTCGGCATGAAGTACTTGGCGCGCAACTCGGGCGGCAGACTCCGGAAGGAGCGTTCGCGAAAAACGCCGGCGCGGGCCCGCGCGAGCGCCGCCTCGCTGCCGTCACTCGCGGGGATTTCGATCGGATGACGTCCCCAGCCCGCCTCCTCCAACGCCATCGCAAGGCTGTACGGCTCCTCACCCGTTGCGCACGCCGCACTCCAGATCCGCAGGGGCCGGTCCTGTCGGCTGAACCACTCGGGCACGACGGCGTCGACCAGCGCTTTCACCTGGTCGAACTCCCGCCAGAAGTACGTCTCCTGGACGGAGAACGCGTCCATCACCCGCCGCCATTCCTCGGGGCCCTTCTCCTCGTATTTGAGAATATAGTAGTAATCGAGGAACGACAGGCAGCCGTGCGCGTGCGCGCGCGGTTTCAGCTTGTCGAGCATCAGTTCGAGACGCTCGTCGTCAAAGTAGACGCCCGTGCGCTCGTGCACCAAATCCCGCAACAAACGTGCAACCGTGTCAGGGATCGGCAGGAGAGGAGCGGCGCCGGGCACCGGGTGAAAGGTCATCCGGAGTTCGTCCCGTTCTTAGGCGCCTCGTTCGCGTCTTCAGCGAGTTTTTGTCGCGAGCCCGACCGGCGACTGCGCGCAGCCGTCTGCTTCGCTTGGGTCCCGCGACGACGTTTTTCGTCCGCCCGGTCTTCGTCACCCTTCATGATGACCGCGTCGGCGGCACTTTGCGTCGTGACCTCGCGGATCTGGAGCAGGTTCACCAACACGTTCTCGGAAGAGGCTGAATGTTTGAGATTCGCAGCGGTGATGAGTTTGCCCTGACGCGCAATGTTGGCGGTGGCGGCTGTGATGTCGCGCATAGCGCGCGTTTGTTCCTGGATTCCCCGCGCAGTTTGTTCCGACTGCATGCGCAGGTTGTCGGCCGCCGCGGCGATCTGGGAGGAACCCGTCGCCTGTTCGCCCATCGCGCGGCTGACCGAGGCGACCATCTTCGCCAATCGAGCAGCCTCCTTGGACGCTTGCTCAGAAGCGCTGGCCTGCTCCGCGATCGCCCGCGAAGTCGAGAGCCCGGTTTTGCGCATGGCGTCGACCGCCGCCACGATTTGGCTGGCTCCACCCGCCTGCTCGGTTGTCGCCTTGCGCAGCTGGCCGGCAATCGTGCTGGTCGCCTGCGCCGCGCGCACGACTTCTCGCGCCGCCCGACCGTGTTCACCCATTGCTTGGGATACTTCCTTGGTGATCCGTCGCATTTGTCCGGATGCCTGCACGATCGCCGAAGCGCCTTTAGCCTGTTCAGCGGTGGCCGTGGCTACCTGTTTGGATTGGGTCGCAGTGACCGAGATGGCTTCGAGCACATGGCGGCCGGCCACCAGTTGCTCGTCCGTCGCACGGCTGATTTCCGCAATGAGCCGTGTGCTCTCCCGCACCCCTTCGAGGATCTTTTGCAGGCCCTCTGAGCCGGTCTCCGAAAGGCGGTTCGACTCCTCGGCGACGCGCGCACCGTCGGTTGCGGCCTGCGTGGCATCGCGGGTGACATCCTCCAGGTTGCGCACAATCCGAGCGATGTCCGACGTCGCCTTGGCGCAGCGATCGGCCAGGTTGCGGATCTCTTCCGCGACCACGGCAAAACCGCGCCCCGCCTCACCGGCGCGCGCCGCTTCGATCGACGCGTTGAGCGACAGGAGGTTGGTGCGCTCAGCGATCACGTTGATTACGTCAACGATCGTACCGATTTCCGACGTCTGGCGGTTGAGCTCACGCATCACGCCCGTCGAGTTCTCCATCGCCTTGGCCACGCGGCCGATGCCTTGAATCGACTTCCGCACGGCCTGGCCGCCTTCGTCGGCCTCCCGGGAAACGCGGCTCGAGATGTCGTGCGTGCGCTTGACCAAGTCTGCGACCGCGCGGTTCGAGCGGTCCATCTCCGTCGAACTCGTGTGCGCGTTGGTCGCGGCTTCGGTGATCCGTTCGGCGCTTTGCGCGACGGACTGGATCGAACGCGCCATTTCCTCGACCGACGTCGACGTCTCCTCCACCGACGCGGCCAGGTTTTCGGACATCGCGGCCACCTCCTCGATCGAGGCAGCCATCTCGTTCATCGACGAAAGCGTTTCCTCGGCCGCGGTCGTCAGCTCGTCCGCATTCCGCGAGACGCCCTGGATCGACTTGCTCATCTCTTCGATCGAGGCGCCGGTTTCGTCCAATCCGGTGGCGAGCTCCTCGGAGTCCTTGGAAATCCGTTTGGCCGAACCCGCGGTCTGCTCGATCGCGGTGGCCAGCTCCTCGGCGGACGTAGCCATTTCCTGTGCCGTGGTCGTCACCGACTCGGTCGCGGCGGCAATCTGACGCATGGCCGTGGTGGTCTGCGCGGCCGCGGTCGCAACATGAGCGCTGTTTCCCGCCACCTGCTCGATCGAAGCGGCGAGTTCATTGACGGACGCCGCAGTATCATCACTCGACCGCGCGAGCGATTCGGCCTGCAGTGCGGTCTCCTTGAGCGTGCGCGCCATCTCGTTCAACTCGGACGTCGCCGAGTCCAAGGCGCGGTTCTGGGTGACCGCGCCCGTGCTCAGGCGTGCGGACATGGCGCCGCCGGCGGCTTGGGCGGACGAGGGGTTGGCGGAAGGACTGGGGGCGGTCTGCGGGCCGCGGGAACGGGTGGATTTGGCCATGGTTCAGGAGACGGTCGAAGTTGAGGCAGCGGGCGCACCCGCCGGGAGAGTGGTTTCCTCCAAGGTGAGGACGGCGCCCACGTCGAGGATCAGGACGGAACGACCCTTCACCGTCGCGACGCCCTCCATGTGGTTGCCCTGCACACCGACGAGGGTGTGTTCGATCGGGCGGATCTGGTCGGAGGCGATCCGCTGGAAGGCACGCGCGGAATCGACGATCAACGCGACCACGCGGTCCCCGACCTTGAGAAAGATCAGCCGGGTCCGCGAATCGTACGGACGCCGCGCGAGCCCGAAGCGCGCCCGCAGGTTGATGGCAGGGTAAACGTGGCCGCGCGAAAAAACCACACCATCCACCGCCGGGGCCGTATTGGGTACGGGGGTGACGTGCTCCAGCATCTCCACGTGCTGCACGTGATCGCTTCGCACCGCGTAAGCCGCGTCGTCGAGTTCGAAGAGGATATAACTTTCCGTCAGGCTCATACCGATCGGTGAAGACGTTCTTGGTGCCCAATGCCATCGGGAGGACGCACTGCGCCGCCGCCGAGACCTCTCGGGTCGAGAATCAGAATGGGGCGGCCATCGCCAAGTTCGGTCGCACCCGCGACGCCGGGTACACGCACCAGCGGATCCGTCAACGGACGCACCACGATCTCACGCCGCGTCTGCACCCGATCTACCGCGAGACCCGTTGCACCTCGCTCCGTGTGCACCACGAGGATCGTCGTGAGTGCGCTCTCCTGCGGCTCCATCCCGAAGACCGCTCTCAGGCGCACCAGCGGAAGCAGTCCGTCGCGGAAGGGAATGACCTCCGTCTGGGCAACGCGGCGCGATTCTCTCACCGGCACTTGGATGATCTGGTCAACCGCGGCCTGCGGCATTGCGCAGACGTGTTCGCCGGCCTGGACGATCAACGCGTCGACGATCGAAACCGTGAGTGGCAGACGAAGCGTGAACGTGGTCCCCTGCCCGCGCGTGGTTTCGAGCGTCAGCGTGCCGCCCAGTTCACGAACCGCGTCGGCAACGACTGACATGCCGATGCCGCGCCCCGCGGCCCGGTCCGCCTGATCGCGCGTGCTGAAACCGGGCGCGCAGAGAATCGAGAGCAACGCGTTCGCGTCGACCACCGCCGGCACGTTCAAACCCGCCGCGCGCGCTCGTTGCACCACGGCGGCCTCATCCACCCCGCGGCCGTCGTCGCGTACCTCAATCAGCACCGACTCACCAATGTTAACCGCCCGCAAGGTGAGTGTCGCCTCGGGTGGTTTTCCCAAGGTGCGCCGCTCGTCCGCAGTTTCGACGCCGTGCGTCAACGCGTTCCGCACCAGGTGCAACAGGGGTTCACGCAGCCGTTCCGCGAGAAATTTGTCGATCTCCGTCTGATGGCCCTCGAGCACCGTGCGCGCGAGCTTCGCCTGCTCCGCGGCCAGATCACGGACCGCGTACGGAATCCGCGAAAAAATCTCCCCAATCGGCACGAGTCGCACGCGGGTCACCGCCTTGCGCAAATCCCGCAACGTACGCCCGATGCCCGCGTCGATTTCCTTCAGCGATTCGTCCCCCCCCAACGCGGCAATCCGTTGCTGCAGCCGGGAACGCTGGATGACCAGTTCCCCCGTCAACCGCATCAACTCGTCCAGCCGCGCGAGGTCCACCCGCACGATGTGCGAAGGCGACAGGGCAAGGTCTTCCGCCGACCGATCCCGCGTCACCGACTCCTCCGCCGAGACCGGCTGCGCTTGGGAAAACGGCTCCCAGGTGACGCCATCCGCCTCCCAGCGAGCGACGTCCTCCGGCGCCTTGTTCAGTCCGAGCACAAATTTAAACCGAATACCGCGGCCTGGCTCGATTGACGGCTCCGACGCGAGGATCTCGCCGCATTCGGCCAGTTGCGCGCGCACGGCAGCCAGATTGACGCCCTGCTGATCCAACTCCGGCGCTGGGCTGAACGTGCATTGCCACAGTTCGAGCCCGCGGCCCAGCGCGTCCTGCACGGCTTGGCGCGACGCATTCCCCGACGAGGCCTGCGTTTGCGCAGAGCCCCCCGCCGGTTCGTTGGTCGCCAGCGAAGAACCTTCGGACGGCAAATCGGCCCCCAGGCGCGTGAGCAAAGCCGTTGTATCCGGCAGCGGCTTACTGAGCCGATGGCTCGCCACCACCTGCTCGAAGCCGTGTGCGCCATCGAGCAACAGCTCGAGTTGCGACAACGTCAGGCGGCCGCCCTGGCGCGAGGCGTGTCGCAGGATGTCCTCCATCGCGTGGGCCACCTGCTCCGCCGGCCGTACGCCGGCGATCGCGGCATTGCCCTTAAGCGAGTGCAGCGCGCGATACAGCCGCTCGACCGCGGACGGGTTCTCCTGCCCGGCGCGCGCCGCGGGCTCGAGCACCTCCAGCGCTTGCCGAACGACGCTCAGGTGCTCATCGCACTCGGCGTAAAAATCGTCGAGCAGCTCCCGGCGCAACTGAGGTGAGAAATCTTCATCCATGGCCATGCGCCGCCACACCGGAGAAAGCTCGGAGCCGGCGCGCAGAGAAATTCGCCGTCGGTGGGTTCAAGCGTGCTCCGCTGACTGGACGAGGCCCAGCGAGCAGCGACCCCGCCATTCCCAGAGAAGGGCCGAATGGTGTCGAGGCTTTTTACCTACACGCAGCGCCAGCTCACGACGGGAACCGTCCATCCCCACCGCTCAACGACGATCGGTGGTTTAAGCCCGAAGCGGCCGGCCAGTGTCGCGACGCCACCTGAACTCGTTCGAGTGCCGGTGGTAGCGGCGAGGGCGCTCTCCGATCCCGTTGGCCGCGGAATCGCCGCGGCATCGCGTCACCCTCCAATCCGACGCCGAGTTCGACGAGCGCAGCGGCGCGGGGGAGCATCCGCCGAACCTTCAACCAAGTCGCTACGCAACGCACCACCGCCAGTCCAGCAACGTGCTGGCAGACCAGCTGGTGCCGCGATTTTAGTCATTCAGATGAACCCGCTGGCCTCCGCCATGCGCCTCGTGCACACTGTGTGTCCCACCCCGATGAAATACCCTCGTATCCTGTTGTTGATGACACTCCTGCTGCCAACCCTCTCGCCCGCCGAACCGACGACGCTTCGCCTCTGGCCCGGTCGCGCCCCGGGCGAGACGAAGGATCTGCCGCCCGAGGTCGATACGACCACGCCCAACGACCGTCTCGTCGCGGGCCAACGGGTTGAGCGCATCGGGAACGTCAGTGATCCGACGTTGACCGTATATCACGCGGATCCATCCCGCCGCACCGGGTCCGCGGTCCTCGTTTTTCCCGGTGGTGGTTACCACATCCTCGCGACCGACATCGAGGGCACGGAGATCTGTGAGTGGTTCAACTCGATCGGGGTCACCGCGATCATGGTGAAGTACCGGGTGCCCCGCCGCGAGGGCCGCAAACCCCACGAGGCGCCGCTGCAGGACGCCCAACGCGCGCTCGGACTGGTCCGCCAAAACGCCGAAGCTTGGGGTATCGCGCCCGATCGCATCGGAGTGCTCGGGTTTTCCGCGGGCGGCAACCTCGCTGCGGTCCTCAGCAACAACCACGAGCAGCGCACGTATCCAGCCATTGACGCGGCCGACCAACTCAGCTGCCGACCGGACTTCACCGTGCTCATCTACCCGGGGTACCTGAGCATGAAGGATCAGAACGACGCGCTGCCACCCGAGTTGCCGGTGGAGCGCACCCGTACGCCTCCGACCTTCCTCGCCATGACGCAGGACGACAACGTGCGCGTCGAAAACGCCCTCACCTACTACGCCGCGTTACACCGCGCCGGCGTGACCGCGGAGATGCACCTGTATCCAGTGGGTGGACACGGCTACGGCCTGCGCAAGACCGGGGACGTCGTCTCCACCTGGCCGGACCGCGTGGCCGACTGGATGCGCGCGAGCGGCTGGTTGCCCGAGCCAAGTTCATCCGGCGCCACGCGCTAGCTCACCTCAACGAAAACGCGGAGCCCTGCTGGCAGGCTCCGCGTCTTCGTGCGGAAAACGTTAGCTCTTCTTTTCGTTCTTTCCGCCGCACTTTTCGCAGTTCTGACCCGCCTTGGCGGCCTCGACGCAGCAGCTGTGCCCGCAGGCTTTGCCTTCGGCGGCGTTCTTTGCGCAACACGCGGCGGGTTTGCCGGCCGGTTTCGGCGGCTGGGGATCTTGCGCCAGGGCATTGCCGGCGGCCAACGAGAGAACGGACAACGCAACCAGAGTCTTCAGGACTTTCATCGGGGGTACGGAGTTGAGGACGGCCGGGATTGGCCGCGTCCCGACCTTGCGCAGACTTGCACCGATCCGCAAGCCGCCACGCAAAACCACGCCGGCGCCGCTTGCCCCATTTTTGCCCACTGACGGGGCAAACCGCGTCGTGCGGGCGTCCCTAACGGTCCGAGGAGGGCGCTGGCGGAACGTTAGACTCAGTATCGTGTCGCGACCGCCGCTTTGGTTTCGATGCTTCGCTCAGCATCGCGGCGCTCCACCTCCGGTGAGCCGTCGACGCCCGTTCCTTCCTTTGCGTCCTCTCCCTTTCCATGTCCCCTGAACCCTCTTCGTCCCGTTCCACGTCAGCGTACAACGCGCCGACTTTTCAGGTGTCGCGCCGCCGCTTTCTGCATCGCTGCGCCATGGCGGCGGCGGCGACCGGACTGCCTCTCTGGTTTGTCGAGCGTCAGATGGCTCGCGCCGCCGAGAACCCCGCCCGGCCCAGCGCCAACGATCGACCCGCCGTCGCCCTGGTCGGCTGCGGCGGCATGGGCAAGGTCGACGCCAACAACGCCAGCCACTACGCCGACATCGTCGCCCTCTGTGACGTCGACGAGACGCGGCTCGCCGGCGCGGTCGAGCAGTTCACCATCGATGGCAAGGTGCCGGCACGCTTTCGCGACGTCCGCGAGTTGCTGAACCGCGGCAAAATCGACGCCATCATCAACGGCACGCCGGACCACTGGCACACCCTGATCAACCTGGCCGCCATCCGCGCGGGCAAGGACGTGTACAGCGAGAAGCCGCTGACGCTCACGATCGACGAAGGCCGACGCGTCGCCGACGCCGTGAAGGCGGCCGGCGTGGTCCTCCAGACCGGCACGCAGCAACGCAGCTCACAACGGTTCCGACTCGCGTGCGAACTCGTGCGCAACAGCCGCCTCGGCCAATTGCAGGAGGTGCACGTCTGGCTGCCGGCGGGGTTGCGCGAAGGGCCGTTCTCCCCCAGCGCCGTCCCTAGCGGACTCGACTGGGACTTCTGGCTCGGACAGGCGCCGAAGGTGGATTACGTGAAGGAGCGCTGCCACGGCACGTTCCGGTTCTGGTATGACTATTCCGGCGGCACGATGACCGACTGGGGGGCGCACCATAACGACATCGCCTACTGGGCCATCGGTCATGTCGCACCCGAGACCGTCGAATCACACCGGCTCTCCGAGCCCATCCCCGGCGGTTATGATGCGTACGCCGACTACACCGTCAGCTACCGGTACGCCCACGGGGTGATGCTGCACATCCACACCACGCGCGACGACGGCATCTACGGCGACATCGTCAATCCCGACGGCCAGCGCAACGGTATCCGCTTTCAGGGTACAGACGGGTGGCTCTGGGTGAACCGCCAGGAACTGAAGGCGAGCGATCCGGAGTTGCTGCGGGCCGAGTTGCCGGAAAGCGCGGAGCGACTGCCGGTGAGCCGCGACCACCACGGCAACTTCTACGAGAGCATGCGCACGCGGCAGCAGCCGATCTGTGATGCGGAAACCGGCCACCGTTCCGCGACGATGTGTCATCTCGGAGCCATTTCGCTTCGCACCGGACACAAGCTGACATGGGACGCCCAGCGCGAACGCTTTAGCGGAGAGCACGCCGAGGAGGCTAATCGTTATCTGGCTCGCGAGATGCGCGCACCGTACGACTACTCGTTCGGCGCCTGAGACGAGCCCGCCCGCGCCACCGGCTGGTACAATCGCTCTACGGCGCGTATGAGCGCCGGCCTGACGCGTTGTGGCGTAAACCCGGGCAGCCAGGACCGTCGTGTGCCGACGGACGCAAGATTGCGACTGATCGCATCCGTGCTGTCATCGGGTTATGGCCTCGATGAAAGCGCACCTGATCACCCTGCTCTCTTTCGCCGCGCCGCTTGCGGCTCCGCTCTCAGCCATTCAAGTCACGTTCTTCGAGGATACGGGGACCCGCGCCTGGTTCAGCGTGGTGTGGGGAGAGACCCCGAGTGCGCCGCTGGCCTTCCTCCAGAACGGTCCCTTCTCCGACGCGGGTGCGATCGACATGGATACAGAAATCCAGGGAGATCACATCAGCCCGATCCAGCCGGGCACGGGCATTCTCATCCCGTTCTTCAACACCTTCTATATCGAGTTCGCTCCCGGCGAGCGCACTTTCGCCGGTTCAACGATCAGCGACTTCGAAGGCACGGCCATCTGGGCCCTGCCCGGTGAACCGTACGGCGCGCAGGTGCTCTACGGTCAGCCGCTGCCGGACGGGAGCGTGCCGGAGCGGTTTGTCACCGCTTTTGGACTACTGATGGTAGCCGCGCTCGCCCTGCTGGCGCGCCGGAGCAGCCGCGTCACCACCCTGACTCATCTCGCCTGAACCGGCATCACCTCCGGCTTGACTGGCCACTGACAAAAAAGCCGGGGCAACGCGGATCGGTGCCCCGGCCACGGAAAGGCGCGCGAACCCGGTTAGCGGTTCGCGACAAACTCGTAACGGCCCGGCGCCAGCACGAAGCTGACCTTGCCACCGGTCACCGACACTTCGGACGCCTGCGGCAACTCCTGGAGCGGTCGACCGCCTTCGGTCAGATTCGAGCCTTCGGCCACCGGCAGGTGCACCTGCGCCGTCGTATTGGGCGGAACCACAACTTCAAACGTCCGACGATCGCCGTCCTGGCGCCAGCCCGACACCGCCAAACCGTAGGGCGTTTCCAACCTCGCACGAGCGTGAGTCAAACCTCCACCCGGCGTCGGCGCGATGGTGAACAGCTTCCACCCTGCACCGGCCGCTTCCGGCGCCAGGCCCGCCACGGTGTCGTACATCCAACCGACCACCGAGCCGTAGGCGTAGTGGTTGAATGAATTCATCCCCGCCGAATGAAACCCCTTCTCCGGGGTCCAGCTGTCCCAGCGCTCCCAGATGGTCGTCGCTCCATTCTTCACGCTGAAGAGCCACCCCGGATAGCTCTCCTGCAGCAGCACCTTGTAAGCAAGGTCCGCGTGTCCCACCGCGGTCAGGACGGGCGTCACCAGCGGCGTGCCGAGGAATCCGGTCGCGAGGTGATCCTCTTTCGCGTGAAAGGCGCGGACCAGGTGCCCGGTCATGGCCGGTCGCAGATCTTCGGATACGAGATTGAACCCAAGGGCGAGCAGGTAAGCAGTCTGCTCGTCGCTCTGGATCCGTCCATCCGGCTGTACGAACTCCCGTTGGAAGGCGGTGCGGATGTGCTGGAACAGCGCCCGGTTGCGTTCCGCCAGTTCCTTGCGCCCAAGCGCGTCGGCGATCCGCGCCGCCACGTCCGTCACATGAGCATAATACGCCGTCGCGATCAGGACGTAAGGGGTGGGCGCCCACCACGGTTCATAACCGGGAGCCAGCCAGTCGCCATAGGAACGGCGGCTGCGCCGGATGCCATCCGGGAATGCGCCCGCCTGCGCCTCCACCCAGGCTTGGATCGCGTTCATGTTCTCCTCGAGCACCCGACGGTCGCCCGTGTGCACCCACGTCACCCACGGAATGATCACGCCGGCATCGCCCCAGCCCGCGCTGCCGTGCCCGAGACCCGTGTCGGGCGCGACATCCGGGAAGCCTGTGTCACCATCCGGCTCCTCGCGGTAGCCATCGCGCACCGCGGCCAGCCACTGGCGATAGAAGTTGCCGCTGGCGTAATTGTAATTGGCCGTGTGCGCAAAAACCTGCGCGTCGCCCGTCCACCCGAGGCGTTCGTCGCGCTGCGGGCAGTCCGTGGGCACCTCGACAAAGTTGCCGCGCTGACCCCAGACAGTGTTGGAGAAAAGTTGGTTGAGCAGCGGATCGGAGCACTCGAACTCGCCGATCCGCTGAAGGTCGGAATGGATCACCACACCGGTGACGGCGTCGTCCGCGGGATTCTCGAGCCCGGTGAGTTCGACGTAGCGGAAGCCAAAAAAAGTGAACCGCGGCTCCCAGACCTCACTGGGTCGCCCGGCGGAGACGTAGCGGGCGGTCGCCTTCGCGGCACGCAGGTTCGCGAGATGCAGCGTCTCCGGCGTTTCGAGCATCTCGGCAAAGCGCAGCGTGACCTCCTGGCCGGCGGGCGCGTTCACCTTCAACTTGACCCATCCGACCATGTTCTGTCCGAGGTCGTAGTGATACACGCCCGGGCGTACTTCCTTTCGGGATACAGGGACGATCTCCTGCGTCTTGCGCACCGGCGGTGACAGTCGCGGCGTCATGGCGAGCGCGTGTGTGCCCTGCAGTTGCACCGGCTTCCATTGCCAATCCTGACCGCCGTTCGGCGTGCTCCATTGCGGATCATCCCGGCGCGCGTCGTACGTTTCGCCGTGATAGATGCCCTGCTCCACGATTGGCCCGTGGGCCCATTTCCATTCGGCGTCCGTCGCGACGATCGAAACCTCACCGGCCTCGTTGGTGATCTCGAGAAAGGCGGAGACCTGCGGTGTGCGACCGGCCTGGGCGCGGGCCATCAGCGTGCCGCTGTACCAGCCATCTCCCAGGATCAGCCCCAGCGTATTGGCGCCATCCTGCAGGTGGGGGGTGACGTCATAAGCGACGTAGAAGGCGCGCTTCCGATAGTCCGGCCAGCCAGTGAGAAAGTAGTCCTGCCCGACGCGCTGACCGTTGATCCAGGGTTCCACCAACCCGAGCGTGGCCAGATACAAGCGCGCCTTTACCGGACGAGGCGTGACCTCGAAGGTCCGACGCAGGTAACGCGCGGCCGGTGCCCCGGCGAGCGGCACTGTCTCACCGTCGCCAATCCACCGCGCCTCCTTCGCCCAACCGACGTGCCCCAGACCCATTTCGAAATGGGCCGGTTCGCTCCAACCGCTCTCCTGCCCTCGCTCATCCCACACGCGGGCCTGCCACGTGTAACGCGTCTTCGGCTTGGGCTGGAAGCCCTCGATCTGCACCCACTGCGATTGCTCGGAATCGATGCGTCCCGTGTCGATCGCGCCATCCGCCACGGGCTGGCCACGGGCATCCAATTCGTTGATCCGAATCTGGTACGCCGATTGGCGCGCCCCACGCGCGTCTGTTCGCAATTTCCAGGAGAAGCGCGGGTAGCCGTGCACTGTCGTTGGCTCAACCAATCCTTCGCAGTGCAGATCGGAAACAGTCATGGGCTCAGACGGACGTTGGGCCGAAGCGATGGACAGAGGTAGCAACAAGCACAACACCAAGGGTAAGGGGCGCATGCCCATGCACCTACCAGACCCTCGGCGCCAGACAACGCGATTGTGCGTGCTGAATCGACGAATACGCCCGCCGAAGCAGTCGCTTTCCTCCGGCCGGTCAGAAGTGAAACTCTTCGCGAACGATCTTCCCGTCCTTCACATCGTAAACGCAGAGCTCGGTCATTTTCATCCGGCCGTGCCCCTTCATGGTCGCGTCCATCTTGAGCACACAGGCAAAGGAGTTTTCTGAAACCACCGGATCGGAGGCCTCGATGGAGTGCATCGCCTCGACCATCTCATCGAACTTTCGGCCCTTGGCGATGATGCCCTCCAAGCCGCGGGTCTCCTGTTCAAACACCCCCGGCTCCGGCTCCCAGCTGACCGCATCGTCCGCGTAAAGCTCTCGCTGGGCGGCCTCCCATTGACCCTGGCGACAATAGGCTACGAGGCGGCGGGCAACTTCATCCGTGGTCATGGTGAGATCAGGGTTCGGAGTGGGCGTTGAGCGATCAGTGATGGCCACTGGCCCGAAGCAGTTCAAACCGCGGCGCCTAGCCGTTCGGCCCATGGCGGCATCCGGGGATGCCTGATAGCGTGATTCATCGTGGTTCTCGAAGGGGTGGCAGCACTCCGAAAAGGACCCGGCCAATACCCGTTCTTCGTCCAACGAGACGGGTACCAACCAACGATCGAACCTCTCCGCCGGCGACTTTTTCGCGCCTAGCGCCGGCGGAGTTGGTTCGACGGTGGCCAGGCGAGGACCGATCGCCGAAATCCGTCAGGTGGCGCCGGTCCACCCACGGCGACCGGAGATTCGGCCCGTCTCACCCCAGTCCTATTCAGTCGTGGGATCGAGCAGCCTTTGACCGTGCGGCTGCATGATCGCCATCCCCGGCGCGACCGACGACGAGTGTTGCGTCTTGTGCCGCACCGTCGCGGCCAGCGCGTCGCGGAACAACGGCTTCAAGCGGACGGCACCGGAGCGTGTCAGGTGCTGGCGATCGTAATACAGCGGGTGACCGTTCATTTCGGCGACGCAGATACCGTTCAGCGTCAAAAAGGGCAGCGGATCCAGCACCATGACGCCACGCACCTCTTGCGCCGCCCGGTCGAGCGCCGCGTTGGAACGCGCCGCAAAGGCGAGATGCTCTTCCACCGGCAGTCCCACATTGGCAGATTGCTCGCCGGCCAGCGCCGCACGAGCCAAAGCGCGGGGCACATCATGGCCCAGGGACGGCACTTGACGCATGAGCAATACGCGCGGGCCAAGCGTCGAAAGGGTGCGCACGGTTTCAACGAGTCGCGCCTCATCCGATTCGTCCTTCAACCACGCCTCCCAGCGCGCCACGAGCAGCACCACGTCGGGCCGGTTCGCTTTCACCCACTCCAGAATGGCCCGATTGTGCGCCTGCGCCGACTCGTCGCCCCAGTCCAGGAGGGCCGGAGTGCCGCTTCGTGACGCCCTTACCCCGGGCAACTTCAGGTCTGCCGCAACCTCTTCCACGGCCGGCGCAACGACGCGTGCATGGCTGTCGCCCCACAGGAGCAGCCGCGGCTTTCCCGCCACGGTCGATAGTGATGGCAGTTCCCCCGACTGCGCCTGTTCCAAGGTGATGTCCGCTTCTTCCGCCGAAGGGCGGTCGTCATAGGCGGCCGCGAACTGCACGACCTCCTGCGGCAGTCGCTTCGGCAACCCGTTCCCGAAGGACAGCAGCAGACCGACCCCCACCACCGCGGCCGTGACGCCTCCGGCGAAGGCCATGAGCGGCCGGATGTTCTCAAACACCCGCCGCTTGCGGAACGGTTGCTCCACCCACCGCCACGACATCCAGGCCAGCACCACACTCGCCAGGAACACCAGCACACGAGTGACCAGCGACGACGGGCTGATCATCCAGTAGTGCGAGTACACCTGGACCGGCCAGTGCCAGAGGTAGAGCGAGTACGAGATCAGCCCGAGAAACACCAGCGGCCGGACGGACAAGAGGCGCTTGAGCCACCCATCCTGCCGGGTCGCCCCAATCACCAGGACCGCGCCCAAACAGGGCGGCACGGCGGCGAGTCCGGGAAACGGTGTGGTCGCATCGTAAAAGAAGACGGGCAGCAGCATCATTGGCAGTCCCACCCACCCCGCCACCGGCTGCCATCGCTCGGGCAGCGGCAAATGACCGCCCCGTAAAGCCAGCAGCGCTCCCAAGGCCAGTTCCCAGGCGCGGGCAGGCAGCAGGTAAAACGTGGCGTCCGGAAACCGAAACGCGCCAACGACGCTCAGCGCAAAGGACAACAGCGCCACCACCGCCACGCCAGCTGTTGCAAAGGCGGACCGGCCTTTCTGCCACAGAAACAGCAGGAGAAACGGAAACAGCAGGTAGAACTGCTCTTCCACCGCCAAAGACCAGAAATGCAGCAGCGGTTTCGTCTCTGCCGGAGCCGAGAAGTAGCCGGCTGTAGCGTAAAAGTAGACGTTTGCCCCCAACAGCGCCTGCGCGACCGCGGATTTGCCCAAGTCTTCCAAGTCGGACGGGAGCAGCAGGAAAAGGCCGATAACCACCGCCGCCGCCACCGCCACACAGGCCGCCGGCATGATCCGTCGGATCCGGCGCTCCCAGAACTGTCGCAAAGAAAAGGTGCCGGCCTGCAAATCCTTGAGGATCAGCGTCGTGATCAGGAATCCCGAGATCACAAAGAAGATATCGACTCCGACGTAACCTCCGGTCAGCGCCCGGCCCAAGCCCACGCCGAGCTCCAAGTGGAAGAGAACCACTGGAATAACTGCCAGAGCCCGGAGGCCGTCGAGCTCAGGTCGATAGGAGATTTTCGCCATGATCAAACTGGAGGTGATCGTCAACGGGCAGACCGGAAAGCAAGCCAGCGGTTGCCACAAGAGGCCGCTTCGGACTGCCAGTCCTCGCGACCCTGATGTCCGTCCCGGGAAGGATCCGGCGGGACAGTGCTGCTGAGGATGAGGGCAGCAACCGTCCGCCTGCGCGCGTTAGTCTTCAGCGTGCACGTACTTGCAATGATGGCGGGCCGGCGTCGGCTGCCGCCAATAGGACAAAATCGTCGGAATATCAGCCAGCTGATAGCCCGCCTTTTGCAGGTGCCAGCCAATCGCCACGTCAGAGTAGCTGTGAGGCAAGTGGTCCGGCATGGGGTGTTTGCGCATCGCGTCCACCTTGACCGCCATGACGCCACCTTGCACGAACAACGTTCCTGGCGGGGCCGCCTCGGGTGGCGCGTCGTAGCACACCTTGACGTGACCCGTCATCGCGACCCGTGGACGGCTCATCGGGCGGATCAGATCTTCCAGCCAGGTTGGGTCATACATCCGGCCGTGGTTCGCGCAGAGGTAGACCACAATCGGATGCGCCGCCAAGGTGTAGATTTGGTTCTTCGCCGCCGCGACCTTGGTGTTGCGGCCCTCGTTCCAGAGGTAATGCGTCGGAAACCGCTGCTGTTTCAGCAGCGCTTCCAAAGCGGGGTTCCGCTCCGGGCTGTTGTCGACGCAGATGATCTCAAACTCACCCTTCGGATAGTGCGCGATCGTCGGCAGAATTTCGCGTTCGATCCGCTCGATGACGGGTGAACGAAAGTTCACGAGCCCAAACGTGACGCGCATCGGGCGGTGGCGCACCGCCCAACCGGAAGCACGGTAATAGCAGGCGTGCAGCCGCCGCTTGAGGCGAGGCAGAGGGGGAATCACCATCCGCGGCGGGTGAAATCGAACGGAATCTTGTCCGTGTTCCACGGCAGCCGGAATTTGTCCGGATTGGCGTGGTCATACGGCACCGTTGGAAAACTCATGTGACTGGCGATCTGCGTTCCGACGTTCTGCACCGCGTGCCAGACCATCTTGGGCAGGAAAAACAGCACCGGCCGACAATCGCCAAAACAGAGGTCATTCACCATGCCGCGGGTCGGTGAATCCGGCCGATCATCATACAGCACCACGCGGAGATACCCCTGCCAGAAGAACAGCCGGTCCAACTGCTGCTCGTGCATGATCCAGCCCTTGATCATGCCGGGATGGATCGTCACTTGGTGGGCATCAACGACGGGCTCGGCAAAGAGCTCGTTCGACAACTGCGTCAGGGTGCCGCGGGCATCGGCATGTGTCACCAGCGGCACGATCCGACATCCCGCAATCAGCGGTCGCACACTTTCACCGGTGCGGGTCACCCATGGGGTGTCCTTCACCGCGGGAAGCGTTCCGGAGCTGGGTTTGTCGCCATTACGGCGAGCGGTCTGGGCGTCGTGTACGGCTTGCATGAAGGGGCGCAAAGGGGAGATGAAGCTCGAGCTCCCGACTCACCGAAGCCGGGCGGACACGGCATGGACCCCCGACGTGCCCAAGGGTGCCGAGCTGCCGGGACTTTCTCGCAAATGCGTTCAGATCACCGCTCGCCCATCCGGCGAAGGACGGTTGTAGCGCTTTACCTGATGCGAGCGTCCGTCGGGTGCGCAGAAGGAATCATGCAGGCAATCCAAGGACTGAATACATCCAGCGCCGGATCGAACGGGTTCACCGCAGTTTCAGTCAACTGCATCAAAGGCCAGCAAAAGAGCTGCAGGCGCTCGTTTACCGCGCCTTCCCGCCCTTCACCTCGTCCGGAAACGCTGGATACACCGCAGCCGTCGTGCGCACGCGATCGACGATATTGCCCTTGCCTGCGCGCGGCCAGTTCACTTCGCGTCCGATTTCTGCGCCGGCAGCGGTTGAATCCGGATATTGCGAAACCAAACCGGCTGCCCTTCGGCCTGCAACGCGATGTGCCCTGCCCCGATCTCACGAGTCACACCGGCGTCGAGCAACCGCTTCCCGTCCACGTCCTTTTCATCGAGCACCGGATGCGTGTAGCGCAGCACCTCCTCACCATTGACGCGATGGATGATCAACGCGTGGCCGTGCACCTCGAGTTCGAACTGCACCCATTCCTCCGGCGGAAACAGGCGGCTGCTTGAGTCGATGATGTGCGCGTCCGTTTGTTTTCCGTTCAACGTCAGGTGCGTTCCAGGCGTGCAGGCATTGCCGGTCTGACGACCCGCCGTTGTGCCCGTGGCGAGGAACTGGCCCTCCAGGCTGACCGGAAACGGTTGGTCGAGCCGGAGACTCAACGGCGACTGCGTGTGAAACATCACGCCACTGTTGAGTTTGATCCACGTCGGCGTGTCGGGCAGCGCGTCCCCAACAAAGCGATACTCCAGGCGCAGCCGGTAATGGGAGTACGCGTTGACGGTGTAGAGATGGCCAAAACGGCCGCCGAATTCGTCGTAACGATCATAACTCACCTTGAGAATGCCGTCCTCCACCCGAAACGTGTCGCGATAGTTTTCTCCGAGTGGGTGGTGCGTGATCTTGGCGACCCAGCCGTCCAGGGAGCGGCCGTCGAAAAGCGGAATCCACCCCGCCTCCTCATCCGAAGCCCTGGTCACCGTGCCCATGACCGCCCAGAGGAGCAGCGCGAGGCCTCCGCTCCAAAACGTTCTCCACCACGCGACCGTCACGTTCGAGCGCATGGTCGCAGCGAACCCGTTCAGATCCGGAAGGCAACGGAGTTCGCGTTCACGGATCCGAACCACGTGCTCGCACGGCAGTCGAAGCTCCACCCCTCACGAGAACTTCAACCTTGTCCCATGCCTTTCCACCTTGGAACCGGGAGTTGGGCGGACCCGGAATATCGGCGCCTGCTTGTCGCTCCACCGGGCGTGCCCGCTTCCCAACGCTTGGCGGCCTACGCATCGGCCTTCGCGCACGTCGAGGTTAATGCCACCTACCACCGCCTGCCGTCCTCCCGGCAGACGGCTGAGTGGGTCAAACAAACGCCGCCCGGATTTACCTTCTCCTGCAAGCTGCACCGGTTGTTTGCTCAAAATCCCGAGAAGGCCGCCGACGACCCTACGCTGATCCAGCGCACCCTCGCCGGCCTCGCGCCGCTGATCGAGGCCAACCGTCTCACCTGCTTTCTGCTGGTGCTGCCGCCCCGCTTCACGAGAAACCGCCACGATCTGGCCGAGCTCAATTGGTTGATCGCCGCACTCGCGCCCCACCCGCTCGCGGTCGAAGTCCGCCACTCAAGTTGGACCGAGGGTGCGCAGTTCGATGAAACGGTCGCCGCGTTCCGGGAGCGCGGGCTGATCTGGGTGGGCGTGGACATGCCCCGGATCCCTGGCAGCGACCTCTTGCCGCCCGTCGACGCTGTGACCCGCCCGGGCATCGCCTACCTGCGCCTGCATGGGCGCAACCCAGACTGGCCGCAGGGTTCCAGCGCGGAAGAGAAACACACGTATCTCTACCCGCCGGACGAGCTCACCGAGATTGCCCAGCGCGCGCGACAATTGGCCAAGCAAGCCGAACACGTCTACGTCATTTCGAACAACCACGCCCGCGACTACGCGCCGCGCACGGCGCTGCAGCTCAAACAGCTTCTGACGGCGGATCAGCGCTGAGGCGCGCGGCGAGCCGGGAGGGGCGCGGCGACCTTGGAGCTTTCCTCCGCAGCTGACGGGCAATAGACTGCAGCCCTCACCCCATGAATGCTTCGCTGCTGCCCCGCCGGGGGCTCGCTCGCAACGGCGCAATCGCGCTCCTGCTCCTGTTCGCCGCGGCCGCGGCCGTCGCTGCTGATCTCACGCAAACCTACGCCGACAAGGGAACCCGCATTCCCGACGAGCGCCATTCCTCACCGCAGGAGGCATCGTTGCGTGCGCTGCTCCAATTGGAGCTCGATCCCACCGCCGGCCGTATTCGTCACCTCGGGACGGATCGTGTCCAGCTGATCGATACCGGCTCGCGGCTGCGGATTTTTCACTACGATCAGGCCGGTGAGCTGCAGGAATCGCACGAATACTCCGGCGCCGGCTACCAGCGGGAACAGGGCACAACCTTCCTGCGCCTGCGCTCCGCGAGCGGCCGCGACGATGCGGTGGTCCTCGCGCTGACGGTGGCCGAAGAGGGGCTGCTGCAGGTTGACGTTTATCGTGTCAGTCCGGGCGTATTCGGCCGCTCCTCGGAACGAGTGGGCCGCTACCTCTTCCACCGCGGGCCGTGACAAGCGTCCTTTCAGGCGCGCCACGGGCGGGGGCCGGCTTAGTCGTCAATCGTTGAATACACCAGGTTGGTGAACGTCGCCAGGATGTCGTCCTGGTTGAAGGGGACGTGTTGCATCAGCAGCAAGGCCACGGTGCGCTCCTTCGGATCGATTTGGACGACCGTGGTCGCCATGCCGTCCCAGCCAAACATGCCCGGCGATCCGAGCACCGTACTGGCCCCGAGATCCGTCACCACGCGCACGCCCAAGCCGAACCCCTGCGACGGGATGCCAAACGGGTGCGGCGACGCAAGGTGGGCGATATGATCGCTGGTCATCAACTCGACCGTCTTGCGCGAGAGGATCCGGACGCCGTCGAGTTCACCACCATTGAGCAGCATCTGCGCGAAACGCGCATAGTCGGAGGCCGTTGAATACAACCCGCCACCGCCGCTGAGCAGCCCGGGACCGTCCACCTCCGAATCGGGTACGACCATGAGTTTGCCGCCCGTCGTGCGTCGATGGACCCGCGCCCACCGCTCGCGTTTCTCCGACGGCACGGAGAAGCCGGTATCCACCATGCCGAGCGGCGAGAAGATTCGGTCGCGCAGAAACGCGTCGAGACGCTGCCCCGACGCCTTTTCCACAATGGCGCCGAGCAGGTCCGTTGCGATGCCGTACCGGTAACGCGTGCCGGGCTGCTCGTGCAGCGGCACCTTGGCCACGCGCTGGACAAAGTCGTCCAGGTCGGTCGCCTCCCAGATCCGCGCGCGTTGTTGCAGTTCAATCAGCGCGGGTTCACTCGCCGACCACGACTCCTCATAATAATAGCCCGCGGTGTGCGTCAGCAGGTGTCGGATCGTCACCGGCCGGGCGGCCGGGGCGAGTTCGGGTGCGTCCGCAGTTCCGCCGGTGAATACCTGGGCCGATTCCAACGCCGGCAGAAAACGAGGGATGGGATCCCCCAGGCGCAGTTTTCCTTCCTCCAGCAGGATCAAAACTGCGACAGACGTGATGACCTTCGACATCGAGTAGATCTTCACGATCGAGTCGCGCCGCATCGGCGTGCGCTCGGCTGCGTCCTGCCAGCCGTGCGCCCGCCAATCAACGAGCTTCCCGTCCCGGGCCAGCAGCACGATCGCGCCCGAGTAGCGTTCCGCCTCGATCTGCTCCTCCAGCGCCGCCTGCAGCCGCTCCAAACGCGCCGGCGAGATTCCCACCTGTGCCGGCGCGACCATCGGCAAGGGCGCCTCAGCGGAGGCCGCCGCGAAGGCAGATGAGGCGGCCCAACCGACCGCGAACCACGCCACCAGGCCGCGCAACCTGTTCATCCGGGGTGCGTTCATTCGTTGAAAACCAAAGGGTTTGAGCGGTCAAAGGCCAGTCGCGATCCGCCAGCGACGCGCGTTTGCAGTATGACGCCGCGCCGCCATTGAACCCAGCGTTGCGGAAAAACTTTTCATTCCGTGTCGGGTTTGGACCGGTTTTGGCGCATTTGGACACGGGAACCGCTTCGCGTTTGCGTTGGCTAAGTCGCTCCAGCTGCAACCCCGACGCGATTGCCCTCACCTCGCCTTACCCTAACACCCTCACCCATGCCCCTCTTGCCGCCTCCCGCGTCCGCCGCCTTGTCGACCGCCCGCGGGAAAACTGCCCGCCGATCGCTGCTCGCGTTCGTGGCGCTCTCTTCAGGCGTCAGCCTCGCGCTGGCGCAGACCCCCGCCCCCACCTCCACCCGCTCCGCCAGGGCGGCGGAGCCGGAAAACGTGGTGGAACTGAACGAATTCGTCGTCACCGGTATTCGTGAAAGCGTGACGAGGGCCCTGGATGTGAAGCGCGTTTCCTACCAGATGGTCGACGCCATCGTGGCGGAGGACATCGGCAAGTTCCCCGACAACAACCTGGTCGAGGCGCTGCAGCGCGTGTCCGGCGTCCAGGTGACCAATCGCGGCGGCGGCGAAGTCTCGACCGTCTCCATCCGCGGTCTCAACGACGTCTCCACCACCGTCAACGGACGCAACATCTTCACCACAGTCGGCCGATCGGTCGCCCTGGCCGATATTCCGGCAAGCCTGCTGGCGCGCGTTGACGTGTACAAAACCCGGTCCGCCTCTCACCTCGAGCAAGGCATCGCGGGGGCGATCGACATCCAGACGCACCGGCCGTTCAACTTCTCCGGCAGCCGCGCCGTCGTGGCCGCGCGCGGCATCTACCAGGAGCAGAACGAAGAACTCGATCCGAACGTCAGTGCGCTCTTCAGCAATCGTTGGAATCTCGGCGGCGGCCGCGAATTTGGTGCATTGATCAACGTCTCCTGGGCGGAGACGAGTTACCGTGACCAAAGCGTCACCGCGGGCGCCATGGTGCCCTTCGTCACCGCCACTCCTCCCGTCACCGGCGAGATCACGTGGGCGCCATACGAACGTATTTTCCCGACGCGCAACGGCGTCGCCGAGAATCCGATCTGGCAGGCGGGCCTGGAGTCCGGCCTGCCCTTTGCCGAAGGGTCCACGCTGACCATCAATGGTGTGCAAGTCCCGTATTTGCTTTCCCGCGACGCGGTGTTCGCCAGCGACTTCACCGGCCACCGGGAACGGCCCGCCGTCAACGTCGCCCTGCAGTTCGCCCCCAACGAGACGTCCGAGTACGTCTTTGAGGCCTTCTACAACGGCTATCGCAACGAGATGTTCAACAACCTGCACTTTTCGTTCGTCGACTGGTGGGGTGGACCGCACGGCGACGTGGAGCTGTTCCCGGGCACCAACATCATCAAGTCGCGCAGCAGCGTCGGTTTCCCCTACGGCTTCAACAGCGGCGATCTGACGACGCAGCAGACCGACAGTTACCTCTACGCCTTTGGCGCCAAGTGGGAGTTAAATGACCGGCTGACGATCAGGGCCGACCTCTCCTATCAGACGAGCAAGTTCGAATCGGACTTCTTCGCCATGCGCACGGAACGGGTAGCCCCGTCGGTCGGCGTGGATTTTAACCCTGGCAACGGCGCACCCGCCTGGAATTTCCCCGACAATCCGGAAACCGCCGTGGACGAGAGCGACCTGACCGACCCATCGCTTTGGACAATCGCGCAGCTCTACGATAATGCGAACGAGGACGAAGGCGACGCCGTCACGCTCTCGCTCGACGGCGACTACCAGACCGGCTGGAACATCTTCCACCAGCTGCAATTCGGCGCGCGTTACGACGACCGTGGCGCGAAGTCCGGTTTCCGCACGCAAAGTTCCGCCGACTTCCCGGATCGCGAAGTGCTCGGCGTCAATCTCAGCCAGCACCCCGAGTTGCAGCACGTGAACAAGGGCTTCTTCGATGGTCGCTCCGACGTGCCCACCACCTGGGTTGTTGCAGACGGATACTACATCCGCGGCCACGCCGACGAGATCCGCCAGCTCTACAACACGACCAAGGGTACCGACCTGAAGCTTTCAGACGAGCTGGAGATCATTCGGAACTTTGACGTTCAGGAAGCCACCACAGCAGCGTACCTTCAAAGTGACTTCCGCACCTACATCGGGGGCCGCAAGTTCGACGGCCAGGTCGGCGCGCGTTATGTTTCGGTGGATACGGACATGACGTTCACCGACCGGACCACGCTGGCGACAAGTTCCGCTTCCGCCAATACCTCCAAGCTCCTGCCGAGCGTCGTTCTGCGTTATGACCTCGCGGACAACCTGCGACTGCGGGCGAGCTACGGCGAGACGCTCCGGCGTCCAAACTTCGCCCAGCTCAACCCGAACATCACCTACACGCAGGATGTGACCAACATCGGTTATGGCACGGCTTCCGGCGGGAATCCCAACCTCAAGCCCACCGAGTCGAAGAACTACGACCTGTCGCTCGAGTACTACTTCGCCGATTCGAGTGCCCTTTACGCGACCTGGTTCAAGCGGGAGATCGAAGGCTTCGTGGTCGATTTCCGCCGCCGGATCACGGCCACCGTGCCGCCGCTCAACACGCCCTACGATTATATCCTGACGCAACCGGACAACGCCTCCAACGGCGAACTTGACGGCTGGGAGTTCGGCATGGTCTACTTCCCGGACTACCTCGGCGGCTTCGGCGTGCAGGCCAGCTATACGATTCTCGATTCGATCCAGGACATTCCGATCACCAACAGCGCCGGCGACGTCACCGGGATCGACACCACGCCGCTCTTCGGCGTATCCGACAAGTCCTACAGCATCGTGCTCGCGTACGAAAAGCCCCGCTGGAGCGTCCGGCTGTCCTACGTCTGGCGCGACGACTTCCTCAACAACTACGAGGCTGCTCTCTTCGCCAACCCGCTCGGCATCTACCGCAAGCCGGAGGAAAGCCTCGACTTCCAGCTAAGCTACCGGGTGACGGACAACATCACGATCACCTTTGATGCCACCAACCTGACGGACGAGTTGTTCCAGAGCTACTACGAGTTCCCCGACACCCACAACTTCGGCTCCTCCCTCTACAGCCGGACCTACGCCGTCGGGGCGCGCTTTTCGTTCTAGTCTGGCGGCCAGCCTCTCTTCTCGAGGGCAACCCATCCGGGCTGCCCTTTTTTGCATTAAGCGCCGTCGCGCCCGCGGCGAAGCCAAAGCGCGTCGACGCCAGTCGGGAAAGCGAACCCTACCCATCCTGGCCTGAGGCACGGGAAATATTCATACTTCGCGCGATCACTCGAGCGGATTCACACGCGGGAGGTGGGGATTTCTACCGGGCCGGTTAAAGCGCCACCGAAACGGTCCGACACGTAACTGGGATGGTGCCGGTGCGCCGTTCCACCGTTCACCTTTTCGCCGCTTCAAGTGCCCTCTCGCCACCTCGCCGGGTTCGGCTCATTCTCTGTCGCGCTCCTTCAAGCGTGCCGGGCCGCCACCGCGTTGTTCATGCTCGGCCAGCTTCTGAGCGGGATGGCCACGGCCAGCGAAGCGATTTCCCCACGACCGGTCTCGAACTTCAGCGACTGGTGGCAGGCGGCGATCGAGCCCACACCGCCGGTCATTGAGATGGATGTGACGGCCCAAGTGCTCTTCTTCGATCCGCATTGGAAGAACATGTGGGTGAGTGATCACACGGGGGGCAGCTATCTGTCTGTCGATAGCAATAATCCCCTTCCGCTGAAGCCCGGTCAACGGGTCCGATTGCAGGGGCGGTTCACGCCCAAGACCCGGCTCTCGTTGAGCGATCTTGAAGTGCTCGTGCTTGAGGAACGCCCGCTTCCGCCGCCGCAGAACACCCGCGGTGAGGTGGCCAACATTGACCGCTACCAGCACCGGTATGTGCGTATTGAGGGTTTGGTCACGTCCCAGCGCCAGCTCGATGCCCATCATGTGCGGTTCGATCTGCTCGCCGAGAACACTACCGTCGACCTGACCGTGCTGATCGAGCCGGCGGACATCGTCCCGTCCCTCCAAGGGGCGTGGATCACCGCCGATGGAGTCTACGTCCCCAAGTACGATCCAACGGGCCAACGCCTCGCGGGGGCCGTGCTCTGGGCCCCGGATTTCCAAAAGATCCGCCTCGATCGTTGGTTGGCCGATGACCCGCGTTTGCACATGGGCCTGACATCGCTTCCGCAGGCGCTCCAAGAACCGGCTGGCCGATGGGTTCGTGTCGCGGGCACCCTGATCGAACCGAAAACCGACATTGGATTCACCCTGCGCGAGAGCGACGTGTCCCTGGTCGTGTACAGCGCACAATCGCGCCTACCGTCCGAAGGCGTAACCGTTGAGGTCATCGGTCGGATCGAAAAGCACGCTGGCGCCACGACGCTGCAGGAAGCGCTTGTCCCGGCGGAAATCCTGCGGAGGGGCGCCGCTGCCGGCCCGTCGCGGCTAACCAGCCTCTCCCAATGGTGGACCGCCACGGAGGCAGGCCAGAACGATCCCCTGCCGATCGAGTCCACGGCCGAGGTGGTCTTTTTCGATTCCACCTTGGGCAACCTGTGGATCACTGAAGGGACCTCGGGATTCCATATTAGTACCGGTCGCCAACCGCTCGACCTGCAGTTGGGTGACCGGATCCTGATGACCGGCACCGTCACACCCGGCCGCACACTTTCCGCCGACACGCTGACCATCACGCTTTTGGAACGTCGCCAGCCTGTTGAGCCCCCACTGATCAACGGTCGTCTGCGAGACCTTAACGGGTGGCGGCATCAATTGGTGCGGTTGGAGGCCTATGTGGAGAGCGAGGAACAAATCGACAAAGATCACCGACGATTGTGGCTGGTCAGCGACGATTTCCGTTTCGAAGGCATGCTCCTGACCCACGGTCGGCCGTTCGCGCCGCTTGAGGGATCGATCATCACCGTCAGCGGTGTGTACGTCCCGCAGAACTCACCGGACGGCACGCTCTCGGCCCTCACCCTCCTGATTCAAGACCCACAACTTGTGTCTTCCCGGCAGCCGTTGGCGCAGAGTCCGCGCTTTCGCCTTCCGTTGACGACCACGGATTCTCTGCGCGCTCTGCCCGCCGGCGAATGGGTCCGCATGACCGGCAACGTGGTCGATCGCGAGCCCGGCAACTTTCTCGCCCTTACCGATGATCATGGCCAGGTCTGGGCGATGAACGCGCAGCAAACCAGTACCGGAAAACAGGATACGCTGCAGCTGGTCGGTCGCGTCCAGCACGAAGGAAATCGCGTGGTGCTCAAGGATACGCTCTTTGTCCGCGCTGACCACGCACCGCAGGCTCCTACAGCCGCCCCGGTCCTCGAATTACGGACGGCAGCACAGGTGATCGGATTGCCGCCGGTCGAGGCGGCGCGTGAACTGCCCGTCCGACTCGCCGGCGTCGTGACTTGGTCGCACCCGTCGCAGCGGCATTTCTACCTCCTCGACGGCTCCCGGGGAGTACGGGTGGAACTCCCCGACGAAGCCGAAACGCCGGAGGCGGGCCATGGGATCTGGGTGGCAGGCACAACCGTCATCGGACGCTTCGCCTCTGAGATTCGGGCCCGCGAAATCCGAGGCTCCGAATTGCTGGGCGCAATCACGCTGCCGGAACCACGCAGCAGCACCTTGCAGCAGGCGTTGACCGGCGCCGACGAAGCGCAGTGGATCGAGCTCAGCGGCTACATCCGTTCAGTCGCGTCCAACGGCGCCTGGACCCGCCTTTCGGTGCTGACACCCGGAGGGGAATTTACCGCGGTCGTTCCCGCCCACGAACCGCTCGACCATCTGCGCGGCGCCATTGTCCGCATTCGCGGCGTCTGCAGCGCCCTGACCAACGAGCGGCGCCAGCTCACCGGCGTGGAGCTCTGGGCACCTTCGGCCAATGCCGTGCGGATCGAAACGCCCGCGCCCGCCGCCCCCTTTTCGCTGCCGATCCAGTCGATTGCCAGTCTGCAACAATTCAACGTCCTGCAATCCACGCTCCGGTTGGTCCGCATCGCCGGAACCGTTGTGCATCACTTGCCCGGCCGGCTCGTTTTCGTCGACGACGAGGACGAAACCATCCGGATCCTCAGCTCAAGTCCGGAACGTCTGGCCCCGGGCGACCGCATCGAGGCCGTCGGCCTGCCCGGTCGCGAGAATTCACAACTCGTGCTGCGGGAAGCGGTGTATCGGCGCATTGGACACACAACCGAACCCCACCCGATCGAGGTTGGATCCGGCACGTTGCTGCACGAAGATCTCGACGGTAAACTGGTCCGGCTCGAAGCAACGCTGCGCGCCGCCGTACGGCGGGGCGACGAACTGCGGCTGATGCTTCAATCCGGAGATCTCGCCTTCGACGCGATCGTGCCGGGCGAACTCGATGAAGCCGGCTGGCCCGCCGGCTCCCTCCTTCAGCTCACCGGCGTGTATGAGCTTGTTCGCGACGAGTACCGCGCTCCCCGCTCGCTGCGGCTCCAGCTGCGTCGCCCGGACGACCTCCTGGTGCGGAGCCGCCCGCCGTGGCTCACCACCGGTCGCGCCCTGAACCTCACCGGGGGTCTCGTCCTCCTGCTCCTCGCCGGCCTGGGCTGGGTGCGCTCCCTGCGGCGCCGCGTGCGCGCGCAGACCGGCGAGATCCGCAACCAGCTTTCCAAGGTCGCCAGCCTCGAGGCGCGTCATCGCGGCATCATCGAGAGCGCGTCCGACTTCATCTTCACGGCCAACCTCGACGGCACCCTCACTTCAATCAACCCCGCCGGTGAACAATTGACCGGCTACACGCGCGAAGAGGCCCTGCACCTGCAGGTGCGGGACCTGATCGCACCGGAGGACCAGGCCGAGGGACTCGCGATGCTCGATCTTTGGTCGGCGGCCGATGGCAGCGCGACCTTCCAGTGCCGCTTCATGCGCAAGGATGGCGAACGGGTTTGGGTGGAAACGAGCACGCGTCTGCTCCGCGAGGATGGCCGTTCCGTCGGACTGCTTGGCGTCGTCCGGGATTTCACCGCCCGCCGCCGCCACGAGGAGGCGTTGATGCAGGCGCGCGACGCCGCCGAGGCCAACGCGCGGGCCAAGAGCACCTTTCTGGCCAACATGAGCCATGAGATTCGCACGCCGATGAACGGCGTGATCGGCATGAGTAACCTCCTGTTGGATACACGGCTGGAGCCCCACCAGCACGAGTTTGCCGAGACAATCCGCAACTCGGCCGAGTCCCTGCTGACGGTGCTCAACGACATCCTGGACTTCTCCAAGATCGAGGCCGGCAAGCTGCAGCTCGAGGAACTGGATTTCGACATCAACGAAAGCGTGGAAAGCACGCTGGAGCTGATGGCCGCGCGGGCGTCGGCCAAACGCCTGGAACTCGCCGCCTTCGTGCCCCCCGACGTGCCGGACTGGGTCCGCGGTGATCCGGGTCGTTTACGGCAGGTCCTGCTCAACCTGCTCGGCAACGCGATCAAGTTCACCCAACGGGGCGAGATTGTGGTGCGCCTCGAACTCGAGAATGAGGGCGAAACGAAGGCGCAGATCCGTTTTGAGGTGACAGACACGGGCATCGGCCTTTCACCGGCGGCGCAGGCCTCGCTCTTCCAACCGTTCACGCAGGCTGACAGCTCGACCACGCGACGTTTCGGCGGGACCGGACTCGGCCTCGCGATCTGCAAGCAGATCGTTGAGCTGATGGGCGGCACCATCGGCGTCGTCAGCGAACTGGGACAGGGATCCACCTTCTGGTTCTCGATCCCGTTCCGCAAGGGCACACCCCACAGCCAGCCCAATGACCAAGCACCGGGGAGCGCATCCCACGTGCTCGAAGGCCTGCGCGTTGCCGTGGTCGACGACCACGAAACCAACCGAACGCTGTTGCAGCACTATCTCGCAGCCTGGGGCGCGCACTCGGAGTGCTTTACCAACGGTGCGGAAGCTTTGGACGGAATGCGCCAGGCCGCGGCTCGCCAGACGCCGTTCGGGCTGGCGTTGCTCGACTTCCAGATGCCGGAGATGAACGGGCTCACGCTGGCTCAGCACATTTCACAGGACCCGGCGCTCCGTGGCGCCAAGTGCCTGCTGCTCACGTCCATCGACCAGCGCTTTTCGTCAGAGGAACTCGCCAGCAGCGGTATTGCGAAAGTGATGACAAAGCCGATCCGACGGAACGATCTGCGTGCCGCCATCCGCGCCTGTGTCGTCTCGCCTGAGACCGCAGCGGCGGTGGTGCGACCAGTTGCTCCTTCTCCCGCCCCGGCTCACAATCCAAATGCGCTGCGGGTCCTGGTGGCCGAAGATAACGTGGTTAACCAACGCGTCGCGCGGCTGCAGCTGGAGAAACTCGGCCATCGCGTGGATCTGGTGGGCAACGGCCTTGAAGTGCTCGAGGCGCTGGAGCGCGCCCCGTACGACCTAGTCCTGATGGATTGCCAGATGCCGGAGATGGACGGCTACGAAGCCACACGTCGTATCCGCGCGGGAACGTCACAACCCGACATTTTGATCGTGGCCCTGACGGCACACGCGATGGAGGGTGATCGGGAAGCCTGCCTTGCCGCCGGTATGAACGACTACCTCAGCAAACCGGTGCGACTGCCCGGGCTGCAGGCCGTTTTGGAGAAACTGGAGCCAACGCTGCTCCAGCGCCGCCAACGCCGCCTCACGGTGCCCAACGCCGCCTGAGCGTCCTCGCGCTTCGCGCACCGCAGCCCGCCTTGCACCAACGCCAGCGGCCCGGCGAGCGGCCCATCGCGGCGACATCCCTCGGCCCCGCCCATGCAGGTGCGGACAGTCACCTAACACTCAAGCCGCTACGCCTCCGAATCTTACAAAGCACGAGGCGGCCCTGTGCGCCTCCTGCCTGTTTCGCTCTTTTCTCGCTGGCGCCGTTCGGCCACCGTGGGCGGTTTTTGCATGCACACGCTCCGCACGGAGAGCCTGACCCGATTAACTTGGCCGATCTTCCTCCAGCACATGGCGCACTCTTGCGTCCTGCTGGTGGATTTCTGGTTCTTCAGCCATTTATCGGACGCGGTGGCGGCCACCGTCGGACAGTTGTTGCCGGTCATCTGGCTCGGCGCGTTTGTCATCCCGGTGTTCGCCGGCACCGGCGTGTCGGTGGCATCCCAATACATGGGCGCGCGGCAATACGACCGGGTGGTGCCGACGTACATGATGAACCTGACCAGCACCGCGACGCTGGGCACGCTGTACGCCGCGTTCCTCTGGATCTTTGCCGCGGACATCGGCCGCTGGATGGGGCTCGATGCAAGCCTCAACGAATATGCGACGACGTACCTGCGCTGGCAGAGCGCCTACTTTGTCTTCCTCGGGGTCTCGGTCGCCTACAACGCCGTGCTTTCCTCCCGCGGCATGACGAACTGGCTGATGCAGAACTCGTTCGTCGTCGCAGGCCTCAACCTCGCGCTGGCCAGCTTGTTTGTCCTCGGTTTTGGCTGGGGCATTCGCGGCGTGGTCGTGGCCGCGGTGACCGGCGTCGCGTGCGCCACCGGGTTGGCGATGTGGCACGTCCACCATCGCCTGGGCATCCGCTTTCAGCGCCGGGGCGCGTTGCAGGCCATGCGCGGGGTCTTCCGCCCGATGATGCGTATTGGAATTTCCAATGCACTGGAGCCCTTCAGTTACACGGTGCAGCAGATCATCATCTCCTCGATCATCATCTCGATGGGCGTGACGGCGATGGCGGCCAACAGCTACGCGAGCCGCGTGCAGATGTTCCAGATCACCTTCGCCATTTCACTCGCCTTGGGCGCCCAGATCCTCATGGCCCACTGGGCCGGCGCGCAGCGGCACCAGGATGTCCATCAACTGTTCTGGAAGATCGTGCGTCGCGCGACGGTGGTCTCCTTCGTCTACGCCGCGGCGATGTGGATCTTCGCCGAGTCTGTGCTCGGTTTGTTCACCGCCGATCCGGCCATGAAAAGCCTCGGTCGCTCGCTGCTCTTGATCGCCCTGTTCTACGAACCGGCCCGGGCGATCAACATCGTCGGCGGCTTCTCGCTCAAGACGGTCGGCGACGCGCGATTCCCGATGATTGTGGGCATGCTCTTCATCTGGGGCATTCTTCCGGTGATTGTCTTCATCCGTGATACGTGGGGCATCTCCCTGGTCGGGCTGTGGCTCTGCTTCGCCTTTGACGAGATCGTGCGAGCCGGAATCAACCTTTGGCGCTGGCAGACCGGCCGGTGGAAAACGATGGGCATCGTCGAACCGGTGGATCCCACCGCGGCTGCGAACGTGGTGGCCGACCCGCTTTCGTCGGCCGAAACCGCGGCTCCCGTGGCCCGGCCGACCTGACACCATACCATGCGTTTGAGGATATTCCGGCCTGCTCTGCGAGGCGTCCGTTTGCCGCTGCCTCAGCGCCCCCGCGGGGGCGCGGTGACGAACAGCGGTCGGCTCCGCCCATGAAAATGGACTGGCGGCAACTGTTTGCCTCGCTGCGTCAGCGTCCCAACCTGCCGGGACTGCTGCTCTCGACCGTCGCGCTGGGACTGGCGTTCTCCTTCGTCTCCCCGTTCCTCTCCATGTGGGGAACGACGGAAGTCGGCCTGTCGCCGTTTCAATTCGGGCTGTTCATGACCGTCGTTGCGTCCTGCTCGATGGTGCTCAGCACCGTCTTGGCACGGCTCTCGGACACGCGGCTGTCGCGACGCACGGTTCTGCTTCTCGGCAGCGCCAGCGGCGCGCTCGGCTTCACGGGATATGCGCTCCTGCGCGACCCTTTGCTCTTGTTGCTCGTCGGCGGAACCTGCGTCGCGGTCGCGTCCGTCTGCTTCTCGCAACTGTTCGCGCATGTGCGGGAGACGTTCGGGCACGCTCGTGTCCCGCGGGCAGAAGCCGGCTTCATCATGAGCATCGTGCGAATCGGGTTCTCGGTCGCCTGGACCTTTGGTCCCGCCGTCGGAGCGGTCATGATGACCCAGCTTGGGTTTGTGGGGCTCTTCCTCACTGCGGCCACGTTGTATTTGGTTTTCCATCTCGGCGTCTGGCGATTCGTGCCGACCCACCAACGTCCGCGGCCGTTGGTCCGGCCCAACACACCCTCTGTCTGGCGCGTCCTCACGCGCCGCGACCTGCTCCTGAGTTTCCTCGCCTTCGTCCTGGTTTTCGCCGCGACGGCGATGAACGCCCTGACGCTGCCGTTGCTCGTCACCCAAGTGCTGGGCGGCAGCGGCCGGGATCTCGGCATCACCTTTGGGATCGGGCCGTTGGTGGAGATTCCCCTGATGTTGTGGTTCGGCCAGCTCGCCGCGCGCGGCCACCAAGAACGGCTGCTCTACCTCGGCGCCGCCATTACCGCTGTGTACTACTTCGGTTTGTCCTTCGTGCAGGCGCCGTGGCAGGTCTTCCCGCTGCAAGTGCTGAGCGGCGCGTCCTTCGCCATCCTCACCAACGTGGCGATTCTGTACTTCCAGGACCTTGTGCCGGGACAAACGGGGTTGGCCACCAATATGTTCTCCAACGCGAGCAACCTGGGCAATCTCGGCGGCTTTTTCGCGTTCGGCGCCCTCCTCCAACACACCGGTCATCGCGGTGTGGTCCTGGTCTGCGCGCTGCTCGCCGCCAGCATGCTCGGCCTGCTCTTCACCAGTCACACGCTGCGCGACCGACTCGCGAAGTCGGAACCGAGCTGAGGTCGGTTTGGCGCACGCGGGGGAAGCCGCGCACTTTACCTCGGCGGTTATCCGACTACGGTCGAGCCTGCCGCGGCCCACGGGGTCGTCGGCCACCCTGCCCCTATGTTGCGCCTCAACCTGCTCCTCCTGCTGGTCGTTGTTCTAGCGCCCCGACTGCCCGCCGACGAATTCCCGGTCCAGATCGAGGTCGATGCTTCCGATGTCCTCGGCGAGTTGAAGCCCATCTGGCGTTTTTTCGGCTGCGACGAACCGAACTACGCGACGATGAAGGACGGCCGCAAGTTGCTGGGCGAACTCGGCGAATTGCGACCGCAGCAGGTCTATTTTCGCACCCACAACCTGCTCTGCACCGGCGACGGGACGCCAGCGCTCAAATGGGGCAGCACCAACCTCTACACCGAGGACGAAGCGGGCCGGCCGCAGTACGACTGGACTGCCATCGACCGGATTTTCGACACGTACCTCGCGCGCGGGGTGCGGCCCTTCGTGCAGATCGGCTTCATGCCGCAGGCGCTCTCGACGGCGCCGGAACCTTACCAGCACGCCTGGCGACCGGGCCTGCCCTACGAGGACATCATCACCGGCTGGGCGTACCCACCGAAAGACTACGACCGCTGGCGCGACCTCAACGAGCAATGGGTTCGCCACTGCATCGAGCGCTACGGCCGCGAGGAGGTGGAACAATGGTACTGGGAGGTCTGGAACGAGGCGAACGGCCACTACTGGAAAGGCACACCGGAGGAGTTTCACCGGCTGCACGATTATGCGATCGACGGTGTGCGACGCGCGCTGCCCACCGCGCGGGTCGGCGGACCGCATGTCGCGGGGAGCGGCGGCGCCTTCATGGATGCCTTCCTCCAGCACATCGTTCATGGGACCAACCACGCCACGGGCGAGACCGGCACTCCGACCGACTTCCTCGCCTTTCACGCCAAGGGGCAACCTACGTTCGTGGACGGTCATGTGCGGCTGGGAATGCACGCGCAGCTGAAGGCCATCGACAACGGCTTCCGCAAGATCGCCGCGATCCCGGAGCTTCGCGACCGGCCCATCATCATCGGCGAGTCCGATCCGGATGGCTGCGCCGCCTGCACCTCCCAGGTGTACCCGCAGAACAACTACCGCAACGGCGCGCTCTACGCCAGCTACACCGCGGCGAGCTTCGCGCGCAAACACGCGCTGGCGCGACGTCACGGCGTGAACCTTGAGGGTGCGTTGACCTGGGCGTTTGAGTTTGAGGACCAACCCTATTTTGCAGGTTTCCGCGTGCTGGCGACCAACGGGATCAATCTTCCCGTGATGAACGTCTTCCGGATGATGAGCCGGATGGGCCCGGATCAGGTCGCGGTCCGGAGTTCAGCCGAAATTCCGCTTGATACGCTGCTGGAGCGCGGCGTCCGCGGGAATCCCGACGTGGCCGCGCTCGCCAGCCGCGACGGCCACAGCGTATCCATTCTGCTCTGGCACTATCACGACGATGATGTGCCCGGGCCGGACGCCTCCGTGAGCCTCGCGGTCGGCGGCCTTGGCCGAGCGACGGAAGTTCGCGTGCAGCACTTCCGCATCGACGAGACCCACAGCAACGCGTTCACGGCCTGGCAGCGACTTGGCAGCCCTGCTGGGCCGAATACCGGGCAATATCAGCAGCTCATCGCCGCCGGCCAACTCGTGGAGCTGTCCAACGCTTCGCCCACCGCCACGGTCGAGAACGGGCGAGCCCAATTGTCATTCAACTTGCCGCGGCAAGCGGTCTCGCTGGTGGTTCTTCACCCCGAATAGGCGGACTCTCCGTCGGCCAAACCAACCCGTTCTTACAGTCAATCTGCATTATGCTGTGCGCTGGCCAAGAATGCGTTATATCAGTCTGACCCCGAACCCCCGTCCGACCTTGCCCCGTCGAAGCTTGCGTGTCCCCCCTCTCACCACGGCCTTCCTCGCGCCTTGGCTGCTCAGCGCGCTCGCTCATGCGGCCGATCCACGCGTCACCATCGTCGCGCACGCCGACCCCGACTACCTCGCGAGCCGCTACGATGCCGCCGGCAACCTGCGGACTGAAACTTACTTTGTTCTCCAAGGGCAGCACTTCCCGGGGCTGATCCGGGACCGCTCGCTGGAGAAGACGACCATTCACGACGTCGCTCGGGTGCTCGCGCCGGAGTTGGCGAAACAACAGTACATGCCGGCGAAGGATGTGGCGGAAGCCGACCTCATGCTCGTGGTGCATTGGGGTACGACCGTGCGCACGCGACCGGACGTCGAGCACTACATGAAAATGCAGGACGACCACGCCCAGACGCGCGACTTCAACATGGAGTACACCGCGGCCATGGTCGACGAAAGCGCCCCGCAGGACATGGAGAGAAACGCCGATCATGCGCTGCGTTACACCGAGCAGCTGCAAAGCGATTATTACTCCGGCGCCGGCGCGTGGACGAACGTCGCGCTCGATCGCACGATGGAACACCTGCAACGGCTGTCCATGGCGCAACTGCTCGGGTTTGACGCCGAGCTGCAGCACGGCCTCAGCCCGTTTGTGACGACCCGCATGCAGACCCTGCGTTCGATGCTGGACGACGAACGCTATTTCATCGTCGTGATGGCCTACGATTTCCCCCATTTTCGGAGCAGCGGCATGAAGGACGCCAAACGACTCTGGGCCTGCCGCCTCAGCGTCCACTCGCCCGGCATGAATTTCCGTCGGGCCTCCGTCCAGCTCAGCCAGTCCGGCGCAGACTTCTTCGGCACCAACAATCCGCTCGCCACGATTCGCCGTCAGTCGATCCGCACCGGTACGGTGGAAATCGGCGAGCCGACAGTGGTCGAGTGGTAGTCGCACCGGCGCCGATTGGGTCGCGCCGCAGAGTGCCCCACCGCGCGGGGCTTTGAACCCCGCGATCAGGATAACTGGTCGGTCCAACGAAACACCGATTGCGGCGGGCCTTCGCTCCCGTACGCTCGAACGGTATTATGCAAGTTACCGTGCAACCCTTCGGACGAACGGCAGACGGTCGCGCCGTGCAACTCTACACCCTCCGCCACCCTGGCGGCGTGCAGGTCGACATCATGGATCTCGGTGCGACCATCGTCCGGGTTGTGGCGCCGGATCGTGACGGCCACAGGGCTGACGTCGTGCTCGGCTTCAACGAGGCGGCTCCGTATGAAACGGTTTCTCCCTACTTTGGCTCGACCATCGGTCGCGTGGGAAACCGGATCCGCGACGGTCGCTTCACGCTCGACGGCCGTGAGTATCAATTGGCGCAGAACAACACGCCCAACGACCGGCCGTGTCACCTGCACGGAGGCGTGAAGGGTTTCGACAAGGTCCTGTGGGAAGCGGAGCCCGTAGTCGCCGATCAGCCGACACTCCGCTGTCGCTACACGAGTGTCGACGGCGAGGAAGGTTATCCGGGCACACTCCGGGTGGTGGTCACGTTCACGCTGTCCGCCGACGGGGCCCTGCGTATCGACTACGCGGCGACCACGGACCAGCCCACGCCGGTTAACCTCACCAACCACACCTATTTCAACCTGCGCGGTGAGTCAGCCGGGTCGATCCTCGACCACGAGTTGCAGATCGATGCCACTCACTACACGCCCGTCGACGCCGGCCTGATCCCGACGGGGCAGCTCGCTCCGGTGGTGGATACACCCTTCGACTTTCGACAGCCGCACCGGATCGGCGAACGAATCGAAGCCGCGAACGAACAGTTGAAGCTGGCCGGTGGATACGACCACAACTTTGTCCTTTCCCCCCAGCCGACGGCGGAGCCCCGGCGCGTGGCGCGCGTGGTGGAACCCGCCACGGGTCGCACCCTGGAGGTCAGCACGACCGAACCTGGCGTGCAGTTCTACAGCGGCAACTTTCTGGACGGAACGTTGCAGGGAAAATCCGGCGCGACCTACGCGCGCCGCAGTGGCTTCTGCCTGGAGACTCAGCATTACCCGGACGCGGTGCATCACGCGAATTTTCCCAGCATTATCCTGTCACCAGATCGCACCTACCGGTCCACGACCGTCTACCATTTCGGCACGATCCGCTAACCGCGGTACGCCACTCAAGCGCTTGAGGGTCGCCGCGCTTGCTGAGTCGGGGCGATGACGCGGACTTGTCCCGCGCTTCTACGGGCGCGTCCGGCATGCTACGCTTTGTCCGCTCTCGTCCCCCGGGTCATGCGAGCAGACGACATCTCCGCAGCACCAGGCCGAACACACTTAGGCCCAGCAACAGTTGACACTCCGGCTGGCTGTCCGCGCGCCGCCCAGCCGCGCCGCGCATGATCATCTTTGCTGCGCAACTTTCCGAAAACGCGGGCTCTGGCCGTGCAAACGTTTCGCAGAAAACACCTTGCCTGCTTACAATTACCGTAGTACGCCTGCTGACAGCGACTTGCGTGAACCGCGTCCCGGCTCGTTTTTCGCATAAATTTTCCTCCCACCGGGCCGATTCCTTTCAGCATTCATGACCGCTCCAGGGCCTTCCCAGCCGACCAGCACGTACTCGAGCCGATTCCTCCATCGCTTCGGGGTGTTCGCCCTTGCTTCTGCCGTCATGCTCCTCCCGTTCGTGCTGACGGCGAAGGAACCGACCGGATACGTCTGGTACGTGGTCCTGCGAGCGGTCGCAACCATCAGCGCTTTTGGTGCGACGGTTCTGCTGGTTTTTGACTGGATGGTGCAGCGGCGCGCGGCCAACGGTCAGTCGGGCACGCCCAACCGGAGCGAAGACGCCGACATCTGACCGGGCCGCCCCTGACGCGGCCCGCGAGTCGGACCATCAGCCTGACCTCGCCCACTCCATCGGAGTCGGCGCCGGGAACGTCGATTGAAGCGTGCGTGCCACCCCGTCCTGCAGGCACGCGTGCACGGCTTCACAAATCTCGATGACGTGAGCCGCGTGTGCCCCGGGCGTACGATGAGGCCGGTCTTCCGCGATTGCGCGCGCCAGTTCCACCACGCCGCGACCAAACTCGATGCCGGCTACGCCCGGTCGCGACAGTGCATGCCGCCGCAGGCTGCCCCGCGCCTCCCCGGCCACCCAGAGCGGTGTATTGAAAACATCCCAACGATCGAGCGCGACGACACCGAGATCGCCGTGAACCTCGAGCCCTTTCTGTCGCGTGTTCCAGCCCACGTAGAAACTGGCCGTGACGCGGGCCCGCACGCCGGACTCGAGTTCGAGCAAGGCGCAACCCCACTCCGGTGTCGTGATCGTAAACGGCTTTTTCTCCTTCGTGAAACGATGCGGGTAGACGACGCCACCATCCGCCAGCACACGCTTGGCCGGACCAAACCACGCCGTGAGCAATGTCAGTGGGTACACCGCCACGTCGAAGAACGGGCCGACCTCGTAGAAGGGCCCGGGATTCGGATGCCAGTCCTCGATCCGGCCCCAGTTTACCTCCGCGTAGGCCACGCGGGGCGTGCCGATGCGACCGGCGCGGATCAGCTGCCAGGCCGTCTGCTGCGCCTCACCCAGCCACGTCGTCGGTGCACTGCTAAGCCGCAGGCCGCGCTGCGCGGCGAGGTCCACGAGCCGCTTGGCGTCCGCATAATTCATCGCGATCGGCTTCTCGCTGTGCACATGTTTGCCGGCCTCGAGGCACTGCGTGATGACGGCGACGTGGGCATGATGAATCGTCAGGTTCACGACCGCATCCACCTCCGGGTCGGCTAGCACGTCTTCGAAGCTTGGATACACGCGCCCGCCGTGTTCCGCCACGAACGCTTCTGCGCGGCTGCGCTCCACGTCGTGCGCCCCCACGATCTCGACCTCGGCGTAAGGCGCGAGATTGCGGCCGTACGCACCCGAGATGTTGCCGCAGCCGACGATCGCGACGCGAAGCGGTTTCGCCCCCACGCGCAGGCGCGGCAACCGTCGACGCCATTCGCGCGCCCGCTCGAGGGACACCTTGACCGCCTCGATCGGGGAACCAATTTCCGGTTCGTGCTCGATCGCGAGCGCACCGGCGTAATCGGCGTCACTGAGCACGCGCAGGCATTGCTCGATCGCCACGTCGCCGTCTCCCAACGCGCAAGTCTCGTGCCCCATGTCGATGAAGGGGTATCCGGTTTTCTCCGACCGCGGCGGAAGAACGTCCTTCAGGTGTACGTGCTTCAAGCGCGGAGCCAGCCGGCGGAGAGCCTCCACCGGATCGACTCCCGCCGTGGCAAACCAGCCGGTGTCCGCCGCCACGCCGATCACGTCTTCATCACCCGCGCCGAGTTTTGCCAGCACCTCGTCGACACTCTTCTCCGGGTGATTCTCCAGGGCGTAGATCACACCGAACTCCCGCAGCGCCGCCACCATTCCGGCCCGATCGCTCTGCAGCAGCGGCGTGCCACCGCCGAGGACAGGGCAATCCAGCTCCTGCGCCAACCGGCACGCGGCGCGGAACTCCGCCAACGACGAACCGAAGCCACCCGCCAGGCTGACGACCCGCAGCGCCTGCTCGGTCAACACAGCTTTCGCCAGCGCCACATGTTCCGGCGTCGCCCAGCGCGGATGCAGTTGCGCGACCCAGAGATCGATCGCCTCAAACCCAAGCGTCTTCACTTCCGCCAGCAGCTCGCGGAAGCGCGCCTCAAACGTCTCGATCGGCGCGAACCACGCCTGCGTCGCTTGATCTCCCTCACCCCACCCGCCCGGCATCTGATAGTTCAGCTGACGGGCAACGAAGTTCGCGGTCATGAAGGAGAACGTGTGCATGCGGGTAGCAGGGTTGGGGTTGCGCGCCCATGCCTAAACAAAGACGCGTTGAGCGCAACCCGGCACCCACGCTGCCCGCGCTGGCACCTGCGACCCCGCCCGTGCCGCCCGCATCGGTCTGACACGGTCGGCCCAGATCTCCTGCTCCGGTCAGGACCGGGGAGCGTTCCGACGAGCCGAAGGGCTGAAATCGAAGATCTGCAAGGCCCGCACCACCGTCGGTTGTCCCTTCGCCCGCGGTGGCTCGAAGCGCCACTGCGAGAGAGCATTCACCGCCAAAGCCGCCAACCGCGGATCTTCATCTTCGGACACGCCGGGCATTCGGGGCTGGCCGTTCTCGTCGATATAGAACTCCACCGCGACCCGCCCGTTGGCGGTCGCCGCCAGTTCCTCCGGCCACACCGGCGAAGGCGAAGCGATCGCAACCGGCATTTGATCCAGTTCATTCGGCAGCGCCGGGCGAAACGAATTTCCATCCGTCGGCAGCCGGTAGAAGAGCGCGATCAGATGTTCAGAGCTGTTGAGCGAAATGACCGCCGTGCCCTCGAGTCGGAAGTCGACTGACACCGTCGTGGTCGCCGCCACCGGTTGCCCATCGATCTGCGCCGGTCGGAAACGCCAGCGGCGCACGGCAGCGACCGTCGCATCAGCAAACGGGCGATGGGTATAGGCCACCACCAACACGTCCTCCAACTTTCCGGCGGGACTGACGCTCAGCGCCACCCGAGCGGAACCTTCACGAACACCCATCTGCACCAATTCATAGGGGAAAACCGGCAACTCGGGCCGGTGCAGGGAAAGCGGGACGGTTTCAGCCGCAGCCGGCACAACCAGCAGTCCGCAGCCAATCGCGAGGAAGGACAACATCTTCATAGGAAGTGGGGGTTACCTGGTGTAACACCACCGCTCTCCCAATCCCTGCAACGCGACGCGCCCCGCTCGCGATTCTGCGCACCGACGTGGGGCGCTCTTTAGTCACTGACCGCAACTCGACCCAAGGCGCACCCTCGCTGGGGGCCCCGCGCGAGCCGTGGCGTCAGCCCGTTGCGGTGTGGCGCGGCCGTTCGGGCCAGGCATCGGCGCGCCGCTCCGGACGGATAAACGCGTCCGCCTCGGGCAGGTCGCGCGCGCGCATGGCCGCGGGATCCCAGCGAATCGCCCGCCCCGTGCGTTGCGCCAGCGCTCCCAGCAGCACCTGCTCGGTCAACGCCGCGCCGTAGGCAAAGTCCGCGCCCGCCGGCCGGCCCGTGCGGATCGCCTCGAACCAGTCGTCAAAATGGCCGCCCTTGCGCCGCGGCAGTTTGGCCGGGGGCGGCGAGGCCAGGATCTCCCGTTCCCGCTTTTCTGGATACACCTTGGGTCGACGACTCGCCCGCATGTCCGGAATGAACAGCGTCCCCTCGGGTCCCACGAACGCCATGCCGTTGTCCGACCGACGCAGGACATTGGCTGGCAGATTCGGGATCTGCTCGGGCAGGTTTTGCACCTCTCCGCGCCAGCCGTTGCGCCAATGCACCGTGAACGCCGGACGTTCGCCGCGGGCCGGAAAGCGCCAGGTCAGGTTCGCCCATCGGGGAATCGTGAACGCACTCACGGCTGGCACGTCGACTTCCACGACGTCGGGAAACTCCGTGTCGAGCGTCATCCGCAGCACGTCGAACATGTGCGTGCCGATGTCGCAGATTGCTCCGCTGCCAAATCCCCACCAGTTCCGCCAGCGGCGCGGCGCATAAAGTGGACTGTAAGGTCGGTCCGGGCGATCCGCGAGCCACAGGCGCCAGTCCAATGTGGGAGGCGGGATCTCGCCCGGCGCCAGCGTTTCGGACCACACGGCGATCTGCGGCTCCGTTCGGTCCGTCCAAAACCACACGTCCGTCACCGGTCCGATCACACCGGCCTCGATCCATTCGCGCAGCAAGGGCAGCCCCTGCATGCTGTGGCCCTGCACACCGAGTTGGGTGGCGACCTTTTGTTGAGCAGCCGCCGCGGCGATCCCACGGCATTCCCACGGCGTCGTGGCCATCGGCTTTTCCAGGTACACGGGCTTACCGGCTGCCAGGCACGCCATCGCGAGCGGATAGTGCGAGTGGTCCGGCGTGGCGATCACCACGCCGTCGATCGCGTCGGCGTGACGGTCCAGCATCTCCCGGACATCGCGATAACGCGGCACCTTCGGAAAGTGTCGAAACGACGAGGCCGCCCGCTCCTCATCCACGTCACAAAACGCGACGTAGTGCTGCGCCACCAAGGCCTCGATCGCGCGGCTGGCCCACCCTCCCGCGCCGACAAAAGCGAGCCGGAGCTGATCCGACGGCGCTGCTCTCAGCTTGCGGGGCAGGAAAACGGAAGCCGTGGCAGCCAGGCCCAACGAACGAAGAGCCTGCCGTCGCGTGCAAGGGGTGGCGCACATGAGGAAAATTGTGAGCGACCGCGACGCGCGCGACAAGCCCGAGACCCGCTGTCGTCCATGCCGGCCCGGCAGCTACCCTCGGAGGGAAGACTCGAAAAACACCACTCTGCTCAGGCGTATTAGTACGGATCGCCACCCACTTGCGTTCCTCAACCGCAAAAGTGTTTCATCATAGCTAGGCGTTCCTCCCTAGGGGAAACACCGTGCGATCGGATGTCCGCCGATCGCTCCATCCACGCTTCAACTCCCATGAACCTGCCACTGTGGTCCGTCTTGGACCGGCCGCTACGTGCGGCCCTGCTTCGCCGTCGCCTCAACGCGACGTCCGGCCCTGCTTCGCTCCCTTCGTTAAGCCCTGCCGGCGCGTTCCTCCTGGCCGCCGCCTTCCTGGTTGGACTCGGCACACTGCCGTTGCGTGCCGGACCCCAGGTCGAGCTGACCGCGCCGATGCTCACGCCTCGCGAGGGGCACACCGCCACGGTCCTGCCAGACGGTCGCGTGTTGATCGTCGGTGGAACAGATGGAAACGGTGCGCTTGCATCGTCCGAAATCTACGATCCGGCCACCAAGAGCTTCGTGCCGGCCGGTTCGTTACGGACTCCGCGTATTGGCCACGCCGCGACGCTGTTGGCCGATGGTCGCGTGCTGGTTTCCGGCGGCACCTCGAATGGCGTCACGCTGGCGACCGCGGAGATCTACGTTCCTGCGGCTGACGTGTTTGAAGCCGTCGCGGCGCCGATGGCTGCTGGCCGCAGCGGTCACACGGCCAACCTGCTGGCCAACGGCCAGGTCCTGCTGGCCGGCGGCGACAGCGCCGGGACCGCGGAGTCCTTCGATCCAACGTCGCAGACGTTCTCCCCCATCGGACAAATGGCCGCTCGCCGGGCCGGGCATGCCGCGAGCACGCTCGGAGAACGCTTCATCTTCTTCACCGGCGGCGGAACGAACTCCGTTGAGGTGTACGACGCGGTCGAGAACACGTTCTCTGCCTGGCCGAAGCTGCTGAACGAGGTTCGCACGGGCCACGTCGCCACGTCGAATGCCGACGACACGTTGCTCCTCGTCGGCGGCGAACCCCTCGGCAGCCTCGAGCAACTCGACCTCGAATCGAACGCCGCGAACTCGTCGGTCGCCCTGGGCGCTGCCAGCGCGGCGGCGCAACGTCTGGCAAACGACCGCGTGCTCGTGCTCGGCTCGAACCTTGCGGCGTTGTTCAACCCGGCCGACAGCAATGTCGCCGCGATCGACGACGCGGACGCGCTCAAGCGCTCCGGCCAGACCACGAGCGAGTTGCCGGCCAACAAACACGTGCTCGTCGCCGGCGGTAAGGACGCCGCGAATACGCTGGTGGCGGAGGCGGCCCTCTACTCCCCCGCCCGGATCGAAACCGACAAGGAGGACTACTATCCGGAGGAGCCGGTGATCGTCACCGGCACCGGCTGGAAGGCCGGCGAAGAAGTGGACCTGTACGTGGTCGACTCGATCGGCTGGGTGTACGACAGCACCATCGCCGCCAACGCGGAGGGCGAGTTCGTTGCCGACCCGTATTTTGTGGTGCTCTGGCAACATCTCGGCGTTGAGTTCAACCTCACCGCGATCGGCGCCGAGTCCGGGCTCGTGGCGACGCACGTCTTCACGGACTCATTCCGCGTTGGCTCTGTCACGGTCGGCCCGCAGAGCGGGACGCTGACGGCCGGCACCGCATCTGTTGCCCCGCACGCAACGTTCTTGATCACTGCTCATCGCGCATCGGGAAGTGGAACTTCTGGACAGTTCGATGCAGGCTTCGCCGTCACGAGCGGTCTACCCGTTGGCGTCGTCGCAGCGTTTTCGCCCGAACTGGTCCAGATGCCAAATAACACAAGCAGCGTAAACTCGACGCTCACGTTTCAGACTTCAGACGTAACGCCTGCGGGTTCGTACGAGTTCAGCGTCCGGGTCTATAACAAACAAAACGTAAACACGACATACGTCAACGCGAACGATTATGCCGATGCGACAGGTATGTTGGTCATCGGCCAGCCAGCTTCGGTCGTCACGTGGAACGATCCTGCAGCCATCGTATACGGCACGGCGCTCGGCGCCGCTCAACTGAACGCGACGGCCAACGTCCCGGGAAGCTTCAGCTACACGCCGGCGGCGGGCACCATCCTCGACGCGGGGACCCAGACGCTGTCGACCACGTTCACCCCGACCGCGGGCGGCAGTCCGATCACAAAGACGGTCAGTCTCACCGTCACGCCGGCGGCCGCCACGATCGTCGTCAACGGTTACACCGGCACCTACGACGGTCAGGCACACGGCGCGACTGGGTCGGCTACTGGAGTTCTCGGTGAAGACCTCAACACCCTCCTGAACCTCGGGGAATCGTTCACCGACTTCCCGGGCGGCACAGCCAATTGGACCTTCACGGGCAACAACAACTACGAAGCCGCCAGCGGCAGCGTTGCCATCACCATCACGAAGGCGGACGCGACCATCAATGTCCAGGGTTACACCGGCACCTACGACGGCCAAGCGCACGGCGCCACGGGCACGGCCACCGGCGTTCTGGGTGAAAACCTCAATGCCCTCTTGAACCTCGGCGCGCCGTTCATCGACGTCCCCGGTGGCACCGCCAACTGGAGCTTCGCCGGAAACAACAACTACGAAGCCGCCAGCGGCAGCGTTGCCATCACGATCTCCCAGGCGACCGCGACCGTCAACGTGCAGGGTTACACCGGCACCTACGACGGCCAAGCGCACGGCGCCACGGGCTCAGCCACCGGCGTTTTGGGTGAGAACCTCACCGCCCTTCTGGACCTCGGGGACTCGTTCATCGATTTCCCAGGCGGCACGGCTAACTGGAGCTTCGCCGGTAATACCAACTACGCGGCCGCAAACGGCGCCGTTTCGATCACCATCAACAAGGCCGAAGCCCTCGTGACGGTTTCCGGTGTCACGCTGACCTACGACGGCGAAGAACACGGTGCGACCGGCACCGCGACCGGCGTGGGCGGCGTTGACCTGTCCGCCAACCTCAACCTTGGGGCGAAGTTCACGAACGCCCCTGGCGGCACCGCCAACTGGTCCTTCACGGGCGGCACCAACTACAACGACCAGAGCGGCTCGGTTGCGATCGTCATCAACAAGGCGGACGCGGTCATCAACGTGCAGGGTTACACCGGCATCTACGATGGCCAGCCGCACGGCGCGACGGGAACCGCGAAGGGCGTCAAAGGAGAGGACCTCGAAGGTCTCGATCTTGGCGCGTCCTTCGTGAATGCCCCCGGCGGCACCGCCAACTGGGCGTTCACTGACGTGACCGGCAACTACAACAACGCCAGCGGCTCGGTCGCGATCGTCATCAACAAGGCCGACGCCGTTGTAACGGTCTCCGGCGTCACGGTCACCTACGACGGCGAAGAACACGGCGCGACCGGCTCCGCGACCGGCGTGGGCGGTGTCAACCTGTCTGCCAATCTGAACCTTGGCGCGAAGTTCATCAACGTCCCTGGCGGCACCGCCCACTGGACGTTTGATGGTGGCACCAACTACAACGACCAGAGCGGCTCGGTTCCGATCGTCATCAACAAGGCGGACGCGACCATCAACGTGCAGGGTTACACCGGCACTTACGACGGCCAGGCTCACGGCGCCACGGGCACCGCGACGGGCGTTCAGAACGAGGTCCTCGCCGGTCTCGATCTCGGTGAGCAGTTCACCGACGCCCCCGGCGGTACCGCCAACTGGACGTTCACTGACGTCACCGGTAACTACAACAACGCCAGCGGCTCAGTTGAGATCGTCATCAACAAGGCCGACGCTCTCGTGACGGTCTCCGGCGTCACGGTGACCTACGACGGCGAAGAACACGGCGCGACCGGCACTGCGACCGGCGTCGGCGGTGTCAACCTGTCTGCCAATCTGAACCTTGGCGCGAAGTTCATCAACGTCCCGGGCGGCACTGCCCAGTGGACCTTCACAGGTGGCACCAACTACAACGACCAGAGCGGCTCAGTTGAGATCGTCATCAACAAGGCCGACGCCACCATCGTCGTGAACAGCTACTCCGTCATCTACGACGGGAATGCGCACACGTCGACCGGTACGGCCACCGGCGCAGCGGGCGAAGACCTGAGTGAGTTGTTGGACCTGAGCGGCACGACCCACACCAATGCCGGTTCATACACCGGCGACGTCTGGACGTTCGCCGGCGACAACAACCACCACAGCGCCAACGGCACGGTCGACAACGTCATCAGCCCGAAATCGATCACGATCACGGCCAATGACCGAACCAAGTCGTTTGGCGAAACCGTGACGTTTACCGGAACGGAGTTCACCGTCGTCGGTTTGGTCGGCACGGATACGATCGTCAGCGTCACCTTGACCAGCGACGGCGCCCCAGCATCGGCCCTCGCTTCGGGTTCGCCGTATGCCATCGTGCCGAGTTCCGCCGTGTTCGGCTCTGGCTTGGCCAGCAACTACTCGATCGAATACGCGAACGGCGAACTGACGGTAAACCCGCTCACCTTTGTCGGTTTTCTCCCGCCGATCGGTGGTTCAGTCACCAACGGTAACGGCGGCAGCTACGCTGACCCGGTTCGCGCCTACAAACTGAATAGCACCATCCCGGTGAAGTTCACACTCACCAACAATGGCGCGCCGTGGTTGACCGGCATCCATACGTTGCAGGCGGCGAAGTTCAGTAACGCCACCACTTCGGAGCAAGCGATCGACGTGACTCCGACTGACGCCGCCACCGCCGGCAATCAGTTCCGGCTCACGGGCGGTGAGTGGCACTTCAACCTGAGCACGAAGGGCCTCAGCGCCGGCACGTGGAAGCTGATCGCGACCCTGGCTGACGGCACCCAGCACGAGGTCTGGATCGCCATCAAGAAGTAACCAGCCTCAACGCCACCGCGTTTCACGGCCGCCCTCCACCGGGGGCGGCCGTTTTTCTTTGGCGCAGCGTGCGAGACGCGGGACTGCGTGCACAGCACCATTCCCTGTCACCATCATACAACTACACGGCAGTACCCCCCCTCCTCCTCAAAGCCATTCGCGCTCCTTCGCGTCATTCGCGGGCCACGGCCGATGCACCCTACCGCCCCGCTCACCACGCGATGCCGTAATCTTCCCCGAAATCGGACGCGGCGCCTTGGAACGTACCTCGTTCATGGTCGATCTGAATCGCGGTGATGGGACCCGACGTGCGAGGCGCCGTCTCGACCCGATAACCCATCCGCGTCAACTCGGCCTGCACCCACGACGGCACATCGGCGCGCACACGCAGCCGCCCCGGCTCCGCGCGATGGTCACCGAAGGACGACTGCATCTGATAACTCTCGATGTTCGCCGCCTCCGCCGCCTGCTGCACATCCATGCCGAACTCCACCACATTAAGGAAGAACTGCAGAAGGTTCTGATCCTGCGAATCACCACCCTGCACGGAGAAGGCGAGAAACGGTTTCCCCTCCCGCAGCGCGAGCGTCGGCGTCAGCGTCACGCGCGGTCGCTTGCCCGGTTCGAGCACGTTAAACGGATTGATTCGCTCATCGAGGACGAAGCTCTGCATCCGCTGCGACAGGCCGATGCCGGTTGTGCCGGCGATAAACGCCGGGATCCAGCCGCCGCTCGGCGTCACAGAGACCACCCAGCCATCGGCATCCGCCGCCTGGATCGAGGTCGTGCCGGCGTGAAACGCCTCGTCGGCCGTCAACGACGACACCTGAAATCCAGCCGGGGCGGTGGCGCTCCGCGGCGGGATCGGCTGCCACTCTCGCAACAGGTCGGTAAACGGGTTTTTGTCTCCTTGGAACGGATACGGATCACCGGGCCGGGCCCCCGCGTCGTTGCGGTCGAGGTTCACCGTCCGCCACCGCGCCTGGGCGTAGTCCTTCGACAACAAGCCCCGGATCGGCTCAGCCGGCGGGAAGTCGGGGTCGCCGTAGTAGAAATCGCGGTCGGCGAATGCCAGGTTCATCGCCTGGTAGAGCGTGTGGATGTAGCGAGTGCTGTTGTAGCCCATGGCCTTGAGGTCCGCATGCTCGAGCAGGTTGAGCGCCTGCAGCATCGCCGGGCCTTGGGTCCAATGCGTAAGCTTCACCACCTCAATGCCACGATACGTCGTTGAAACCGGCTCCTCGAGTTTCACGCGCCAGTTCGCCAAATCCTCAAGCGTGATCAACCCACCCGCCTCCTGCGTTCCGCGCACAAGTTCCTGCGCGATGTCCCCGCGATAAAAACGATCATAGGCCGCCCTGATCGCCGCTTTGCGATCGAGTCCACGCGCGCGGGCCTCCTGCTCTGCTTCCACCAACCGCCGCAAGGTCGCCGCCAACTCCGGCTGGCGGAAAAGTTCGCCCGCCTGCGGCGCCGCGCGCTGCGAAGGATCGTCGGGATTCAGGTGAGGCAGAAATACCCGTTGCGACGCGGGCCATTGTTCAATCTCAGCCCGCGTGCGTTCCATCGCTTCAGCCGCCTGGCGCTCGATTGGGTATCCGTCGGCCAGCTCGATCGCCGGTTTCAGCACGTCTTCCAACGTCAGCGTGCCGAGCTCCGCCAGCATCACGCAGAGACCGCCGGGGGTTCCCGGAGTGACCGCCGCCAATGGCCCGTATTCAGGCGGAAACTCCATCCCGCGCTCCCGGAAAAACTCCGGCGTGGCGCCCGTCGGCGCGACGCCGAGCGCGTTGACGCCGATCACCCGTCTCGTCCGCGGATCATAGATCAACGCCTGCGTCTCACCGCCCCAGCCGAGGGTATCCCACATCGTGCAGGTAGCCGCGAGCATCGCGCAGGTCGCATCCACCGCATTGCCTCCGCGCGCGAACATGAGCGCGCCCGCCGTCGCGGCCAACGGTTTTCCCGTCACTGCCGCCCAACGCGTGCCATGCAGGATCGGTTTGTTCGTCCGCTGTGCCTGCAAATTCGGTGCCGTCGCCAACGCCAGCCCCACTCCCACTCCGCTCAACACCACCCGCCAACGACGTGCGCTTCGGAAGTTCACGCTGCCAGCTGTAGCGCACGGCCCGCAGAGCGCGAGCCTAACGCCAGCCACCCCAACATGATCGGGCGAGCAAAACGCGGTTCCGTCGCCTCACCGTACTCGTTGGGACACGAGCTGCCCACGATTCATCACGCGCCGTCTTGCTCCAGCCGGTCCGTCGCCGCTAAGCGAGTACATGGCCAAATCCTTCCGAGTCCCGCACACGCTGGTACTCCTCACGTTGCTGATCGTCCTGTCCTGGGCGGCCTCGTTGGTCGTCCCAGCCGGCACGTACGAGCGAGCGGCCAACGAACACGGCCAGGAGGTGGTTCAACCCGGCACCTTCACCACGGTGGAGCGCGAGCAGGTGCTCTCGCCGTTGGTTATCCTGACGGCGATTCCACGGGGTTTCGCGCAGAGCCAGGACATCATCTTTTTCGTGCTGATCATCGGTGGCGCGATTGCGGTCATCCGCACCACCGGCGCGATCGACGCGGCGCTCGGACTCGCTCTTTCCAAACTGGGCTCGCGTCCGTACCTGCTGATCGGCGCCGGCATGACGATGTTTGCCATCGGCTCGAGCACCCTCGGTATGGCGGAAGAGTATCTGCCCTTCGTGCCGGTCCTTTTGGCGCTCGGACTCGCCCTGAAAATGGACGCGGTCGCCGCGATTGGCACGATGGTGGTCGGATATGGCATCGGTTACGGTGTGGCGGCGATCAACCCATTCACAGTGATCGTGGCGCAGCAGATCTCCGGCGTGCCGCCGACTTCCGGCTGGTGGTATCGTGTGCTGCTGGCGCTGCCGTTTCTGGCCATTGGTTTTCATCACGTCTATGCCTACGCGCGCCGCGTTCAGCTGGATCCTTCCCGCAGCCTGCTGGCCGATGTTGAGGCGGCTCAGGTCGCGCCCTCCACGGAATATCCAAGCCTGACCGGCACGCACGCCGCGGTGCTTACCTTGACCGCACTTTCCGTGGCCGTGCTCGTCTGGGGAATCTCGAGCCACCATTGGTATCTCGAAGAGATGGGCGCGATGTTCCTCGGTCTCGCCCTCGTCGTGGCGCTGGTGGCGCGTCTTTCGCCGAATCGCACCGCTGGCGCCTTCTGCGTGGGCGCAACTGAACTTACGGTGACGGCGTTGCTGATTGGGTTCGCGCGCTCGATCAAGATCGTGCTGGAGGACGGCCAGGTGATCGACTCGATCATCCACGGTCTCGCCGCGCCCCTGGCCAGCGCCGGCCCTTATGTCTCCGCGATTGGCATGCTGATCACGCAGAGTTTTCTCAACTTCCTGATCCCGTCCGGCAGCGGACAGGCGTACGTCACGATGCCGATCATGGCGCCGATTGCTGACCTGACCCAGGTGACGCGGCAGACCGCCGTGCTGGCGTTTCAGTTCGGCGACGGTTTCACCAACATCCTCGTGCCGACCAACGCGGTGCTGATCGGCATCCTCGGATTGGCGGGCATTCCGTACGATCGCTGGCTGCGTTTTGTGCTGCCGTTGATGGCGAAGATTTTTGTCGGGTGCGCGCTCGCCCTCGTTGCTGCGGTCGCGTTCGGCTACCGTTAAGCACAAACGATAGCGTCATCCTCCCACCTCCGCGCTCGGAACCGCGCTTAACGCGGCAGCGGTCCCACCAGCAGAAGACGAATCGAGTCGAGGCGCAGCCGCGCGCGTTCGATCTCGACGCGGAGCTGGCTGTGCCGCTGCTCAACGCTCGCGATTTCCTCCGGTCGCACCTGCTCGTTCACCTCACGCAGTTCGATCAGCCGCTGCAGTTCCTCCGACGTCGATGCCTCGGCCTGCGCAAGGGAGTCGAGCCGCAACGCCGCGGCTCGGGCATCGGCGCGCTCCGCGGCGACCTGCACCAGGCCTTCCAGCACCGGAGCGGGCAACCGGCCTTGTTCGAGAAACGGCTCGATCGGCGCGTCCTCGACCTCCTGCTCGACGCGGGTGGTCGGCCAGTCAGCGGTTCGGTCGCGCTTGCGCAAATCCACGACGACCCGAACCGGCGTCGGCGCGAGAAACGCATCCACGTGCAACGTCGTGTCCGCCACGGCTTCGAGCAGAAAGACGGCCTCGATCAACAAATCCGGCTTGGTGTCGGGAATGAGGCCAAAGGCACTCGTTCCGGCGGGTGAGCCGACCAGCAGATCCATCGCATCGCGCATCAGCGGGTGATCCGCCGTCAAGAAGCGGATGTCCTCCCGCGCCAGGGCGCGCGCCCGACTAAACGTCGCCAGCATGCCGTCGGCCGGCAACGACGGGAACGCTTCCACGTACGCGTGCCGCGGGTCGAGAAACAACTCGCCGCCTTCGTGTTCCTGGATCCGCACGCCAAAATGATCGAGCAACGCATGGAGCCGCTCCCGCACTTCGGGGTCCGCCTCCGCCGCGCGGATCTCATGGATGACCTGCTCGGCCACGTCGGGCCGGAACGAATTGAGCTCCAGCAACCGGTCCCGCCCCCGCTCGAGTTTCTCCAGCAGTTCGGCGCGGAAGGCGACGGTCTCGTCCACGAGCGCCGACAACTCCGCCGGTCCCGGAGCGCGCGCACCACTTTCAAACGCCACCGCCAGATCGAGCAGCCGTGCGCGAAAACGTTCCTCATACGCATCGCCGCCGTGCAGCGGCCGCTCAAACGCCGCCAGGCCACGATGGTACCACTCAACGACACACGCCTCGGCCGTACCTTCGATGTACGGCACGTGAATGCGGATTGTCTCCGTCTGGCCAATACGATCGAGCCGGCCGATTCGCTGCTCGACCAGCCCGGGACTGAGCGTCAGGTCGAAAAGGATCAGGTGATGCGCGAACTGAAAATTGCGGCCTTCACTGCCGATCTCCGAACACAGGAGCAACTGCGCGCCATCCGGCTCGGCAAACCACGCTGCCTGCCGGTCCCGCTGGACGAGCGGCAGCCCCTCGTGAAAGAGCGCCACGCGCGCATGAATGTGCTCCTGCAGCGCCGCCTCAATCGCGGCGACTTTCCGCTGGTTGCGGCAAATGAGCAGATACTTGGTTTCGCGCTGGGCGCGCAGCTGATCCGCCAGCCACTCGATGCGCGGGTCTTCGCGAAACGAATACCGGATCGACGCTTCGTCACCCGTTTCCTCCGCGAGCAACTCGCGCGCGCCGCGAGCCCGCAGCGACGCCGGCTCCAAGGGCAGCGGCACCGGACAGAACTGTCGCCCCGGAAAACCCGTCATTGCCGCGCGAGTGTTGCGGAACACCACGCGCCCGGGACCATGCCGGTCGAGCAGGAGCCGCAACAGGGCCTCATGTGCTCCGGGTGCGCCTCGGGTCAAAGCGGTCAGCTGCGCCTCCAAACGCTGGCGACCGCGCGAGAAAAGTTGCCGCAAGTGTTTCTGATCGGTCGCGGTGAGTGGTTTCCGATCCGCCAGTTTCTGCGCCACCGCCGCCACCCGGCCATACTGCGTCATCTCGCTTTGAAAGGCGTCGAGATCGGTGAACCGGTTGGGATCCAGCAGCCGCAGCCGGGCAAAATGGCCGGCGACCCCCAGCTGCGTCGGCGTGGCGGTCAGCAGCAGCAATCCCCGCTCGCCGGCACCCAGCGCCTCCACGAGTTGGTATTCACGACTTGGATTCTCCGGCGACCAAGCCAGGTGGTGCGCCTCGTCGACCACCACCATGTCCCACCCCGCCGCCAACGCCTGGCCCGCGCGCTCTTCCTCCCCGGCGAGAAACGAAAGGCTGCAGAGCGCCAGTTGTGAGGCCTGAAACGGATTACTCCCCGGATCGCTCGCTTCGAGCGCCGCGCAGCGCTCGGCGTCGTAGATGCTGAACCAGAGGTTGAAGCGGCGGAGCAGTTCAACGAACCACTGATGGACGAGCGGCTCCGGTACGAGCACCAGCACACGGCGGATCCGGCCCACCGCCAGCAGGCGTTGCAGGATCAGGCATGCTTCGATCGTTTTGCCGAGACCCACCTCGTCCGCCAGCAACACCCGCGGCAGCGCCCGCCCGGCCACCTCGTGCAGGATGTACATCTGGTGCGGCAACAGCTCGACCCGCCCGCCGAGAAAGCCGCGCACCGGCGAGCGTCGCAGCCGGGCCCGCGTTTCCAACGTCGCGCGGCGCAGGTCGAACACCTCGTTCTCATCGGCCTGGCCCGACAACAGTCGCTCCACAGGTGAGTTGACGTTGGTGACGTCGGAGATCTCGTCCTCGCGGACGCGCTCGCCCTGGCCGACGTACACCAGCAGGCCCTCCTCCTCCTCCACCTGCTCGATCACGAAGGACCGGTGATCCCGGGTCGCAACCGTATCGCCGGCGCGAAACTGCACCCGCTTCAGCACCGGCGTGCCGCGGGCGTAAAGGCGCTGCTCTCCTGTCGCCGGGAAGGCGATACCGATCCGCCCGTCCTCGAGCGTGGTCACGACACCGAGGCCGAGCTCCGGCTCACGTTCGCTCACACAACGTTGTCCCACCTTCACCAAAGTCATGCCTCCATGACGGCGACGACGAGCGGCGGTTCAAAGGTAAATTGCACCGGTTGGTCCACCACTCAGCCAAACAAGCTCGGCGGACGAAAATCCAATCCATGCGCAGCGCCGCTGACGACGTTCACGCATGCTACGGCAGCACATGTCGTCCGCGGTTTTTCACGTCCCGCCATCGCCTGGCTTCCGGGCACTTCGAGCCGTCCGGAGCCTCGCGTTGCTGCTGGGGGTCCTGGGGGTCAGCGCTATGCCCGCCCGGGCAAGTTGGAAGCTCACGACCCGCGCCGCGTTTGACGACAATGTCTTCCTGCAGGAAATCGGAGACCTGGCCAACCGCTCGTCAACCGTTCTTACCGCGGCGGTGGACTGGCGGCACCAAAGCCAGACTGCCGCCGGTGCGTCGTGGATAACCAGTTACACCGCCGACGGCACGGCCTTCCTCGACGAGTCGTCGGAGTCGTTTCACCAACACCGCCTCGCCTGGACCTTGGCGCAGCCCGTTCCGCGTGGCACCCTAAAGATGACCGGGAATGGGCTGTTGAGCGAAGGTCCAAACGACCCGGTGATCTGGCCAACGAAGGACGGCGTGCCAGCCGGCGGCGCTCCGTCCGTGCGGGATCGCCGCGATGCGGTCGTCTGGCGTCTGCAAGCCACCGCACCGCTCACGTTCGGGAGATGGGTTGTCCGGCCGAACGCCTGCCTGTACCAGCACGATTTTCAATCCCGGCATCTCGACGTACCGGGCTGCGCCAACGCGGTCGATCGTTCCGATGTCAACGCGGGCGTGGACGTTGGACGCGAGCTCGGTCGCACTGAACTCGTATTTCTCGGGGTCCGCTGGGGCCGCCAGGATCAGGGGCAGCTCTTTTCGTATCCGGAGCAGTACGACAACACGTACACGCGCCTGCTGGCGCTCTGGGAGCGCAGCGCCGGGCCTCTGCGAGGCTCCCTCGCCGTGGGCCCGGAGTGGCGCCATTTTGGTGAACGCGTCGCGGCAAGCTTCGGTTCCCGACAGCGCACCAACCTCTTCGCCGAAGCGGCTCTGCAATGGACCGCTTCACCGCGCCATGAATGGTCGGCGTCGCTGAAGCAATTTGAGCAACCCGGCGCGTCCGGGCGTTCAACCTGTCGCGATCTGGCGATGGAGCTCTCGTGGTCGCAGGTCGTCTCGCCGAAGGTCACGACCCGGATGGGCGGCCGGGCGCAGCGTTTCGATTTTCGCGCCCCGACGAAGCGGGACGACTGGATCTACAGCCTCAACGCGTCGATCCGCCGCGTGCTCAGCCCGCAGCTCACGCTGACGGCCGAGGTGCAATGGCAGCGCGGCGACAGCCGGCTGCCCACCCCGGGGCGGGAGTACGACCGCCGGTTCATCGCGTTCGGGCTCGAATACCACGGCGGCTCGGCCGGGCTTCGTTAGCCGGAAAGCACATCCGCCACCGCCCGCAGCAGCGTGTCGGCCGGAAACGGCTTTGGCAGCGTCGCGTTCGCTCCCAGGACCCGGGCGTAGTTTAGGTAGGTATCGTTGCCGTAAGTCCCGCCGCCGGACATCGCGATGATCTTCAGCGCTGGCCGGGCGCGGCGCAGTTCGACGATCAGCTGCAGGCCTTCCTTCTCCGGCATCACAATGTCCGTGAGAACCAGGTCGACCGGAGAACCTTGGGTCGCGTGACGCATCGCCTGCTGCCCGTTCTTCGCCACCTCGACGTCGTAGCCGGACGTACGCAAGGCGAGGCCGAGCGCGTCCAGCAACTCCGGATCATCATCCACCACCAGGATGCGCGTCATGAGCCCTCACCAAAAGAAGACATTGTCTTCGCTTAAGAACTCTTCCACCGGCGGCGCATAGAGCACCCGCCACACCGTCGCGTAGGCGGACCACGGACCCGGAACTGCCCGATCGATCAGCAAATCAGGACACCAACCTCGCCCGGCGCCGGCGCCAATCCGTTCCTGAAAACGCGCGTGCCCTTCCACCGAGGAGAAGAAAACGCACCGCCGTTCAAACACGTTGGCGGCGCGCTGACGCCACGCCGGGTCTTGCTCCTGCGAAGCCGACACCAACACCGCTTCGTTGCGCCCGAGCTCGATCAGCGCGCGGTCACAGGCCTCCACGAATGACGGAGCATAGGCATGCCCATAGGTGACGAGGCCGGCGCCGGTGCGGCGATAGAGGATGACACACGTGCCCGGCCACGGGCTTTCAAGTTCCACGGCGTCAATCCCGGGCCATTCGATCGAGCGGCGCCGCGACCGAAGCAGACCCATCGACCAACCCAGCAGGCAGGCGCGTTCCCGGGCTTCGGCGACCGCCGCCTCACGAGCCGGCTCCGCACTCCAGCCAGGAAAAGCCGCAAACCCGGTGGAGGTCGGATCCACGTCCAGTCCATAAAGCGCGCGATCCGGCCCGCGGTAGGTTTCGTCGTGGGCCCAGCGCTCGAGCGCCTCGGAGATCGCCTTGTGACGTGCCACGGCGGGCGTGCTGGCGCTTCCCGTCCCATCCGCCGCGCCGTAGAGGCCGCGACACCGCTCCGGACGCAGGCCTTCCGCCAGCCAGGCGTTGGCCTGGTGGATCGGTCGGCCATACAGTTCGACCACCAACGAGGAGACGCGGGCGACCGGTCCGCCGGCCGCACAGGCGCGGAAGTAGCGCAGAGGCGCCAGGTTGAGTCGCGAAAGCATCAGCGCTGCGCGTCCGGAATCGTCGGCGGCTCCACACAGGGCGGCGACGCGCACGAAGAACCGGCCTCCGGGCTCGTAGAGACAAAATTCGGCAACGGGTCGAAGAAGTCCGCCGCGCGGACGAGACCCACGTTCAAGAGCAAGGCGGCGAGCAGGGCGGACAATCGCGGGATCAGCGTTTTCATGGTGACTCGTTTCTTCACCGTGCGCCCGTCACCTCGACCCTGCAGAACACTTGTAATTCGCCCCTCGCCTACTGAAATTCTTGTACGGCGTCTCCGGAACAAACCTCGCGAGGCACTCCGCTGTGAAGTTTTGTGGCTCCCCATCTGCGGTTCTCTGGTGGCTCGTGGTCGTTTGTCTGACGCCTGCGACTCAGGCCGCGCCGTGGCTGGATGTCTTCACGGACGAGGTCACCGGCGGCGAAGGTGTGGCTTGGACGAGCGCGCAACTGCCCGACGGCCGGTTGCTTTTTGGTTTCAACAGCGTCGTCGAATTCGATGGCTCCCGGTGGCGGTCGCATCCGGTCAAGGGCGCCCTGTCCGTGCGCACGATTGCCCCCGCGCCCGACGGCCGCGTTTGGATCGGCGCCTTCAACGAGATCGGCTTCCTGCAGCCCGATGGGACGCGCTACACCTACCACTCGCTAGTCCCGCAGTTGCCGTCCGCCTTGCGAGCGACGTTGGGCGACGTCTGGCATGTGTTCGCGGAGCGGGACGGAGCGGTTTTTGTGGCTCAGCAGGACGTGATTCGCTGGTCGAGGTCGGCGTTTACCCACTGGCGGCTGGCGGGCGGCCGAAGGCTCGCCGCATTCCAGAACGCCGGCCGCATCTTCATCGCGCATCAACCGACGGGGCTCTACGAACTCCGCGCCGACGGACCGCAACGGATCGTCGCGGCTGAAGCCATCGGATCGGCGGGACTGCTCTGGCGTGGGCCCGTCGCGGGCCGAATGATCCTGGCGACCACCCAAGGCTTGGTGGAGGAACACGAGGGTCGCTTCGAGCCTTTCAGGCCCGAACTCGATCGTTGGATTCGCCAAAACGTGCTCGCGAGCGTTCACCCGCTCCGTTCGGGCGGGCTGGCCATCGGCACACTCCACGGTGGCCTGCGCATCGTGCCACCGGATGAAGGCCCGGTGCAAGCCCACGACGTGACGACGGGCTTGCCGACCGAGGGCGTGTATTCAATCTTTGAAGACCGCGAAGGACTTCTCTGGCTCACTTCGCCCGCGGGCCTGGCGCGGCTGCAGCCCGATCCGCGCCTCGGTGTCTATCGGCTCGCGGAAGCCGTGCCCCCGGCCGCGCTGGGCCGCCTCGGCGACGACATCGTGGTCGGCACGAGCAACGGTCTGTTTCGGATCAACCCGGACCACACGCGGGACCGGGCACCCTTGTCCGCGCTGCCCCTCCCCCAGCGTCACGTGTACGCACTCGCGCAGGAGGAAGGCTCTCTCGTGGTTGCGCATCGACGTGGACTCGACCGTCTGCACCCGGATGGCACGCTGGAAACGCTGCACGATTCGGGACTCGACACGCCAGCGGTTGCACGGGCGGTGAACGGCAACGCCTATTACGCGGCGGAGAACCGGCGCCTGTGGCGGCTGGAGAATGGCATCGAGGCAAAGCCAGTCGGTGACCTGCGCGACCTCACCGTCGCACTGGTCCCGCGCCGCGAAGGCGATGCGATCCTCGCCACCGCGACGCAAGGTTTGCGCTGGATCGGCAGCGCAGCATCCGGTGCGAACCTCAACGCGGTGGCCGAGTTTGATCAGGAAACGGGGCCGACCTACGCAGGCCGGCTGTCGAACGACGAAGTGGTGGCAGCGCGCGGTCGTCGGGTCGCGCTCCTGCAACTGGAGCCAACCGTAGCGCGGCGAGCGCATCATTTGTTGCCGGAAGGGTTTCGATCGACCGCGCTGTTGACCGAAGGCGACGAAACATGGCTGGCGGGTGAACACGTTTTTGCCTCGGGGGCGCGCCGCAACGTCATCTATCGTTTGCAATGGACCGGCCCGGCCTGGACGTTTCAGCCGCTTGTTCATCCGCTGCTGCAGCGAACCGGCGCGATTCGGGCGCTGTTGGTGGACCGCACCGCGGCCGACCAACGTTTGTGGGTCGCCGGAAGCTCGTCGATCCTGCAACTGCCGCTGACAGGGCTCGAAGCCGACCCGAGACCTCCGGCACCGCTGCTTCGTGTCGTCACGCCGGTGGGGCCACCCGCCACCACGTATTCACTTCCTTACGACAACCATCGCCTGCAGGTGGAAATCGCGCGACCCGACCCGACCGGTGGCGCCGGATGGCTGGTGCAGACCCGCCTGGCGGGCAAGACGTCGGACTGGGACGAAGCGCAGGAGCGCACCGAACTGACGCTCGAAAACCTGCGGCACGGTGAGCATGAGCTGCTGGTGCGGTTCGTCACGGCGGCCGGTGACACGAGCGAGCCCAGCCGGATCGCGTTTCGGGTTCTGCCGCCCTGGTGGCTCTCACGCTGGGCGGTGGTTTCGGGTTTGGTGCTGGTGCTCGGCACCACCTGGGCCGCGGGACGATTTCGGCTCGCCCGGCTCCGACAGCGCGCGGCGCGACTGGAGCGGCTGGTGCAAGAGCGCACGGCGGAACTGACTCACGCCAACCAGGCGAAAACCGAGTTCGTCGCGCGGATGAGCCACGAACTCCGGAATCCGCTCAACGGCATCGTCGCCAGCGCTCATGCCTTGCAGGAACGCGGTCTGCGCGACGACCAGCGCGACCTGATCGCCACGATGCGGCACTGCGCCGACCTGCTCGATCGGTTGATCGGCGATGTGCTGGATTTCTCCGAAGTGGAGACCGGCCGTGTGGTCCTGCAGTCCTCCGTCTATGATCCGGTCGAGCTCGCCGCCCGTGCGGTGACGATGGTCGATCCGGTGGCGCGACGGAAAGGGCTCGAGCTTGAACTCGACGTGGCGGCCGATGCACCCGAGAGCCTGCGCGGCGATCCGGCTCGCGTGCAACAGGTGGTGCTCAATCTGTTGGGCAACGCCGTTAAATTCAGCGAACGGGGCCGGATCATACTGCGCCTAGCCGCGAGCCCCGCGCCAGCGGAGGGATTGCTCTTTACCGTGACCGACGACGGTCCGGGCATCCCGGCGGCCGAGCGTGAGCACCTCTTCGAACAATTTGCCCGCACGCAGGAGGCACGTGATCGCCGCATCCCCGGCAACGGCCTCGGCCTCGCCGTCGCGCGACAACTGGTCGAGTCGATGGGCGGCCGGATCTGGCTCGATCCCGAAGTGCAGCGCGGAGCGCGTTTCTGCGTGCACCTGCCGCTCGACCTCGGCGATTCCGCCAAAACCGGCACGCTCGACCAACCCGAGCCGGCACCAGCCACCTACTTCCCGACTTCGGCATTGGTGATCGAGGATCTGGACTACAATGCCCGCGCGATGGCCGCGCTGCTCGGTCGCCACGGCTGCCGGGTTCGCTCCGCGCCCGACGGCGCAACCGCGCTCCGCCTGCTGCGCACGGAACGTTTCGAGGCGGTTTTCCTCGACGTCGACCTGCCGGATATCAGCGGCATTGACCTCGCGCGGCGGATTCTCGAAAGCGATCAGACTCACGCGCCCAGGTTGCTCATCGCGACCACCGCCTATGCGGATGACGCCGTGCGCGAGTCTTGTGCCGCGGCGGGGTTGCACGGCTTTCTCACCAAGCCCGTGACTCCGCAGAAACTCCGACAAGTGCTCGCGCAAGCCGCGCGCGCCTCCCTGTCCGCGCCCCCGATGGACTTGCCGGCCGCGGTCGAGCGAGCGGGTTTGGATATCCGCTTGCTGCGCGTGATTGCGCCAGAGCCGGAAGACCTGCGGCGTCAAGCCGGTCGGCTGCAAGGTCTGCTGCAAGCTGATCTGCGGGAACTCGTGAGCTTGGCCGAGCGCCAGGACCTGGCGGCGATGCCCTCTGCCGCGCACCGCATTCTCTCGCACGCCCGCTTCATCGGGGCGACGCAGCTCGCCGCCTTGGCTGATGAAGTGGAACGAGGCGCGCGTGCGGCCTCACCGGATACGCTGGACCTCGTCGCCGCCCTCGCGATGGAAGTGGAGCGCGTTGGGCGAGAACTCGCCGTGCTGGCGCAGTGACGTGGATTTTGCGCTTCGCTCGAAACGCTACGGTGCGGTCGCGCGATTCCCATTCGACGGCGGGATCTGCGTGAACCCGTGCTCGATCGCGTAGCGGATCAGTTTTGGGGTGCCGCTGACGCCCAACTTTCGCATGATCTTGCTGCGGTGAGTCATCACCGTGTTCGGACTGATGCCGAGCAATTGTCCGATCTCCTGGTCGGAAAGGGACTGGCCGATGTGGCCGAGGATCACGCGCTCCCATTCGGTCAGCATCGCCTCGAAATTCGCGGGATCACGCCGCCGCGCGATTTTCGCCTCCTGAAAAAGGCGCGAGTAAAAGGAACGTCCTTCGGCCACCTGCTGGAGCGCCGTCCGCAACACGTCGGCCGTGTTGGTGTTTTTATCCAGAAACCCGTGCACTCCCGCACGTTCGACACGGTACAGCGTGTAGTCGTCGCACCGCGACGAAACCACCAGGATGCGGATTGATCCGCCAAGCTGGTGCAGGTCCTCGATCACGTTAAACCCGTCACGATCCGGCAGATGCAGATCCAGCACGACAACGTCTGGCTGGTGCTGTCGCGCGAGCGCGGCCGCTTCGGCGCCAAGTCCGGTTTCGGCGACAACCGTCCAGCCGAAATCCCGCTCGCACACGGTGCGCATCATTTCGCGAAAGAGGACGTGGTCTTCGACCATCAGGATTCTCACGGCGGCCACCCTACCGTGGTCCAACCGCGACACAAGCCACCCGCTTCCAGAGCTCCGGCATCAATCGGGAATCCGATCCCGCAGGGGGGACAAATTGGTTGAGTGCAAACCATCATCTGGACGAGCGTCTGCAGGGTTGCCCAACCCACGGACCCGCGCCATCACAGCACCCCGTCTCGGGACAGCTTCATGTCCGAACCATCTCCTCGTCGCATCCTCTGTGCCATTTTTGAGCCGGGCCTGGCCGTTCACCGCACGCTTCGCGCCGGTATGGTCGTGGCCGCGCGAGCCGCGGGTTCTCACTATGTGATGCTGGTCACGGACCGCGAAAACAGCGGAACCGATCAGAATCGAGGCAACCTGATCCTACCGGCGTGCGACGCCGTGCACGCGGACATGGCGGACGGTTACATCGCCAACGAACCTTGCAGCAACGTGCTGCGCTTGTGCCGCGAAGCCGCTGCCCACGGCCGGCCCAACGTGCAGGTGAACTGGGGCGAACCGGAGCTCGGGCCGGTCATCGAGCCCGACAATGTTGCCGCAGCCCAAGAAGCCGTCCGTCACCTCCACGAACTCGGGCATCGCCGGATCGCGTACATCCACGGTCACCCTGGCAATCCGCACGCGGAAGAGCGGCTCGAGGGTTATCGACGCGGCTTGGCTGAACACAATTTGCCGTGGGACGATCGGCTCGTGGCGGTCGGACGTTTTGTCACACCGGGCGGCCACAGCGCGATGGACGAGTTGCTGGCACGCGGCGCCAAGTTCACCGCCGTCATCGCGGCCAACGATTACAGCGCGCTGGGCGCCTTGCGGCGGATCCACGAAGCCGGCCTGCGTGTTCCCGAAGACATCGCCTTGGTGGGCTGGGACGACCTGCCGGGCACCCGCACAGCCGACCCGCCTCTCACCACGTTCAACCATGCGCTCTATGAGCGTGGTCGCACCGCCATCGACCTGCTTCTGCAGCAACTCGAATCCGGGCAACGAGACCAAGGCGAGAAGCGTACGCCGATGCGACTGATGATCCGCGCCTCGACGGTCGGACACGCCCGCGCAGAGCAGGAGGCGGCAAGCGCTCCGCCTCCCCCACCCAATCCGCCGCTCGATGCGCGTTCCCTCACGGGAGACGTCACCGCGCGACTCCTGGAACGTTGCGACGCGTGGATGCGGAGTTCGCCGGGCCAGTACATTCGCAATCACCTCGAGGCATACCTGCGGGCCGCCGTCCCCGAGGGCGCCGCACCGACGGAGCGCACGACGGTGGAGCGTGCGATCCTCTCGACGCTGAACCTCGTGGCCGAGGCGCTTCCGCGCTCGGAAGTGTTGGACGAAGCGCACGTCCTGCCGGCCCGCGCCTACATCCAGCAGCAGATTTACGCCCGGATCACGGCGCCCGCACCGGTCAACGAAACCGTGGCCCGGGTCACTGGCGTGCTCGATCACCTTGCGGTCTCGCACTACAGCGTGTGGCTGCGGCCTGAATTGTTCGGCGAGCGCGGGGGATTCGTGGCGCACCACGGGTTTGCCTGCCCCAAGCCCAGGACGCTCGAACGCACGTTCTTGCGAGACCTGCTGCAGCACGAGAAGGAGCCGATGAGTCTCTGCCTCGCGCCGCTGATTCTCGATGACCAGTTCCTTGGGTTGATCATCCTGACCGCCGACCATCCGACGGCGGCGTTGTGGAACGAAGTCGTGGCCCACGTGCGCTCGGCGCTGCACAGCGCATTGCTGTTCGAGCAACTGACCGCCAGCAACCGCGAGTTGAGCCGCGCGCGCGCAGCGGCGGAAGCCGCCTCCCGGGCCAAGAGCGAATTCCTCGCGGTGATGAGCCACGAGATCCGCACGCCGATGACCGGCGTTCTCGGCATGGCCTCGCTCCTGCACGAGACCGCGCTCGATGGCCAGCAACAGGATTTTGTCCGCACGATCGAACACTCCGGAGAAGCGCTGCTCGCAATCATCAACGACCTGCTCGACTTCTCCAAAATTGAGGCCGGGCGCGTGGAACTGGAGCAACAGCCGTTCTCGCCCCGCGTCGTCGTGGAGGATGTGGCGGACTTGTTCGCCGCTCGGGCGGCGCCACGCCAGGTCGCGCTGATCGTGGAAGTGGGCGAAGACGTGCCCGGCACGATCGTGGGCGACGCCCTTCGTTTCCGCCAGATTGTGGCCAACCTCGTCAGCAACGCGGTGAAGTTCACCGAGCACGGCGAAGTGCACTTGACGCTGTTGGTCTCCTCGGGGCCGAATCTGCTCCACGGCGACTCCTCTCCCCGGCTCGTGCTCACCGTGCGCGACACCGGCATCGGCATGTCGAAGTCGCAGCAGGCGCTGCTGTTTCAATCTTTTCATCAGGGAGACGCCTCGATCTCCCGTCGCTTCGGTGGCAGCGGCTTGGGCCTCGCGATCTCGAAACGGCTGGTGGAGCTGATGAACGGAGATGTGCGCGTGGAGAGCGAGCCCGGCGTGGGCAGCACCTTCCGCTGCACGATTCCCATCCTCCATGGCACCGCGCCCACGGCTTTGCCAGTCATCCACCTGCCGGCCGGCACGCCCGTCCTGGTCGCCGATGGCAATGCGTCCCAGCAACGCGTGCTCGCGGAGCAACTCCGGCGCGCCCAGCTCACCGTGCATGAAGCCGAAGGAGCCGACGCCGTGCTGCAGTTCCTCGAGCAGCAGTCGACGTCCGCCGTTCTCTTGCTCGACGCGAGTTTGACGACCAAAGGCGGCGAGTTCCTCGTCGATCTGCTCGGAAACCAGCCCAAGCTCCTGCGCAACAGCGCGGTCCTTCTGCTGTTGCCGGCCACGGGAACACCGACTCGGTACGCCAACTGGCCGTACCTGCGCAAACCGGTACGCGAAGCACGGCTGCGGGAAGCCCTCGCCGGACTCAGTCGTGGAGGGATGGATACGGCCGGATTCTACACCCGCGCGGTCCGACGCGAGCAGACGAACGAACCGGCCAAAATTGCGGACCTGCGCATCCTGCTGGTCGAGGACAATGAGGTGAACAAACACGTCACGTCCGCCATGCTGCAGCGGTGCGGTTTTAAACCCGACGTGGCGTCTGACGGGTTCACCGCGCTGCAGGCGGCGACCGCACAGGACTATCATTTGATCCTCATGGACATCAGCATGCCCGGGATGGACGGCTGCGAGTGCACGCGTCGGATCCGCGCCGCGGGACGGCCCTGGCGGCCGCAAATCCTTGCGCTCACCGCCGGCGCGCTCGCGGCGGACCACGCGCGATGCATGGATGCCGGCATGGACGGTGTGCTCACGAAACCAATGGTGCTGTCGGAGCTTCGCCGCGTTCTGCGCGAGGTGGCGACCCATTGGAGTCAGCGAACGGTGGGCTCCTGAAGGGACCGGTCAGCGCCCGACCCGGGAGCGCGATTCGGCGCCGCGTGGAGTGACAACGGACGGCGCCTGGTAGAGAGAACTCGGTCCGGCTCCGCCGACGGACTGCTTCTTCGGTGAGCCACCCGGGCTCACCAAATTTGCGGTGACGAAGATCAGCAGATTGCGTTTCTGCGAGCTCTCCGCCTGCGAACGGAACGCACGACCGATCAAAGGCAGGTCGCCAAGCACGGGCACCTTGTCGTTCACCTTTTTCACCACCTCGCGCGTGAGTCCGCCCATGATAAGGGTCGCGCCATCCCAAAGAGTCACCCGCGTCGACACTTCCCGTGTGGAGAAAATCGGTTGGAAGAAACCGGAGGGAATCGTCACGGTGGTGCCGCCGGAGATCGCAACACTCTGTCCTCCGTATTCCACGTAGCCCTCAAATTCGGTTACCTTGGGATTGAGATCCAGACTGATGCTGTAGTCGTCCTCCTCCACCGTGGGCGTCACACGCAGCTCCACGCCGACGTTGCGCGTGACAAAATCCTGAGGCGTGCCGGCCGTGATCGTCACGCCGGCCGACGAACTGTCAGCACGGGCGGAACCCACTTCGCTGCGAATTTCGCCATAGGACTGCGGATAGCGCAGCTCCTGCGCGACCGTGATCGTGGCCAGATTGCCGGAGAGCACCGTCACTTTGGGAGCACTGAGCAGATCCGTGCCCGCTTGGCGGGAAAGAGCCCGGATCGTCGCTTCCACGTCGAAGTCACCCAGCAGCCCGCGCACGATGCCGAGCGGGCCGGCGTCGCCCGCCAGGTCCACTTTGCCCGGAAGCGACGGCGCGGTGTTGATGATCGGCTGGTCGATCGCCACCTGACCCGGCACCACCACCACATCTCCATCCGCGTCCGTGTACACTTCCGTCTCCCGCCCGGGATTCACGATGCGGCCGGTCTGGCCGGTGATCGTGTGCGTGAAACCTTGATACAGGCTGCGGTTGCTACTCTGCGCCCTCGCCTCGTAGTTCGGGTCACCGTTGCGGCCATGAGTCACGGCCCAGTTCACGCCGAGTTCTTCCAGAGCGCCGTCCTGCACCTCCATGAACTTGGCTTCGATCTCCACCTGCCGGACGTCGTTGTAGCGGTTGAGGATGTTGCGGATCCGCTCGAGGTTGCGCGTGGTCTGCGTGACGATCATCGCGGAGCCATCGTACGCCAGGCTCGCTCCGGGCGTGGTGTCGAAGTTCACGCCAGCTTGCTGCAGGAACATCTGCAGTGCCTGCGCTTCGGAGTTGGCTGCGCCGAGCAACCCCGAGGGAGCTGCGGAGGCGGCGAACGGATCCTCCACCGGCGGAGGAGTGGCCGTCGCACTGCGCACGCCCGTCATGCGAATCACCGTCGACCGCGTGACGGGAAAGAACTCGGTATCGAGCGTCGAGGTCTCGCCGCCCGGTCGGATCACCACCGCGTCGGGCTGGACCTCGTACTGAAAGCCGACCGAATCCGTAATAAAATCGAGGATACGCTTGAGCGAAAGTTGCCGCAGCGTGATGGCGACCGACGGGTTCTTGTTGCCCGGATCGATCAGCACGATGTTGACGCCTTTGACTTCGTCCGAGGTGGCATCGAACTCGGCCGAAAGCTCACTGAGCGTGGCGGCGACCCGTTGCAGATCGACGCCATGGAAGTGCACACTCGGCACCACGATCTGGTTGAGCTTGCGGTGGATGGGCCCCGGACCGTCAGCCGTCGCCCGCGGCGTGTTGGACGCATCGGTAAACACTCCCGGACGCTGCCAGCCACGCTCCACCTCGTTGAGCAACTCGTCCCGCACGCGTGGTCGATGCGGAGGCGCCAGACGTCGCCGCTGCTCCGCGACCCGCGCCAGCCACCGGCCGGCCTCGCCCTGCTGTGGATCGCGCCGCTCGACCTCCCGCAAGGTGGCTTCGGCGGCATCCAGGTCACCCGCCAGGAACTGGGCCCGCCCCCGGGCCGTGAGTTCCTGGATCGAAAGCTCGCCCGGATCGGCCGACGACGACGAGCCGGGATGCGTATTCGGCTCACCACGGCGGATGGCGGAGGACGGCGCAGCGACGGCTGAGACAAGAAAAGTCGACGCCAACCAAACCAGCAGAACGGAGCGAAATGGGGGAACGTAACACGACATGGGACAAATCTGTTAGCGCCCCGCCAGGCGCAGCCGATGCACCCGGCTGGTGCCATCGCTCCTCTCTTCGGCGATCTCCGCTTCGCCGGGTTCAAGCCGCACCGCCACGAGCCGCCAGGTGACACCGTCCAAGGCGACGCTGGCACCCAGCTGTTGCTCCCACTCCTGATCTGATGCCAACGAGCGCAGGCGCACCCGATCCGGCGCTCCTGCCCGCTGCTCCCGCGAGGACAGCACGACGATGTCCTGAGTGCGACGATCGAGCAAGGTAGCCCGCGCCTCCCATTGGCTGAGTGTGGTCTGACTGGGAAGCCGCTCGGCTCGGCGTGTCACCTCAACTCGCAGGACCGCGATTTCCAGGTCTGCCCAAACATCACCCGAACGGCCGAGTCGTGTCCCACCCGCGGGCCACAGCTCAAACAGCCCCACACCATCCTCCGGCGGACCCACCGAACCGATCAACTGCACACGAAAGACCGGATCCCCAATCGCCATCAACTCGAGCATCGGTCCGTCGTCCACCACGACTGGCGCCCCTCCCGTCGGAGGGAGCCGCAATCGCCCCGTCATGGGATCGCGCAGCACCGGCGGCGGTGTGAACAGGTCGGCCATCCAACCCGATTCGCGGGCCGGCCTCTCCCAACGTGCGGCCCCCGCTCGCAGCGCCCCACCCTCGGTCGCCGCAAACGCGTCCGCACCTGGAATCGCGCTGGGCGCCAGCGACGGGCTTTTCGAAGCTGACAACGTACGGGACAGAACGAGAGATCGACCGGCCACCACCAACAGGGCGACTACGGCGATCCACAATATCCAGCGTTCCGCGACCGCTGCACTCATCGCTTGACGGCCCAGCGAGGCTGTTCCTGGGAGGTCCCGGACGCGGCGGTCTGACCCAGCGTGACGCTGAACCGCGAAGTGAGAGGAAACGCCGGTTCGGCCGCTGGCCCTGAGGTCGTCCGCCGAGCGCTTTCCGCCCCCGCTTCGACGGGCTCGACATCGACGCGCTCGATCGAGAGCGCCGGACGGCTCGCACTCACCGCCTCGATGAAATCACGCAAATGTTGCGTGCTTCCCTCGAAGTGCACGCGCACCAGGACGAGCGGGCCGCCATGATCGATGCCGGGCCGAGCCGATCCAGGCGAAGCCACAAAAAAGTCGGCTGAGGCTCCCTCGGTCGACGCTCGTCCATCCGGCAGCAGCGGCCGGGTGCGCTGCACGCCATGAAAACGGGGTGGAGCTGTTTTCCACAGCAGGTCCAGGCAGTATTCGATGACTCGCCGCTGAGCTTCCACTTCCGAGGTCAACGATGGCTCGGGCCCCGAGTGGCGGTAGCTGGCGAAACCAAACGGTTCGTCGGCGCGATGCCGCACACCAGCGCGCCGGGCGGCCTCCGTTTGCTGTTCAATATGCCGAACCAGCGTGAAGTACGCATCCGCGCGACTCGCAATGGGGTTCGTCCCATCCAACCCCGTGGCCTTACTCGCATTCTCAATCAGCTCCACTTCGTGCGAGGCCACCGCTTGCGCAGCGTCCGCCACTTTTTGTCGCCATCCTTTTAGCTCCGCCTCGGCGGCCGCGCCTTCCAGTGGTGACAACTGCCGCAACGCCTCCTCGGCCGCGGACCAGCGGCTCACCCAACGTCGGTGCTCGAGCCACACCACGACCGTGCCGGCGCTTACGAGGAGCACGAAGACAAAGAGCAAGGTCGACGACAGGCGCTGGTACGAACGCAGGCAGATCATGCGGATGTCGGGGGATTCGGGGACGTCAGCCGGAGAATCAGTTCGAAGCGCAGAACCCCTGCCTCCACCGGGTCGAAACGCTCGCTGATCACTTGCGCGACCAAGGGTGAGTCAGCGATCCGTGACAGCAACCGGTGCGCGCGAACGCGCAGGTCTGGTCGTTCGTTCTCCGCCGGAACCAGTCCGTCGAGCAGCAGGCCCGTCACGCGGATTTCGGAGTGCGCGGGCGACGATTCGGCAGAAGTCGCCGGGGGCGGAGACCACGACGCCCGGAGGCGGTCAGTCGCCCCACGCGGCGCCGCCGGAGGATCCAAAACCTGCAGGCGCTCCAGCCAGGCGGGCTGCTCCGGTTCGATCCACAACTGCAATTCCCGCAGAAGTGCAACCCAGCGGGTGCGCTCACGCTGCAGCTGGCCCAACTGCGTCTGCCGCTGTTGCAGCTGCGCGTAGTGCTGCTGCAACGACGCCACTTCCGCCGCGAGCGGGCGCGCTCGTGCGAGCCGGGCCTCGATTTCTGAAACCTCTTCTCGAACCGTCCGGGTGGCTGCCACGTGTGCCCCGGCCACCAGCCCGAGCCCAAGTGTCGCGACGATCGTGGCGGCGCAACGATGGCGCATCGTCGACCGTCGCTGACGCTCGCGCCGCACGCTCGGAGGAACGAGTTTGTCGAAGAGGTGCTCAGCACCCGCCAATTCCAGCACACCGAAGCAGCCCAACAGCGTGGGCTGCCGCAGAGCAGACTCGTCGCTCGCGCTGAATTCGACCGAGCCGCTCGCGACGGTGTCGGGTGTCGATCCGTTCAGATCACCCTCATCGATCCAGATCTCCCTTTCCGGCGGCGGAACTCCGTCGCGCCGCAGCGCAAGTTCGATTCGCGCACGCTCCGTCTCCAACTGCTCGAGAAACGCACGGTCTTCGCACGGCACAACCCGGTTACTTTCGCCATCGCGATGCGGCTCAACACGTCCGCTGGCGCTACGATACCAGAATCGGCGACCCGTGCGATACACCAGCGACGTTTCACGCGCCTCTGGCGCAATCAGCACCTCGGCAGGTCCTGCAGGCGCTTGTGCCGCCCGCGCCGCCGCCCACGCGATCGGCGTCGGCACAAACGCCTCCACCTCAAACCCCGCGGTCTTTAGTTCGTCGCACCACGCTTCGACACGTCGCCGCTCACAACCGACAAACACCGCTTCGACGTCCTGCTCATTCTCCTGGTTCACCTGAACCGTCCAACAGAGCTTGTGCAACGGAAGGGGAAAAAGCTGCTCCGCCTCAAACGTGAACAGGCGGCTCCGTTCCAGCCCGCCGAGCAGCGGCACGCGCACGGTTTTGATCCAGGCGTCGCTCGGGGAAAGGACCGCCAGACAGGGGCGAGCACGAGGGCGTCGCGTCACCCGGCGCGAGGACGAGATGGACGTCCGCCCGTCCCCGCCAGCGACCACAAGCTCACGCGGCGCCACTTCAGTTTTCTGCCACGTCAAACGGATCGCGCCGCGCGGCCCCCTCTCGGCGGCCACCACGACGTACGGCGTTTGGCCGAGATCCACGATCCATCGTGGGCGAGGGCGCCGGACAACGATCCGGCCCCAGCAGCGAGGCAAACGTCGGAGCGGCGCGTCTCCGTTCATGGCAGGATGAGCGTGGGCAGTCCGGCTCCATCGATTAGCCGCGGATCAACCGTGCCATGGGACCGAAGCACGCCTTGATTGGCTGGCGCCTCCGCTGCCACCCGCGCGCGAAACTTCGCCAGCGCATCGGGCGTGGCCAAGGTGCCGGAGACGTTCTCGCGGCGGGTCGGTCGTGCGACCCCGCCGATCGTCGGCTCGACAAAGAAGAATCGCGGCAGGCTGGAAACGCGATCCCGCTCGACCACCTCCGGCGGCACATAAAAGCGGAAGCTGACCGGCCCCTGCTCCACCGTCACGGCGACCGCTTCGGCCCGGTAGAATTCGAAACGTCGGCCCGAATCGCTGCTGACTTCAAATCCGAGCTCCACTGTCACACCCGGTCGGCGAACGAACCGCGCTCCGGCGGCGCGCGCGTTCAACCGCACCTCCATGCACCACCAGTCGCCGCCCGGCCCACGCACCCGATCGGCGCGCACGTCCTGAACCTCCAGGTTCTCGGCGGCCGGATTGGGCTGCGCCAGCGCGTGGCTGAGCGCAAAGGCACCCCAGACGAGCAGGACGGGCGAAAGTTGAACAAAACGGCTCATCGGCGACCCGGCGCAAAGGCGGGCGAGTCGCTGATGAAACGGGAGCGGCCTACGCGATCTTGCAGCAAATCACGGTGCCCGGCGATCAACCGACGGGATTCCCCTTGCCGCTCCGACCCTCGGTCGTGAACCGTGATGCCTCGTGCACGTTCACGTGCCGCCACCGCCGTATGACGCGTCCGCTCGATCACAAAATCGCCGTGCTGGTGTTCATTGAGAACAAGCGCGGTGAACAGCTCCTGTTGCTCCGCGCCAAACCACCGAATCTGGGCACCTGGAGTCCGATCGGCGGCAAACTCGAGACCGCTTTGGGCGAATCCCCGTTCGAGTGCGCCGCCCGGGAAACCGCGGAGGAAACCGGCCACGTCATCACGACGGCCGATCTGCACCTTTTCGCCATGATTGCCGAGAAGGCGTACGAAGGCAGCGGCCACTGGCTCCTGTTTCTCTTCCGCTGTACGCGGCCGATCGACGCCCTACCGCCGGACATCAACGAAGGCCGCTTTGGCTTCTTCAGCCGGGCCCAGATCGAAACACTCACGCTGCCCGAAACCGACCGGACCGCACTCTGGCCCATCTACGACCAGTACCACGATCGTTTCGTCGCGATGCGCGCCGACTGTCAACCCGGGCAACCCCTTCGTATCCACCTCGAGCAGGTCACTCCGGCGGATCTTGGCGGCACCGCCGCGGCCGCGTCATGACGCCGTTCGCGCCTGCGGGAGCGCCGTGTTCCCACGGCTGGTCCTTCCGGAGTTCCGCGGACCCATTCTTGGCCGCAAGTTGCGGAGGGACTATTCACTTGCTTTCATGAGGTCCGAACGGACACTCAACCTTTCACGTCCAAACACGCCGATTCTGTGAGCAAGAAACCGACTGCCACTCCTGTGCAAAAAACCGACGTCGCCCGCGCGAAAATCAACGCGGCCTTGTCGAAGGAGGAGAAACTGGAGCTCTACCGCACGATGATGCGGATCCGCCGGTTTGAGGAACGCAGCCTGCGCGCCTACCAAGCCAAGAAGATCGGCGGCTTTCTCCACCTGTACATTGGCCAGGAGGCCGTGGCGGTGGGTTGCTGTTCCCTGATGGGCAAGGATGACCACGTCATCACGGCGTACCGTGACCACGGGCACGCGATCGCGGTCGGCATGGACACCAAGCCGCTGATGGCCGAGCTCTATGGCAAGGTCACCGGTTGCTCGAAGGGCAAGGGCGGCTCGATGCACTACTTCGATCCCTCCCGCAACTTTTGGGGCGGCCACGGCATCGTCGGCGGCCAGATTCCGCTCGGCGCCGGTCTCGCCTACGGCCTCAAGTACAAGGGCCTCAAGGGCGCGGCCATGGCCTTCATGGGCGACGGCGCGGTCAATCAGGGTGCGGTGCACGAAGCATTCAACCTCGCCGCCCTTTGGGATCTGCCGGTGATTTTTGTCATCGAGAACAACCGTTACTCGATGGGCACGAGCCAGCAGCGCTCGTCTGCCGGCCCGGGCTTGGCGGAGCGCGCCGACGCTTACGGCATGCAGTGGGCGAAGTGCTTCGGCCACGACATCTACGAGGTCCGCGCGACGATCCACGAGTACCTCACGCTCGCTCGCGAGAAGTCGAAGCCGAGCGTTGTCGAGATCGACACCTACCGGTACCGCGGGCACTCCGTGGCGGATCCGGACAAGACCTACCGGACCCGCGATGAAATCGAGGAGTACCGGAAAACCAAGGACCCGATCACACTCTTCCAGCAACGACTGCTCGACGAAGGCGTCCTCGACGAAGCGACCAACGAGAAGATTGACGGCGAAGCGCGCGCCGAGGCCGAGACCGCGGCGGAGTTCGCGGAAGCGAGCCCCTTCCCGACGGTCGAAGACATTCAAAAGGATGTGTACTGGGAGGTCGACAATCCCTCGGAGCGCACGTCCAAGGGCCGGATCTTCTTCAGCTGAACGCCCGCTCGCTTTAATCCATTCTTTTGAGGTCGTCCTAAGATGCCCGTTCTCAATTACCGCGAAGCCGTCCGCGCTGCCCTGTCCGAGGAACTCGAACGCGATCCCAATGTGGTCGTGCTCGGCGAGGAAGTCGCGCAGTTCAACGGCGCCTACAAAGTCACCGAGGGCCTGCTCGAGAAGTTCGGGCCCAAGCGCGTCGTCGACACCCCGATCAGCGAAGCCGGTTTTATCGGCTTGGGCCTCGGTGCCTCGATGCTCGGCGTCCGTCCGGTGATGGAGCTGATGTTCTGGTCCTTCTACTCGGTCGCTTTTGACCAGATCCTCAACAACGCCGCCAACGTGCGCTACATGTCGGGCGGCCTGATCAACTGCCCGATCGTCATCCGGGGCCCGGCCAACGGCGGCACGAACGTCGGCGCGACGCACTCGCACACGCCGGAGAACGTCCTCGCGAATCACCCGGGTGTGAAAGTGGTCGTCCCGGCCACGCCGGCGGACGCGAAGGGCCTGCTCAAGTCGGCCATTCGCGACAACGACCCGGTCATGTTCCTCGAGAACACGATGCTCTACGGCGTCACGGGCGAGGTTCCGGAAGGCGACATCACGATTCCGCTGGGTGTCGCCGACATCAAGCGCGAGGGCACCGATCTCACCATCGTGACCTACGGACGCTCGGTTTACCACTCGCTGGCCGCCGCGGAGATCCTGCAGAAGGAGCACCAGGCGTCCGTTGAGATCGTCGACCTGCGCAGTATCCGTCCATTGGATATCGACACGGTGCTCAAGTCGGTGGCCAAGACCCACCGCGTGTTGATCGTCGAGGAACAGAAGCCGTTCGCCAGCGTCGGCTCGCAGCTCGCGTTCATGATCCAGGAAGAGGCGTTCGACGAACTCGACGCGCCGATCCAGCGCGTCACGACGATCGACGCGCCGGCGATCTACAGCCCGCCCGTGGAGATTGAACAACTGCCGAATCCGCAGCGCGTGCTCGCCGGCGCGTTGAAGCTCCTGCAGTGATTCAAACCGATTCCCTTCGTCGCCCGTGATGCCGGTCGGAGCACGCCACACGAAGACTCCTGATCGCGGCTTGCCCGATCCGGTCTCCTCCGTGCTCCTGCTCCGCCCGCGCGCGGCTGGCCGGTCCTCCGGTCATTCACCACTCGACATTCTACCCTCTTATTAGCGAAGCGTAGCCATGGCCAACATCATCGAGATGCCAAAACTCAGCGACACCATGACGGTGGGCACGCTGGTCAAGTGGCTGAAGAACGAAGGCGATGCCGTGAAGAACGGCGACATGCTTGCCGAAGTCGAAACTGACAAGGCGACGATGGAGCTGGAGTGCTTCTTCGATGGCACGCTCCTGAAAATTTTTGCTCCCGCCGGTTCGCAGGTCGCGATCGGCGAAGCGCTCTGCGCGGTCGGCAAGCCCGGCGAGAACGTTGAGGCGCCCGCCAAGAAGACTGCACCCGCCGCCGAGGAACCGAAGCAGGAGCAGCCGAAGCAGGAAGCCCCGCCGGCCGCACCGACTGAGGAGAAGGCGGAAGTTTCCGGCCAGACGGCCGCCACTCCTCCCGCCGGCGGCAAGACGCCGGAAGAACGCGGTGGCTCAAGTGGCGCCGCGCCCGCGCCAACTGGCGACGGCGGCCGGATCCGGATTTCTCCCCTGGCCCGCAAGCTCGCGGCCGAAAAAGGCATCGACCCCGCGACCGTCAAAGGGAGCGGACCCGGCGGGCGTATTGTCCGCGCGGATATTCTGGCGGCCGAGAAGGCACCGAAGGGCGCGGGCAAGGGCGGCGCGATTCCCTCGGGACCGAGCCTCTTCTCCAAGGGTCCGATCCAGCAGGAACGCACCGTCCCCGTTTCCAACATGCGTGGTGCGATCGCGCGCCGTCTCGTCGAGTCGAAGACGCAGCTGCCGCACTTCTACGTCGACATTGAGATCGACGCGGCCCCGCTGCTCTCTTTGCGCGAGCAGCTGAACTCCGGCCTCGAGAAGGAAGGCGTCAAACTTTCGGTCAACGACTTCATCCTCAAGGCGAGCGCCGAGGCCTTGCGGCGCGTGCCGACCGTCAACGCCTCCTGGGAGCAGACGCAGATCCGCTACTTTGGTGCGGCGCACGTCGCGTTCGCCGTGGCGATGGAAGACGGCCTGATCACTCCGGTGATTCGCGACGCGCACCTGAAGAACGTCTTTGCGATCAGCCAGGAGGCGAAAGCCCTCGGCAAGCTGGCCAAGGAAAAGAAGCTCAAGCCCGACCAATTCACTGGCGGCACGTTCACCGTGTCGAACCTGGGCATGATGGGCATCCCGCGTTTCAGCGCGATCATCAACCCGCCCAACGTCGCCATCCTCGCGGTCGGCACCACCATCACCAAGCCGGTGGTGAAGAATGGCCAGATCGTGATCGGCCAGACGATGACGCTGACGTTGAGCTGCGACCACCGGGTGGTCGACGGCGCTGTGGGTGCGCAGTACCTGAACGCCCTGCGCGATCTGCTGGAGAAACCGGCCCTCCTGCTGGTTTAAGTCCGACTTCCTTTCACACCCATCCGACGTCACCCGGCTCTGCGACCGCAGCTGCTCACCGGCAGTCGCGGCGGCCTTGCCGGGTGCCTTGGTTTTCTTTTCTTACCCGCCTCTGCCTTGTGAGTCGGGAACCCGCAACGCTTTCGCATCATGGCCCGTATACCGCTCGAGGATAACTTCGACGACGTCATCAACAAGACCCAGCGCGGCCTCGGCATCTCGGATGCGGACCTCGCCGCCCGGGCGGAAGTCAGTCCGGAGGATCTTGCCGCGGTGAAAGGCGGAAAACCGATCGATGCGGTGATCCGACGCGTCGCCCGCCACCTGCGACTCAGCCCGGACGCGCTCGAGGCCTTGGCGCACAAGCGTTGGTATCCGGAACAGCCTGCTTTCCCGCGAGGCTTCGCGGCGTTCAACACGCCGTACGAGGACATGACGGTGAACAGCTACCTCGTATGGGACGCCCGCGACAAGGTGGGCGCCTGTTTTGATACCGGCGCGAACTGCCAGGCGATGGTCGACGTGATCCAGAGCGAGGGTCTGGACATCCGCTACATCTTCCTGACCCACACCCACGAGGATCACGTGGCCGACCTCAGCCGACTCAGCGCCGCGCTGCCGAAGGCTGAAGTCTGGTCGAGTGAACTGGAGCCGGTGGAACACGCCGGCGCCAAAACGTTTGCCGAGAACGTGCACTTCCATGTCGGCGGGCTGGCGATCAAGACGCTGCTGACGTCGGGGCATTCGCCCGGGTTGACCACGTTTTTCGTCACCGGGCTGAGTTGGCCGCTGGCGGTGGTCGGCGACGCGCTCTTCGCCTCGTCGATGGGCGGCAGTTTGCAGCACTTTGCCGAGCAGCACCGCAACACCGCGCAGAAGATCTTCACCCTGCCCCGCGACACCGTCATCGCGCCTGGCCACGGGCCGCTTTCGACGCTCGCGCAGGAGAAACAGCACAACCCGTTTTTCGCGCGCTGACTCGCGCCCCGCTTTCTCAACACCCCCACCTATGTCCCGAAAAATCGCTTTTGTTGGAGTTGGTCGCATGGGCGCGAACATGGCGCGCCGGCTCAAGGACTGCGGCCACGTCATCACCGCCGTTTACGATGTGAATCGCCCAGCTGCGGACGCGCTGGCGCAGGAACTCGGTTGCGCCGTCCCGACGAAGCTCGCGGAGGTGACCGCGGCGGCCGATTTGATCTTCACGATCGTCACCGATGACCCGGCCCAACTGTCGATCTTCAGCGAGTCCGGGGACTCGTTGCTGAGCGGCGCCCGCGGCAAGACTTTCGTCAACTGCGCCACCCTCACCCCCTCCGTTCACGTTGAAGTGGAGCGTCGAGCCCGCGTGGTCGGCGCCACTTCGCTCGAGGCGTGCATGGCGTCGTCGATTCCCCAAGCCCGCAATGGTTCGTTGTACCTGATGTGCGCTGGCGAGAAGGCGGCGTTTGAGGGCATCCAACCGGTGCTGGAACAGCTGAGCTCCTCGTTGCGGTACATCGGTCCAGCCGGCACGGCCGCGCAAGTGAAGGCGCTCGTGAACATGGTGATGAACATCAACACCGCGGCGCTGGCGGAAGGTTTGGGACTCGGCGCCGCGTTGGGCCTGGATCTCGACATGCTCCGCGAGGTATTCGCGCAAACCGGCGCCAACTCCCAAGTCCTCAAGACGGATGGTGAGGACATGCAGAATCGGGCCCACGAGTGCTATTTTTCCGCCGCGCATGCCGCCAAGGACAGCACGATCGCCTGGGTTTTGGGCTGTCAAAGCGGGGTAAATCTGCCGCTGGCGGCCGCGACCAAACTGCAGTTCGACCGGATGTGCGCCCTGGGCCTCGGTCACCTCGATAAATCGGGGGTCGCGGAGCTCACTTTTAAGGACCGGGCCGGCTGAGTCGCGGCCAGCCGCGGCGGGACCGCCATCTACTTTCCGTTAGACTCTTTTCTTTCGGAACTTCAGTCTGCCAGGCCCATGGTGGCCTTGTTTCGAAGGAAGTCGTTCATGATCCTCGCGCTCGCTGCGAGCCTCGCGGCGACGTTGGTCGCGATTTCGCTCGATACGGACCTGCAGGCGCGGCTGGGTGACCGGTACTGGGTCGTTGGACTATCTATCATCGGCTCTGTCCTGCTCGTGCTCGCGGGATACGTCTGGGATCGTTCGATGCTCGAGCGGCTCCGGCAGATCAACGACACCGCGAAGCAGCAGGGCACCGTCGTCGCGGAAGTCGCCCCGACTCTTCTGGAAGTCCAGGAGGACGAAGCACCACGCGAACACGACGAGATCATTGGGCTGGCACGCCGGATCGAGCAGATGGCGCAGGCGCTCCAAAAAGTGGAGGCCAGCTACCGCGGGATCGTGGAGGATCAGGTGGACCTTATCTGCCGTTACCGGGCCGACGGAAAACTGACCTTCGCGAACAGCGCGATGGCGCGTTTCATCGGCAAAAAGCGCAGCGAACTGCTGGGGCAACGCTTTCACCTGTTCGACCTCGGTTACCCGACGCGGGATTTTCAGGGCAACCTGCCGGACAACTCCACGTTTGAAGTGACCGGTCCGGGCAGTGACGGCGAAACCAAGACGTTCCTGTGGACACATCGCGCGATCAAGTCGGCCGCGGGTGAGACGCTCGAGTTTCAGGCCGTAGGACATGACATCACCGCGCGCAAGGAGGCCGAAGCCACGCTGCTTCGGGCCAAGGAAGCGGCGGAGTCCGCGGATCGCGCCAAGAGCGAGTTCCTCACGGTGGTAAGCCAGGAGATTCGAACCCCGATCAGCGGAGTGCTCAGCTTTGCGAAGCTGCTGCGGGAAACCCCACTCACGCCGGACCAGCGCGAGTACGTCGAGCTGATCCACAACAGCGGCACGACGCTGGAAGCGATGATCGCCGACATCCTTGACCTGTCCTCGCTCGAGGCCGGCAAGATCGAGATCGAGAACCGCGCCTTCCCGCTGCGCGAAACCGTGCAGCAGGTCCATCAACACTTTGTCCCGCGCGCTCGGACCGCCGGTCTGGATCTCGACCTGCGCATCGATAACAGCGTGCCGGAGATCGTTAACGGCGACGAACACCGGTTGCGGCAGGTGCTGACCAACCTCGTCAGCAACGCGATCAAGTTCACCGAGCGCGGCAGCATCGGCATCAGCCTCACCTGCATCCGAGGCGATGACATCGTCGGCACCAACCGCCGGCGCCTTCGGTTGTTCTTCGCCGTCACTGACACCGGCATCGGCATCCCCGCTGAGCGGCTCGGCGAGCTGTTTCGGCCGTTTGGGCAGGTCCACGCTCCGAGCCCACGGCGGCGCGGCGGCACTGGCCTCGGCCTCGCAATCTCGAAGCGGCTGTGTGAACTGATGGGCGGGGCGATTTCGGTCGAGAGCCGCGCCGGTGAAGGTTCGACCTTTCGCTTCAGCGTCGCGCTGGATTACGAACAGACGGAAACTGCGCCGGCGGCGGTTTCGCTGGCCACGTCGAATCTGGCGAACTCCGGAGCCGTTTGAACGGCAGTAGATTGGCGGCTTTTCACGAAGCCGCTTTTCCGGTCTTGCGCGAGCCGATGAATCGTGCAACGTCCGCACTTCCTTTCACGGCGCGGTAGCCAAGTGGTAAGGCCGAGCTCTGCAAAAGCTCTATTCGGCGGTTCGATTCCGCCCCGCGCCTCCATCTTCTGGCCCATGGCTTAGAAGAACCGGCAGCAGTACCCGCCGGCGCAGTCGCGAGAGTCTTCAACGCCCTTTCAGCCAGAGGTCGCGAGCACCGCGTTCACTGGACCCGTCCACGGGTGTTCTACTCCATCCACCCCGCGTCCACACGGGCGCGGACCAGGAGCCGAGAGACGCGATCAACCACTTAACAATCGTGGCGCAACCGCCCCGGTGCGCCGGCGCGGACGGCCCTCTCACGGCCGATGGCGAATCAGGGAGCGCCCGAGTCAGGTGCGCCGCGGGAGGGGTCACGTTTTCCCCGAAGGAAGCTTAAGGTGGCACGATAAGCCCATTTAGCGGGGGAACGTGGTATAACGTCGGTGGCACGTTTGGTGACCCGTGTGCGGGTTTCGTCCAAGCCTCAATTAAATCTCTACGCCTCTGCCGCTTAGGCCCGCTCACAAGCGGCTTGGTCCTTTTGGAATCTTTTCTGCTCCTTCGGAGCCGGTTGCTCTTTCGCAAGCCTCCGCGCGCCGCGTGATTCGGTCTCTGCCCTATCCGTGGACTCGCTGTCAGGGGCCTCGGGAAAACGACCGACGAACTCAGTCGCACCGTTTCGACAAATGCTGGTCTGAGGCCCGGTCCGAAAGCTTCGGGCCCCGCTTCTGCGGGCAGAGCACGTCGCACGTGCTGGCAGGTCCGCTTCGCACCACACTTCAGAACTCGGCTATGACAACAGACGATCAAGATCAGGAACGCCCCTCCATCGACTCCGGTGAAGTGATGTTCCTGCTGATGAAGCATCGCTGGAAACTCATTGTCTGCACCTTGGCGGGGCTGGCCGCCGCAGCGATCCTCTACGTCTCTCACACGCCGCCGTATGAGTCGCAGGCCAAGCTGCTGGTGCGCTACGTCCTGGACCGCAGCCCGATCGACACGGTGGAGAACCAGGCGAGCGGCAGTGTTTCGCGCAGCAACGACAGTGTCATCGCCTCCGAGCGGGAGATTCTGCAGAGCTGGGACCTCGCCTTCGAAGTGGCGCAGACGATCGGCACGGAGCGTCTCGTCGGGTTGCCGGAAACGCCGGCGTCACTGAGCCAGGCGGCGGCGGTCATCCGTAGTGGCCTGCTGGCGACATCGAACAAGGGCAGCAACGTCATCTCCGTCGCCTTTCAGTCTCATGATCCGGACCTCACCGTCCTGGTGCTGAATCAGCTGCTCACACGGTATTTCGACAAGCACTTGGCGGTACACCGTTCCGCCGGCGCGTTTGAGTTTGTCGCACAACAAAAGGAGGATGTGCGCAAGCGCCTCGCCGAAACGGAGGCGCAGCTCACCGAGCTGAAGAGTCAGGCGAAGGTCATCTCCCTCGCCGAAACGACGACGCTGGTGAACGATACCATCGCGCGCAGCCAGAAGGATCTGGAACTCGCCGAAGTGGAACTGGCTGAACAGCAGGCCCGCGTCCGTGCGCTGGAGGAGCTGAGTGGTCTGACCTCGCGCAAAACCGACTCGGATGCCGACCGTCCCTCGGCCAACGAAATCCAACAGTATCAGGCGATCGTCGCCCGACTCGGCGTCCTGCGCAGCGAAGGCCTTGATCTGCGCTCGCGCTACACCGCCGAGAGCCGGCTGGTCCGCATGAATCGCGACCAGATCGCGCAACTCGAACAGCAGCGGCGCGAGCTCGAACAACGTTTCCCGGACCTCGCGACCTTGAACTCGCCGAGCGACCCCACGGGTGGCACGCGCATGGATTTGATGGGCGAACGCGCCCGCCTCGCCGCCTTGAAGGCACGCACGGAAGCCTTGCGTGGCCAGCTCGCGACCATCCGCGCGCGCGCCGAGGAACTCTCGCAGATCGGGCCGCAGATCGCGCAGCTGGAGCGGCGGAAGGAAGTGGAGGAGCAGAACTACCGCTACTTCGAAGCCACGTTGGAGAAGGCGCGCGTCGACGAAGCGCTCGATCCGTCCAAGATTCCCAACATCAGCATCGTGCAGCGTCCGTCACCCGCGGCGATTGTGGCGGGTGAACTCAACAAGCAGATCGCGATGGTCGCCGGTGGCGGCGTGATGCTCGGCCTGGCCTTGGTGTTCCTGTCCGGCTTTGTCTTCGACCGGAGCGTCAAGCGTCCGCTCGAATTGCAGCGCAAGCTCGGCCTCAACCACCTGCTCGCCATCCCGCACGCGCAGAAGGACGACCTCAAGGCGCTGAAGATCGAGGCTCGCGCCGCCCTGCCCGACAACGTTTCGCCCAAGGATTCCGCCGCGCTCGCCCGGGCGCAAATGGAGCTGTTCGTCCAGCCGTACTGCGAGGCGGTGTGCGATCGCCTGATCCACTACTTCGCGTTGGCCGGCAAAACCCACAAGCCGAAGTTGGTCGCCGTCACCGCCTGCCACCACGGCGCCGGCACCACCACCATCGCCGCTGGGCTGGCGGCCGCCCTCTCCCGCACGGGCGACGGCAAGGTGCTGCTCGTCGACATGAATCCGCAGCGCAACGACCACCGCTACTACTTCGGCGGCAGCCACGTGTCGTCACTGGTTGAGATGTTGGAGCCAGGCGGCACGCACGAACCGGCGGCAGACAACCTGTACCTCGCCACCGTCGCTCATCGCGGTCCTGAGGCCGCGCGGCCGCTTCCGACGCGGTTCCACCACCTGCTGCCGCGGCTCAAGCACAGCGAGTTTGATTACATCGTCTTCGACATGCCGCCGGCGACCGACACGAGCCCGACGCTCGGCATGGCGAGCTTCGTCGACAAAGTCTTCCTGGTTGTTGAAGCCGAAAAAACCTCACGCGAGGGCGTGAAGCGTGCGCATGAGGAGCTGCAGGCGATGCGAGCCGACGTGTCCCTGCTCGTGAACAAGACCCGTCAATACGGGCCGGCGCTGTTGGCCAGTTGAGCCTTTCCACTGCTTTTGGGCCGAGAGGCGCCCGGGTCGGCCCGGGCGTCGTCCAGCTGTCTGCGGCCAAATCCATGATCAGCATCGTCATTCCCGCGCACAACGAAGAGGCCGTGATCGGCCGGTGCCTGCGTTCGCTGACGGAAGGCGCCCGGCCCGGTGAACTGGAGATCATTGTCGCCTGCAACGGCTGCACGGATCGCACCGCCGAGATCGCGTCCCAATTCGCTCCGTGGGTGCGGGTGGTCGTGGCGGAACGTGCGTCGAAAATCGCCGCGTTGAATCTTGGCGACGAAAACGCGCGCGGCTTTCCGCGCTGTTACATCGACGCGGACATCGAGGTGGGCATCAACGAAGTCCGCCAGGTGGCGGGCTTGCTGCAACGAGGCACCGTGCTGGCGGCGGCGCCGGCAATGCGGGTGGATCTCTCGCGTTCGAGTCTGCTGGTCCGCGCCTTCTACACGATCTGGTTGCGGCAGTCCTATCATGGACCGGGCATGGTTGGCGGCGGCTTCTACGGACTGAGCGAAACTGGGCGCAAACGATTCGACCGCTTTCCTGAAATCATCGCCGACGACGAGTTTGTTCGCCGGCACTTTGATCAGAACGAACGGGCCACCCCGCCCGGTTGCTATTTCATCATCCGGGCGCCGCGTACGCTGGCTCAATTGATCAAAATCAAGACGCGCAGCCGGCTCGGGCTCTACCAACTCGCGAAACGTTTTCCCACGCGCCCCGCGCCACGCGGAACCCGGCGGCACACGCCGTGGATTCTGCAACCCTGGCTTTGGCCGGCAGGGGCAGTCTACGGCCTCGTGAACATCATCACGCGGCTGCGGGCGGCACAAAAGCTCAGCACGATCGCCGTGTATCAGTGGGAGCGCGACGAGTCGTCCCGTGAACTCCCCGTCAGCAGTGCCTCCTGAATCCAGCTTCCTTTTCTATGCGTGTATCCATCTTCGGTCTCGGATATGTCGGCGCAGTCACAGCCGGTTGCCTCACTCGCAACGGCCACACCGTCATCGGGGTTGATCCCGACCAACGAAAACTCGATTTTGTCCGTTCGGGCAAATCACCCATCGTCGAGGAAGGCGTCGATGATCTCATCCGCGAGGCCGTCGAGAGCGGCCGGTTGACGGTCACCGACAACTGCGAAGAAGCCATTGCGGGCTCGGACCTGTCGCTCGTTTGCGTCGGCACGCCCTCGGCGCCCGACGGCAGCCTCGGCACGCTCTATGTCACGAAGGTCTGCGAGGAGATCGGCGCCGCCATCAAGAAGAAAGGCACGTTCCACAGCGTGGTCGTGCGCTCGACGGTCGCTCCCGGCACCACGCTCGGTTTGTTGAAGCCGATTCTGGAAAAGACCAGCGGCGGCAAGGCCGGAAAGGCGTTCGGGCTCGCGATGAATCCGGAGTTCCTGCGGGAGGGCGCGTCGATCAAGGACTTCTACGATCCGCCCTACACGATCATCGGGACGGACAACGACACCGTCTACGAGCAGATGTGTGAGCTCTACAAGGAGACGAACGGCGAGCCGATTCGCTGCTCCATCCCCACGGCCGAATCAATCAAGTACGCGTGCAACCTGTTTCACGCGACGAAGATCACCTTCGCCAACGAGATCGCGATGGTCTGCCACACCGTCGGGGTGGATAGCCGGCAGGTCATGGACATCGTTTGCCGGGATACGAAACTCAACATCAGCAAGCGTTACCTGAAACCGGGCTTCGCGTTCGGCGGTTCGTGCCTGCCGAAGGATCTGCGCGCCTTCACGTACCTCGGCCGCGTCAAAAACGTGCCGTTGCCGATGTTCGACGCGGTACTGCGCAGCAATCGCGAACAGATCGAGTCGGTTGCGCGCCGACTGATGGACTTGGGCTCGCGCAACATCGCGCTGTTCGGGGCCAGCTTCAAGGAAGGCACCGACGACTTGCGGGAAAGTCCGCTGATCAGCCTCGCCGAGATCCTGATCGGAAAGGGCTTTGAGGTCGTCATCTACGATCCAAACGTCGAGTACGCGGCGCTGTTCGGCTCCAACAAGCGCTACATCGAGATCCATCTGCCACATCTGAAGCGCGCCCTGGTCTCCGCGGAGGTCGCCCTCAAACACGCGGACATTCTGGTCTTTGCGCATCGGGCAGAAAGTTATCGCACCCTTCTTCCGCGCGTTCGCGAGAACCAAACCGTGTTTGACATGGTCGGCATCTGCCAGCCGGGCGACGTCGCCGGTCGTTACCAGGGCCTGTACTGGTAAACCCATCCACCGAGCGCTCGCGCCGAATCTTCGAAACACACTGAACCTGATGACTGCACGTAAAGGCCATATCCTTATCTTGGTGGAGAACCTGCCGGTTCCCTTCGACCGGCGCGTCTGGATGGAATCCACCAGCCTCACGGAAGCGGGCTACAAGGTCAGTGTGATCTCCCCCTGCCCACCCGAGGATGCCGCCGAACCCAACAAGGTGATCGATGGCATCCACGTTTATCGGTACCCGATGCCCAAGGAGACGAAGAGCAAGTTCAGCTTCGTCCAGGAATTCTGGTACTGCTTGAAACAGACGGAGAAGCTGACGCGGCAGATCTGGCAGGAGGATCGCTTCGATGTGATCCACTCGTGCAACCCACCGGACACGTTCTGGTGGATCGCCCGGAAGTACAAGAAGCACGGGGTGAAGTTCGTCTTCGACCATCACGACCTCTGCCCGGAGTTGTATGAATCGAAGTACAACCGCCGCGATGTCCTGTGGCGGGCGCTCTGCTGGATGGAGAAACAGCAGTTCAACACGGCCGACGCGGTGATCGCCACCAACGAAAGTTATCGTGAAGTCGCGCTCTCCCGCGGCGGCAAGTCGCCGGACAAGGTGGCGATCGTGCGCAGTGGTCCGCGTCTCGATCGCTTCCAACCGGTGCCACCCGAGCCCGAGTTGAAACGCGGCCGCAAGTACATGGGCGTCTATCTCGGCGTCATGGGCGTGCAGGACGGCGTCGACTACGCGGTGCGAGCGGTGCGTCACGCCCTCGACGCCGGGCTCAAGGACACGTGCTTCACTTTCGTTGGCAAAGGCGACGCGTTCGACGACCTGCAGGTTTTGGCCGCGAAACTCGGTTTGATTGACGATGGCACCGTCGTGTTCACCGGTCGCGTCTCGGACCTCGACCTGCGGCGATATCTGTCCACCGCCGACTTCGCCATCGCACCCGATCCGAAGGACCCCCTCAACGACCTGTGCACGATGAACAAGATCATCGAGTACATGGCGATGGGCCTGCCGATCGTGAGCTTCGATCTGAAGGAAAGCCGCTTCAGCGCGCAGGAGGCGGCGGTGTATGTGCCGAACAACGACGAGCAGGCGATGGGCCGCGCGATCGTTGATCTGGTCAACAATCCGGAGCAGCGCCACGTGATGCGCCAGGCCGCGAAGGAGCGGATCACCAACGGGCTGAGCTGGGAATACAGCCGCGGCGTATTGATCGACTTCTACGACGAACTGCTCGCGCCGGCGAACGCCACCGCCCGACGACCGAGCGTGCGCCCCGCGCCCGCTCCCGCTCCAGCCTCGGTGACCTGATGAGCCGATTGCTCAACGGGCTGCTCTCCGTGCTCGACCCGCGTGTGTACCTGCACGCGTTCCGGTTGCTGCACTACTACGGCTACACGCACGTGCGCGAACGTGCGCGGATGGAGATTGGTCCAGGCACACGACTTGCGCCCAACGTCTCCCTGGCCAACGGAGAACGCATCACGATCGGTCATGACTGCCACATCGGCGCGCGCACGTCACTCTGGGCCGGCGACTCCACCGGTCGGATCATCATCGGCAACTTTGTTTCCATGGCGCCAGACGTGTTCATCACCGCGTCCGATTACCAATTCGTCGCGGGGCGGCCGTTCCGCCAGCAGCCCAAACGGGAACGCGATGTCCGCATTGGCCATGATGTATGGCTGGGCGCGCGCGTCATCGTCACCGCGGGAGTGACGATCGGTGATGGCTGCATTGTCGGCGCTGGAGCCGTGGTCACCCGCGACCTGCCGGCCAATTCGGTGGCTGTCGGCGTGCCCGCGCGCGTCGTCGCTCAACGGGAACAAGCGGAAATTTTGACATGAAGCCAGACGTCGCCGTCATCATCGTCACGTACAATTCCGAAAAGCAGATTGCCGACTGCTTGCGGAGCGCGATCGCGGAGGCGCGTCGGGTCCGACAGGAGATCATCGTCCTGGATAACGATTCCAGCGACGGCACCGTCGAGTTGGTGCGGACCCAATTTCCGGAGGTGAAGCTCGTCACGCCCGGCAAGAATCTCGGATTCGCCGCTGGCGTGAACTTCGCCGCGCGGCATACCGAGGCGGATTTTCTGCTGCTCCTCAATCCGGATACGATCGTCCTGAACCAGGCGACCGACATCATCGTTGAGTTCGCGCGCACTCATCCGCAGTACGGGCTCTACGGGGGACGGACGTTGAAACCCGACGGCTCGCTCGAGCCCTCGTCGTGCTGGGGCACGCCCACCTTGTGGAGCACGGCACTCTTCGCTTCCGGCCTAACCGCGCTTGCACCACGCAATCGCTGGCTGGACCCGGAATCGCTCGGCAGTTGGGCGCGTGACACCGTCCGCGAGGTCGGCGTCATTACCGGCTGCTTTCTGCTCGTGCGGCGCGAGATCTGGCAGCGCTTGGGCGGCTTTGACGAACGTTACTTTATGTACGGCGAGGACGTCGACCTCGCTATCCGGGCGCAGGCCGCGGGTTACCGGCCCGTCATCTGTCCGGACGCCCAGCTGGTGCACGAGATCGGCCAGTCGTCGGCCACGCCGGCTGCCAAGATGCTTCTTCTCTTCCGCGGCAAAGCCAGCCTCATCCGCACACACTGGCACGGCCCGCGGCGCGCGTTGGGACTCTTTTTCCTGCAGTGTGGCGTGGGTCTGCGCGCGGTGCTCTCGCAGACCGTCGCGCGACTGAAAGGCCGCGCCTCGAACCAACGGTGGGAAACCGTCTGGCGTGAGCGTCGGGCGTGGACGAAGGGTTATCCGGAAGCGCCGAGCCGGAGTTCGGCGCAACTCGACACGGCGCTGAGTTACTGAGGCGGTTTGCCGCTGGGCAAAGGCGACCACTTGGCTGACGCATTTTGTGCTCACCATCGGGTAATCCACTTTCCCAATACAGGGTTTTTCTCCCGGCGGATCACCACCGAGTAAAAATCAGGGGAACTCCCCAAATAGTCTGAACATTTTCGGGTTCACGGGCACTCAACGCCCGATGACTCAACCGAACCGACTCAAATCGATTGTCCGGCTCCTCAGCGCCGGAGCGATCGGGAGCTTGCTCCACTCCTTTGCGCACGCCGCGCGATCGGTGTCGCAATTTGGCGTCACCTGGACGTTCGATGCTGACTACCCGACCGGCCAGTTTGCGAATGGCGACTGGTGGATCGTAGGCCCGATCACTTTGGTCAGCATCTCTCCGGAAACGGTGCTGCAGGATGGCGAGACGCTGCATGGATCGATGATGAACCCCCGACCCAATCAGCCGCAGGCTTTCGACAGCCGGATCTCGGACAATCCATTTGAATCCTCCGCCAACATCGCCCGTCGGTTGCCGCTCACCATTCCAGCGGGAACATCGATCCTCTCGAGCGAGAGCGTCGCACGGAAAACCACGGGCAAAAAGCCGCAGCTGAAAACGATCGCGGTGCTGACCGTATTGGCGGAAGCACCCGCGCCCGGCAGTTTCCGGCCTCCGTATGCCGGTGCAGACAAGACGATCCGCTGGAACGTGAGCGACCTGGATTTCTCGCGGGTGCGCACGTTGCCGCGACCGCGCTCGACGCCCTCGCTCAGCAAAGTGGAGCGTTCGGTCGCACGCCCGCTGATCGAACTGCGCAGCAACTGGACCGGCAATTTCCTCAAGCCGGCCCAGAATTCACCCGGCTACGGTCGCGAAATGTCGCACTTGGTCGCGGACGCCTTGCTCACGGTGAACCTCGACTACTCGCCGGAGCAGAAGCGCAAAACGATCATCGGTCTCGTCCAGTGGGGCCTCGACATCTACGGCGCGGCCCGCGAGGGCATGACCTGGGGCAACGACGGTGGCCACAACCACGGCCGCAAACCCGTCCTGCTTTTTGCCGGCGCATTGCTGCAGGACGACGCGATGCTGGCCTATGCGGATGCGAGCCGTCATTTTATATTCCAGGAGGACCAGCAAACCTGGTTTGTCGGCCTGCCGGATATCGGACGGCGGCATCAGGCCGCGGACGGGCGCAAACGATTGTCTTATAGCATCGATATGATCGGGCTGGCCGAATGGGGAGAAAAGCATACAGGCGCCCCAGAACGCGACGGATCCAATTGGGATGCCAAGTATCGGGATGTTTGTGGCGCCAGCATGGCCGGCACTTTGCTCGCCATGCGCCTGATGGGCCTCGAAGAGGCTTGGAACTGGCCCGCCGCGTTTGCCTATATAGAGCGTTTCCACGAGCGGGAGGCGCCTCGCGCCGGCCGCTCCCCGAATCGCATTCAGCCGTTTGTCCGCGACCTCTGGGACGCGGCGCCACGACAGCTGCCGAAGCGCACCGCCAGTGCCTCCACGACGTCGATCCGGCCACGTTCGGCGCGGCCGCATCGAACTTTCGCACACCGCGCTTTCCGCCCTCCGCTGGCCGCGGTCGCGCACCGACTCCCTCCCACGCTCTCCAACCTCAAGTCCTTCTCCGTTAACTAAAACGGGGGATCGGAAGAGCGTGATCGTCTCGAGCGCGAGCTGACCTGCCCGTGCAGCGGACCGCCCATGCCCTGCGGCAGCGGCGCGGAACCATCCTGCCCGGCGGTCGCACCCGAAACCCGGCGTTCGTAAATCTGCTTAGGAACCCGGGCGCGGCGTGCGCGATGCTGCTTACATAGCCTGAATCAGCGTCGTTTTATAAAAGGTAAGCTCGAAGTAAAAGACCCCGAATAGGGCCTTGGAGGCTTCACGTATCATTCGATTCGCCGTTCATCTTTCCCCGATGACGACTCGTACCCATCTCACACGCCGATTGGGCCTGTTCTTTGTAGCAGCCCTAAGCATGTTCATTCTAACTTCAACCAGCCGAGCCGCCTCCTCTGTTACACAGTTTGGCATCACCTGGACGTTCGACCGCGATTATACAACCGGTCAGTTTGCGAATGGTGACTACTGGGTCGTTGGCCCGGTGAAGATCATAAACATCTCCCCGAAATCGACCTCGTCCGGAGGCGTCACGATGCACGGGACGATGATCAACCCCACCGTCAACGGTTCGCAGGGATTCGACAGCCGGATCAAGGGCACCGCCTTTGACGCCACCAAGAACGTCGCGCGGTCCTTTCCGATTTCGGTGCCCGCCGGTTCGTCGGTGGTCTCCGTCGAAAGCTATACGACCAAGGCCAGCGGCGACAATCCGCAGCTCAAGACGCTCGCGATCCTGACGGTGCTCGCCAGCCCGGCGCCCAGCGGCAGCTTCCGTCCGCCGCCCGTTGGCAAGAACAAGACCCTCTCGTGGAACAAGAGCCAGCTCAACTACTCGAAGCTGCGCTCGCTGCCCCGCCCCTCCAACACGCCGAGCCTCAGCTCCGTTGAAGCCGAATTTGCGCGGCCGTGGTACGAGGGCCGCACCAACTGGACGGGACGTTACCTGCACGCCGACCTCAATCAGCCCACCTATGGGCGCGATCTTTCGCACAAGCTGGTTAACGGCCTGCTGTCACTGCAGCTCGACTACACGAACGCTCAGAAGGAGCGGCTGCTGATCCGGATGGTCCAGTACGGCATCGACGTGTACGGCACCGCCCGCGAAGGCGGCAGCTGGGGAGCCGATGGCGGTCATAACATGGGCCGCAAGATGCCCATGCTCCTCGCCGGCGCCGTCCTCGGCGACTCCAACATCCTCGCCTACGGCAACACGGCCAACAAGTTCATCTTCCAGGAAGATCAACAGACCTGGTACGTCGTCTCTTCCGACGTCGGTCGCGTGCTCTACACCGCCGACGGCCGGCCGCGTGAACGTTACATTTCCTTGGACGTCGGCATCCCGGAATGGGGCGAAAAACATCGTTCGGATCCCACGCGCGACGGCCGTAACTGGAACACGTACTATCGCACTGTCGCCGGCGCCGCCTCGATCGGCCACGTGCTGACCGCCCACCTGATGGGATTGAAGAGCACCTGGAACTGGCCCGCCACCTTCGACTACTACGATCGCTTCTTTAAGATCGAGGGGCCGAAATCCACCACCGCCTCGAACTACATCCAACCGTTCGTGAAGAGCATGTGGACGTCGTATCGTGGCAGCACGTCGACCGACTATACAACCGACAACACCACCACCTCCGGCATCTGGCAGAAGAACGGCATCGGTTCGCAGAGCGGCACCTTCACGCTGGCCTTCGACATGACGCCGTCAAAGTCGCCGATGGACGGCATCACGGGCCTCGCCGCGGGCGCGCCTTCGCAAACCTCCCAGTTGATGGCGGCCGTCCGCTTCAACACCTCGGGCACGATCGACGCACTGAACGGCACGTCGTTCAAGGCGTCCTCCACCCTGAAGTACAGCGCCGGTGTGAAGTACCGCGTGGTCATGACCGTCGACGTGCCCAAAAAGCTCTACTCGGTCAAAGTGACGCCTAACGGCGGATCTGCGGTCACCATTGCCTCAAACTGGGCGTTCCGCTCCACCTCCGTGTCGAAGTTGGACACGTTGGGCTGGGTCGCGACCTCGGGCTCGCACGCGGTCACCAGCATCAGCGTGCAGACCACCACCTCGACCACGACCCCGACGACCGACTCGAGCGGCAGCACGTCGACCGGCGCCGCGGTGCTCCGGGTCAACGCCGGTGGCTCCGCCTACACGGACGCGTCCGGCAATCGTTGGTCCGCAGATTACGGATACACCGGCGGCCTCTCCGCGACCGTGAGCAGCACCATCGCTGGAACGACGCTCCAGACCCTCTACCGCTCGGAGCGCAACACGGGCAACACCTGGACTCCGCTGAAGTACCAGTGGTCCGTCGCCAACGGAGATTACGTCGTCAAACTGCACTTTGCCGAAACGTGGTCGACCGCGTTCAAGAACGGCGTGCGCGTCTTCGACGTCCGTGCCGAAGGCAAGACGGTGATCGATAACCTCGACATCCACGCCAAAGTCGGCGCCAACCGCGCGCTGGTCATGACCGTGCCGGTTCGCGTGTCCGATGGGAAGCTGACCCTCGAGTTCGCCCGCGTGGTCCAGAACCCGAAGATCTGCGCGATCGAGGTCTACAAGGCCAACTAGGCAACATCACCATCGATCACTGACGCGTGCCTTCGGGCCCGCGCCCCTTCGCCCCGCGAGGCCTGCGCCCGCGGGGTTTTTGTTGCAGTCCGAGCGTCCTCAGCGAGCTCGTCTCATTG
>JAEWIY010000015.1 GCA_023386835.1 Verrucomicrobiota bacterium
GCCCGAGACTGAGTAGCCCGAGCACAGCGCCGTCGTTACGCCACGACTACGGCGCTGACACTCCGTTAACGGCTGCGCCACCGTCGGCTCGGGTGGGCAGCAGCGGGCGCGCCGGTGTCATCCAAGCGGAACGGTGAGCGGTCATGCCGATGTGCGGGTAGTACTGTTCCGCGGCGGGAGCGGCCAACAGGATGAGTTTGGCCTCGGGATGCAGCTGCTGTTGCGTGCAGCGGATCAACTCAGCGCCGATGCCGCGTCTCTGGTAGGCGGTGTCGACGGCGAGGTCGGACAGATAACAACAGAACACGAAGTCGGTCACCGAGCGCGCAACTCCGACCAGCTTGGGACCGTCCCACGCCGTGCAGAGCAGGTTGGCGTGCTGCAGCATCCCGGCGATCCGCCCGGCGTCATCCACCGGGCGGCGTTCACCCAAAGTCGAGCGTTTCAGGACGTCGGCAAACTGCTCCGGGGTGATCTGGCGATCATGCGCAAAGATCAGGGACATGCAGCGAAGGGGTAACGTATCAAACCCTCTCCGGCGAGACTCAAGGCGTCACTGTTTGTTGGGGACAGGCGGAAGGCCTGCGGGCTCGTTTGAATTTGGGTTTCACGAACGCGCGAGGAGCCGGATTAACCGACTGGATACAGGTGCGGCTCAGCCGGACAACGGGATCAACCGGTTCAGGATTGTACGCGGAGCGACGGTGGGTTGCATCCGATCGTGTCACCAACGTCCCGCCCTGCGCCCTCCGTGGTCACCCCAGCGGCTGAGCCGCCGATTCACGTGGAGCCCGACCGTGAGAGCCCGCTGGTGCGCGTCGACCGCGCCCCCACGTGGCGGGCTGAATTCGCGTGGAGTGACGTGCGGGGTGGCCCGGGACTGACCACGCGCTACTTCCGGCGCGCATTTTCAATCGCTGAACCAGGCGGTGAATGGCGGATCCACGTGAGCGCCGACGCGCGCTACCGCCTGTGGTTAAATGGCCATCGCGTCGGCTTTGGGCCGGCCAAGGGGTCGTTGGCTCGCTACTACTTTGACACCTACGATCTCGGGCCGCTGCTTCGGCCGGGCCGGAACGTGTTGGCGGCGGAGATCCGCTGGTTCGGCGAAAACAGCCCGTTGAGTGAAGTGCACAGCCCCATCCCGGGCTGGCTGGTGCAGGACGAGCGGGAGGGTGGGCTCGACACACCAGGCGAGTGGCGCGTGTGGAACTCCGACGCGGTCACGCCGGACACCACCTCCTACATCGACAACGCGCAGCAGTTTCTCAACCATCTCGAAATCCTGGATACACGGCAGGAGCCGGCGGGCTGGCGCGAGCTCGACTTCGACGATTCGGCGTGGGCGATGGCCACCTCGACCGGGCCGGCGGCCGCTACGGGCGCGACGTGGGGAGTGGCTCCCTTGCGCACGCTGGTGCCGCGTGATGTGTCGGCGATGCACGAAGCGACGCGGCGGTTTACCCGGGTCATTCGCCACCGCCGCGTCGATCCCTCGCTTCTCGGTGCAGCGGGGCAGGCATGGACGCTCGAAGCAGGGCGGGGCGGCAAGCTGCTGCTGGATGTTGGCGACTATACAACCGGGTTTCCGCAACTGGCGTTTGCCGGTGGCGCCGGGAGAGAGGTGCGGGTGCTCTATGCGGAGGCGCTGGGGGAATGGACGGAAACGCCGGCGGGCCGCCGGTGGGAGAAATCCGGCGTGCGCGACGATTTTACGCGGCTGGAGCCACACGGTTACCGCGACACGGTGTACCTGCGCGGCGGCGAGTACCGTTGGGAGCCGTTCTACTGGCGGGCCTTTCGGTGGATTGAAATTGAAATCCTGCCCGGGCCGGAGCCGGTCGCGCTGCAGGACATCGCTTACCGCGAATGTGTGCATCCGCAGGCGTTCATCGCGAACTTCGCGTCGAGCGATCCCGAGTCCGAGCGGATCTTTCAAGTGAGCCTGCGCACATTTCGGGTCGGAGCGCACGAGATCTACGACGACAGTCCGTACTACGAACAATTCAGTTACATTGCCGACGCGCGGTTGGAGTGCCTCGGCAGCCTGCACCTGTGCAATGCGCCCGAGCTGCCGCGGCGGACATTGCAACTCTACCTCGACACGTTGCGGGCGGACGGGCTGCTCGACGCGCGCGTGCCCTGCCAGTACGCCCGGCAGACGATCCCCTACTTCTGCCTGCACTGGATCTTCATGGTGGAAGACTACTGGCGCTGGGTCGGCCGGGCCGATCAGGACTTCGTGCGGCAGTGTCTGGTCGCCGTGGACACCATCCTGCTGTTCTTTCGCGCGCGGCTGCGCGAGGACGGTTTGGTCGGCCGGACAGGGGGTTGGAACATGGTGGATGACGTCGAGGCCTGGCACCATGGTCAGCCACCGGCGGTCCTCACCGGAGGATCCACGTATTTGTCGTGTCTCTACGTCGAAGCGCTGCTTTGTGGTGCGCGGCTGCACCGGGAAGCCGGGCTGGCGGCCGATGGCGAACGCTGGCAAAAGCTGGCGGAGCGCCTCGGCCCCGAGATCCGGCGGCGCACTTGGGATGAGGCCGCCGGGCTCTTTGTTGAAGGCGTCGAGCACCGTGAGCCGCCGTTTTCGCAGCACAGCCAGGCGGCCGCGATCAACGCCGGCGTCGCCACATCCGCGCAGGCGCAGCGCATCCTCGAGCGGTTGTGTCGCGATGACGGGCTGATCCGCGCCAGCTCCATGCAGAGCTACTACCTCAGCCGGGCGTTGGAACAGGCTGGCGGCTACGGGCAATGGCACACGTTTGTTCTCAGCCACTGGCGACAGGCGCTGACTTACGGGATCAGCACGTGGCCGGAGTATCCTGATCCGACGCGCAGCGACTCGCACGCCTGGGCCGCCTGGCCGGGAGTGGATTACGTGCGCACCGTGCTGGGCATCCGTCCGGGTGCGCCCGGTTGGGCTGCGGCTGAACTTCGCCCCCAATTTTCCGGCTTGGATTGGGCGCGCGGCCGGGGGCCGACGCCTCATGGGTTCATCGAGGTCGACTGGGTGCGTGAGGGCGATAGCGTACGCCTGAAGGCGCAGGTTCCAGCCGGACTGCCGACGGATCTGGTTTATCCGGGCGGGCGCCGGGAAACGTTCCCCGCCGGCGGCCTGATCGAGCGAGTTGTCGCCGTGACCGGCACGTAGTCGGCGCCCGAGGGCGGCCTCAGTCGGCCGTGCGGGCGATTTCCATCCGGCCGCAGGCCTTCAGGCGGCCGGCGCGCTCTTCGCTGCGAATGTAGCGCATGAGCAGGAGGGCGCCGCCGACGCTGATCACTTGCAGCACGTAGATGCTGGAGTAGTCGAACGTGCTGCCGCCGCGCGTCCCGAAGAGGGCGGTGAAGCCGTTGATCCAGAGCCCCGTGAGGTTCATGAGGAGGAAGGGCGTGATCCCGCCGATGAACGCGAAGCCCGCGGCCACCGTGCCAAACCGGGCGGACGGGATGTAGTCGTACACCATCGGCCCCCACACGATGTAGATGCAGGACTTGAACGCCGTCGCGATGATCCCGAACACGATCAAGGTCATGAGGGAGATCTGATAGTCGGCGACGTAACGCAGATAGAGGAAGAACAGAAAGTTCACCGCGGCGAACGCCACAATCGCACACTGCAGCATCAGCAATCTGGGCATGCGATCGGTCAGGAACCCCGCCAGCGGGATGAAGATCGCGATGTTGATCACGAGCCCGATCGAGACAGCGGACCCGAAGGCCGCCTTGCTGAAACCGAGTTGCTCGGTCCGCATGAGCGGCTCGAGTTCGTTCATTCCGGTCGTCGCCAGCAGCGGGATGGAGTAGAGCAGGTAAACCGTCCACCATTGCCGGTGACCAAACACGTCGCGCAGAAACGGCATCAGGGCGAAGCACTGCTTCTGGGCTGGCTGGTCGACCGGCTGACGTTCGCGCACGAACAGCAGGAGAAACAGGGCGGCGAGCACGATCAGGGCGCTGCCGGTCCAATACACGACCTGCTCACCCGTCAGGTGCAGCCCGGCGCCCCACTTGCCCAGATCATAGACCCGGTCGAACTGGGCGATCAGCACGCCGAAGAACACGAGGTTCATCAGGTTCTGCGCGATGGAGCGCACCGTGACCGCCCGCCCACGCTGAGCCGGCGGAACCACCTCGTTGTAGAGCGGCTCCAGCGGCTTGGCCACGTCCTGAAAAAATTGATACAGAACGATCAGCACGGCCAGCACCCAGGCATTGGGCGCCAGCGGGACGAAGGCGAGGGTCACGCCGACCCCGAGCCAGCCGGTGATGAGAAACGGGCGACGACGGCCCCAGCGCGTCCAGATGCGGTCGCTCAGGTAGCTCGTGACAACGCCGACGAGGAAGTTGAAGGCGACGTTGAAGCTCGCCAGCAGGGTGATGAGCGCCGGGTTCTCGAAGAACTTGCGCAGCGTGAAGGAAAGGGCTGCGCCGCTGATGTTCTCGATGTAGAAGAACGACACCCAGGGCATTGTCATGCACGCAACCCAACTCCAGGGGATTCGTGCGTGATGGGTTTCGATCTGACGCATGTGGGGCGGTGCGAGAGAACGAGACCAAACGAGTGAGGGTCAAGCCGTGGCGCGCGGAATCACGTTATTGTTGCAAGATCATCCGGTTGACCTGCGAACAGCTTGATTGCGCCTGCAAACAGCACCTCGCGTTGGCGACTTCGTCTCCGGCGACGTGTGGCTTGACGCGATGCCCTCGGCGTCCGCTACATGGTTTCCGCTTCCCCGCCTTCCCCCGCTTTCGCTTCAAACCCCTGCACCGTGTTTGTTCCCCTCCTGTGGCGCCACTGCCGGCGCATGTGTCCTGGTGTCGGCCTTCTCCTCGCGGCGGCAGCGCACGCGCAGATGCCCGAGTACCAGCGCCTGACGTTGAGCGAGACCTTTTACTGCGAGGGCGGAGCGTTCGCCGACCTCAATCGCGACGGGCATCCGGACGTGATCTCCGGGCCGTACTGGTATGCGGGGCCCGATTTCCAGACCCGTCACGAGTTGTATTCACCGCAGCCCTTCGATCCCTTGCGGTACTCGGACAATTTTGTCTCCGAGGCGTATGACGTGGATGGAGACGGTTGGCTGGACGTGATGGTGATCGGGTTTCCGGGCACGGAAGCCGTCTGGTACGAGAACCCGGCCGGCACGGACCGGCCCTGGCGACGTCACCTCGCGCTGGATGGAGTCGACAATGAGTCGGCCATGTTTGGCGACGTGAATGGAGACGGCCGGCCCGATCTCATCTGCTCGCATCAGGGTCGCTGGGGTTACGCGGAGTGGAATCCGCAGGCGCCCACCGGGCCGTGGACATTTCGATCGGTCTCGAAGCCTGGTCCGTGGCAGCGTTTCACGCATGGCCTTGGTTTTGGCGATGTGAATGGAGACGGTCGGATGGACCTGATCGAGCGTGGCGGCTGGTGGGAGCAGCCAGCGGATCCGGAGCAGGCCGAATGGCGGTTGCATCCGGCTGATTTTGGCAAGGGCGGCGCGCAGATGTACGCACTCGATCTGAACGGCGACGGTCTGCCTGACATCGTGACCTCACGCGATGCACACGGCTACGGGCTTTCCTGGTTCGAACAGGTGCGCGCCACCGACGGGGCGACGCAGTTTCGCGAGCACGTCATCCTGCCGGCGGATGAGACCCTGGGGCCGGATGGTGTTCAGTTTTCGCAACTGCACGCCGTGACGCTCGCCGACCTGGACGGCGACGGCCATCTCGACCTTGTGACCGGCAAACGCTGGTGGGCGCACGGCCCGAAGGGCGATCCTGAGCCCAATGCCGACCCGGTGGTGTACGCCTTCCTGTATCGGCGGGACGACGACGGTTTGGTGCGTTTTGAACCGCGGTTGATGGACCGCGCGTCCGGTGTCGGCACCGCGCTGGCCGTGGCCGATGCCAATGGCGACGGCCGCCTCGACATCCTCGCTGCGAACAAACGCGGCACCTTTCTCTTCCTCTCTCTGCACGCAGCGCCCCGCCCATGAAATCCCTTTTCTCTTCGTACCGTATCATCCTCGCCCTGCTGTCCGCTGGAGCGGCGTCGGCGCAGGACGAGCAGTTCCCGGTGGCCGAGGGCACCGGATTGCCGCCGGAAGAAGCCGCTCGTGCGATGACGTTGCCGCCGGGCTTCCGGGCGACGTTGTTCGCCGGCGAGCCCGATGTGCACCAGCCCATCGCGTTTACGATCGACGAGCGCGGCCGGCTTTGGGTTGTGGAGAATTACTCGTATCCCAACTGGTCCCCGTATGGCCGCGACCGGATCCTCATTCTCGAGGACACGGATGGCGACGGACGTTTTAATACGAGCAAGGTCTTCTACGACCAATTGAACTTCGCCACCGCGATCGCCGTGGGACATGGCGGCGTGTGGGTCGGCACCGCGCCGTACCTTGTGTTCATCCCCGACAAGAACCGCGATGACCAGCCGGACGGTCCACCGCAGGTGGTGCTCGATGGCTGGGGCGCGCAGGATACGCACGAAACGCTGAACAGTTTTGTCTGGGGGCCGGACGGATGGTTGTACGGCAACCAGGGCGTCTTCACGCACTCCAATGTCGGCGCGCCGGGCGCCCGGGATGACGCGCGGACCCGCCTGAACGCGTGCATCTGGCGCTATCACCCGACGAAGAAGATCTTTGAGGTGTTTGCCGAGGGCCTGAGCAACCAGTGGGGGCTTGACTTCAACGACGTCGGCGACGCGTTTGTCACCGCGTGTGTGATACCGCACCTGTTTCACGTGGTGCAGGGCGGCCACTATCACCGCCAGTCGGGCCAGCATTTCAACCCGTACACCTACGGTGATCTGCAGACGATCGGTGATCACGTGCACTACGACAAAGGTGTGGCCTGGTCGGAGGCGCGCTTCGGTGCGGGAGGAACGGATGCGGCGGGTGGCGGACATGCGCACGCCGGCACCCTGATTTACCTGGGCGATGCGTTTCCCGCCGAGTACCGCGGCACGCTTTTCACGCACAACATTCTCGGGAACCGGATCAACCGCGACATCCTCGAACCGCGCGGATCGGGTTACATTGGCCGGCATGCGCCCGATTTTATGAAGGCCAACGACGGCTGGTTCCGCGGGCTGCGGCTGGAGACCGGACCGGACGGCGCGATCTACAACAGCGACTGGTACGATGCCCGGGCCTGTCACCAGCAACAGCCGCACGATCGCACCAATGGGCGCATCTATCGTTTGAGTTACGGCGACGCTCCGGGGCCGCGAGTGGACCTCGCGCAGCTCAGCAGTGCCGAGCTCGTGCAACTGCAGTTGCATGCCAACGAGTGGCACGTCCGCCGGGCGCGCCTGCTCCTCCAGGAGCGTGGTCCGGATCCGGAAGTGCACGCCGCGCTCGCCAAACTGGTGCGTGAGCAGTCGGACGTGACGCGCAAGTTGCGCGCCTTGTGGGCGCTCCACGTCACGCGCGGACTCAATGGCGACCTCGCCCTCGAGTTCCTGCGTTCCAATGAGCCCTACGTTCGCGGCTGGACGGTGCAGTTGATGACCGAGGATCGTCGGCCGTCGCCGGCACTGTTGAAGGTGTTTGCGGAGCTGGCCCAGAACGACTCGTCCCCGGTTGTGCGGCGCTTCCTCGCTTCGGCGGCCAAACGGATCGCGGTCGAGAGCCGTTGGCCCATCGTTGAGGCGATGCTGATGCATGGCGAGGATGCCGACGACCACAATCTGCCGCTGCTGTATTGGTACGCCGCCGAGCCCCTCGTGGCGGCGGATCCCACCCGGGCGCTCGCCCTGGCGGAGAAGACCCCGTTGACGGCGTTGCGGCCGTTCTTCACCCGGCGCCAGGCCGCGGTCACGTCGACCGAGAAGACGGAGCCGGGCCAGGAGACAGGCCTGGTGGCGCTCGTTCGCACCCTCGGCACGACTGACGATCCGTCTTACCAGAAGGAGATCCTGGAGAGCCTGACCGCGGCGACGGAAGGACAGACGAACCTCACGCCCCCCGCGGGCTGGACGGAAGCGTACCGCAAATTGAATACAAGTGGCGACGCGGCCGTGATTGCGCAGGCGGACGCGCTGGCCAGCCGGTTCGGGGACCGGAATGTATTCTGGGCCAAACTACACGTGATGCTGGATTCGTTTGCTCCGCTGCCAGCGCGGCGGGCGGCGATGGACGTGGTCCTGCAGCGCCGTGATTTTCAGCTCGCACCGCATTTCCACAAGGTCCTCGCCGAGCCCGGGCTTCGCATGGGGGCCTTGCGCGGCTTGGCGCCGTACGATGTGCCGGCGACGCCGCCGGCGATCCTGGCCGTTTACCCGAGCTTCAACCTCGAGGAACGCCGACTGGCGCTCTCGATCCTCGCGCAGCGGCCCGCGTACGCTCACGCGTTGCTCGATGCGGTCGAGTCAGGCATCGTGCCGCGCACGGACCTTGACGCGGCGTTGCTCCGGCAGTTGCGGCTCTTCGGGGATGAGAAGATCGATGCCGCACTCGCGAAAGGGTGGGGCGTCGTACACGAATCGTCACAGGCCACCGCTGACGAAATTGTGCGCTGGAAGGCCGTGCTCACTCCAGAGCGCATCGCGAGTGCCAACGTGCTGCGCGGCCGCGAGGTCTTCACGCAGACCTGCGCTTCGTGCCATGTGCTCTTCGAGGAAGGCGCGCACATCGGCCCGGAGCTGACCGGCTCCAATCGCGCGGACCTCGACTACTTCCTGGCCAACGTCGTCGATCCCAATGCCGTGATCGGGCAGGATTACCTGCTCACCACGGTGGAGACGCACGACGGCCGGACCGCGGCGGGAATTGTGCAACGCGAGACGCCAACCGCGGTGACGCTGGTCAATCTGGCGGAGCGGGTCACGTTCCCGCGCAGCGACATCAAGTCGATGCAACGCCTCGACGTCTCACTGATGCCGCCCGGCCTCCTGAGCGGAATGTCCGAAGACGATGTCGCCGCCCTGGTCGCGTACCTGCGCGCGCCAGCCCAGGTGGGCAACTGATTGGCCGTGCGGGGCCATTCGCGTCCCGCCGGGCGAAGGCGTGCTACGCGAGCTGGGCGTCAGCTACGAGCGCGAGCTCCGGCTGTCGGGCCCCGCCGGGCGTCGGTTGATCACGTTCCCTCGCGCCGCTGCGTGCGGTAGGCGCGGGGAGAGACGCCGATCTCGCGTTTGAAGGTCACGCTGAGGTACTCGGCGTGCAGGAAACCCGTGCGCTCCGCGATCGCTTCGAGCGTCAGGTCGGTTTCCGCGAGGAGTTGTTTCACTCGCTCCAAGCGCGCGCGCATGATCGCGTCGTGCGGCGTGTGCCCGAGCAGCTTCTTGAACCGCGCCTCAAAGACGCGGCGCGAAAGCGGCACCTGCTTCACCACATCGGCGACATTGATCGGTTCGCAGGCGTGATCGCGGATGAAACGCATCGCCTGCGCGATGGGCCGGTCTTCGATCGCGAGACCATCGGTGGAGCGGCGCCGACAGATGCCGAGGGGCGCGATCCGAATCTCCAACGACGAGAGCCGTTCGCCGGCCATCATGCGATCGAGCAGCGCAGCCGCTTCGTAACCGGCGCGACGCGCATCGGGAATGATGCTCGAGAGCGGCGGCCAGGCCAGTTCGCACAGCAACTCGTCGTTATCGACGCCGAGCACAGCCACTTCGTCCGGCACCGCGAGGCCGAGCTGCTGGCAGGCCGCAAGCACCTGCTGGCCGCGGATGTCGTAACAGGCGAAGACGGCCAGCGGCTTGGGCAAATCGACGAGCCAGTCGGCAATCGAGGCCACCTGCGCGGAAAGTTCCTCCGGCGCGCGATCCGGGGCGTAGTCGTGTAATCTCAGACCGGCGGCTTGCACGTGCTCCGCAAACGCGGCGCGTCGCGATCGCGACCACGGAAAACGATCGTCGCCGCAATACGCGATGTGTTGAAACCCGCAGCCGAGCAGGTGCTCGGCCGCCAGCCGGGCGATTGCCCGGTCGTCCGTCTCGACCCACGGCAGCGACGGCAGATGACGTCCGGCGCTCACATCGACGGCCGGCAGGTTCGCCGCTGCGACAGCCTGGGCGATCGAGGCGCTCTCAATCCGTGCAATGATGCCGTCGCCCCGCCAGTCGGCCAGCCACGGTGGTGGATTCTCGCCGCGGCCGCGTTCCAGCAGATGACACGACCACCGTGCGTGCTCACGGATGTAGTTGATCACGCCATACAGCAGGCCCCGGCCGTAGTTGTTCGACGTCTCGATCAACAACGCGACCTGCCGCTGGCGGCGGGTAGGGGCGGGCAGATGGGTTCCGTTTCGAGAGGCACCAGGCATGGTGACGAGCGCCATCGCAGCGGACGGCACGGAAGCCGTCACGGCAAAACGCGCGACCGGAGATTGACACCAAGGGCGCAAAGATCGTGGGAAGAGAGGCCCACGGAACACACGGAAGACACGGAAGGGCAGAACGAAGATGGCCAGCGAATGGCAGTGAGAAAGTCGTCGGCGGCAAATGTAGCCGGACGTTTGGGTCTAGAGGCACGGCGTAGGCGTTCTGCCGCTCCTGCTCCATGCTCCTTGCTCCCTTCTCCCAACCCGTCGTCGTGGGCCGACGCTCCTTTCCGTGTCATCCGTGTATTCCGTGGGCCCACCTTCTGAAACAGCCGTGGGCTCGCCTCGCCGCGTGAAAAATCTCAGGAATCCAGCGCGAAGTCTCATGGCCTGCGCCGCGCCGAGGCGCTAGGCTGGGCCCACCCCTTTTCACCCCCAAGTATCCCATGAGTCGTCCGATCAACATCGCGATCGTTGGGCTCGGCTTTGGCGCCGAGTTCATTCCGATCTACCAAGCCCACCCGAACGCCAATCTGTTCGCGGTCTGCCAGCGCAACCCGAAAAAGCTGAACGCCCTCCAGAAGGCCTTTGATGTGCCGAAGGCGTACGAGCGCTACGAGGACCTGCTGGCCGATCCCGAGGTGGACGCGGTGCACATCAACACGCCCATCCCCGATCACGCGGCGCAAACCATCGCCGCGCTGCAGGCCGGCAAACACGTGGCCTGCACCGTGCCGATGGCCACGTCGATCGCCGACTGCCGCAAGATCGTCGACCTGACGAAGCGGACGGGCCTGAAGTACATGATGATGGAAACGGTCGTGTACGCCCGCGAGTTTCTGTTCATCAAGGAACTCTACGACCGGGGAGACCTCGGTAAACTGCAGTTCCTGCAGGCGAGCCATCAGCAGGACATGGATGGTTGGCCGAACTACTGGCCGGGCCTGCCGCCGATGTGGTACGCGACGCACTGCGTGGGACCGATGCTCGCCTTGACCGACGCGGCCGCCGAGTACGTCTCCTGTTTTGGCTCCGGCACGATTCGCAAGGAGTTGATCAAGCACTACGGTTCGCCGTTCGCCGTCGAGACCGCGCACCTGAAGCTGCGCGACAGCGACTTGTCCGCACGGATCATCCGCTCCCTGTTCGACACGGCACGGCAGTATCGGGAAAGCATCGACGTCTACGGCTCCAAGCAGTCGTTCGAGTGGACGCTGATCGAGCACGAGCCGCACGTCCTGCACACGGCGAAGAAGCCGGAGCCGAAGATCCCGAAGAAGGTCACGGTGCCGGACTACGCCAAGCGGCTGCCGAAACCAATCCGCCCCTTCACGACCAAGGGCGTGTACGATCTCGGCAAGAAAACGCACCTCAGCTTCACGCAGGGCGCCGGCCATGGTGGCTCGCACCCGCATCTGGCGCACGAGTTCATCTCAGCGCTGATCGAGGATCGGGATCCGTATCCGAATGCGGTCAAGTCGGCGAACTGGACCTGTGTCGGCTTGTGCGCCCACGAATCCGCGTTGCAAGGTGGCAAGATCGTGAAGTTGCCGGCCTTCACCCTCGGATGAAGACGCTCGCGGGCGCTGGCAGCGGATTGGGGCGCGACGTTCGCCGCCGCGCCCGCATCGGCTTGGTGGCCGGCTGGGCGCTGGCCCTGGCTTTGACGGTGGCGCGCGGTGAACGTTCGGCTCCGCGCGCGCTCTTCGATGGCGAGACGCTGCAGGGCTGGACGGGCAACACGGAGGTGTGGCGGGTCGAGGACGGCGCGATCACCGGCGAGATCCCGCCCGATCGGCCGCTGAAGAAGAACGAGTTTCTCTTCTGGGAAGGGGAACTGGCCGACTTCGAACTGACCCTCGAGTTTCGCTTGAGCGGTCACCCCAGCGCCAACTCCGGCATCCAGATCCGGTCCCAACGCCTGCCCGACGGTGACGCGGCCGGACTGCAGGCGGACCTGGACATGGGGGCGCAGTGGCTCGGGCGGATCTACGACGAGCACGGGCGGGCGCTGCTGGTGGAGCGAGGCACGCATGTCTCGATCGCACCCGATGGTCGCCGGTGGGTGGATACGTGGGCGCCCCCGGAGTCGTTCCAGCGGCTCTTCAAGCCCGATGATTGGAACACCTACCGGATCACGGCGAAGGCGTCGCACCTCGAAATCTGGGTCAATGGCGAACGCGTTTCCGCGCTCGACGATCATCAGCTGGATGCCGCGGAATTCACCGGGAGCCTGGCGCTGCAACTGCACAGCGGTCCCGGGCCGGTGAAACTGCAGTTCCGGAATCTGCAGCTGGTTCACCTCGGGCAGACCGAGGCGCCGACCACCGTGCCGGCGTACTCGAACGCCGCGCCGCCACCGCCGTCGGACGACCGTCTGGTGGAGGGTGACCCCGGCGATCGCCGCTGGTTTGCCAGCCCGGTGCTCTGGCACCTGCAATCGAACCCCGCGGAACCCCGGCCTCACGTGAGCGCGGACGCGCGGCACGTGGTGGAGAATCTGAAACTGATGCCCGGCTTTCGTGCGGAACTCGTGGCGGCCGAGCCGGACGTGCATCAGCCGATCGCGTTTGCGATCGATGAGCGGGGACGGTTGTGGGTGGCCGAAGCCTACGGGTATCCGGTCAAGCTACCCAATGGGCAAGGGCAGGACCGGATCCTGATCTTTGCGGACGAGGATGGTGACGGCTCATTTGAGACGCGGAAGGTGTTCGCGGAAGGCCTGAACCTCGTCAGCGGCCTTGAAGTGGGCTTCGGCGGTGTATTCGTCGGGGCAGCACCCGAACTCCTGTTTATCCCCGATCGTGACCGCGACGATCGTCCCGACGGACCGCCGGAGGTGTTGCTCGACGGTTGGGGTTTTCAGGATACGCACGAGACGCTGAACAGCTTTACGTGGGGGCCCGACGGCTGGCTCTACGGCAATCAAGGTGTGTTTGTGCAGTCGCGCGTCGGCCGGCCCGGAACGAGCGCAGAGGAGCGCCAGTCGCTGCGGGCGGCCGTATGGCGCTACCATCCGGTGCGACGCACGTTCGAAGTCTACTCGCACGGCGGCAGCAATCAGTGGGGCATCGACTTCAACCTCGACGGGCACCTGTTCCTGACGCACTGCCGCAGTTTTCATGGGGGAGGCGGGACAACGTACGCCATTCGAAATGGTCATTTCTGGAATCAGACCAACTCGGATTATCCCGACTTCATTTCCAACCACGCGCCGGACTTTGCGCCCGGCATGAAGAACCTCCTGCCGGCGTCGGCGCGTTACGACAGCGGTGAAGGCGGCGCGGGCAAACCCGGCACGACGGCAGTGTACGGCGGCCACTCGCATGTCGGCACGATGATCTACCTCGGCGACAACTGGCCCGAGATCTATCGCGACCATCTTTTCACGCACAACCTTCACGGCCGTCAGATCAACCATCAGCACAACGTGAGACGCGGTTCCGGATACGAGACGTTCCACGCCGGTTACGACCTGTTGTTCTCCCCGGACCTGTCCTACCTGCCCGTTGATCTGCAGTACGGGCCCGACGGCGCTGTGTACGTGATCGACTGGTGCGACGAGCAACATTGCCACCATCCGTTGCCCGAGGCGTGGAACCGCACGAATGGTCGCATCTATCGGCTTGCCTGGGCCGCCACGGATCAACGCCGTCGCGTCGACTTGGGCGTGATGAGCGATCGGCAACTGGCCGAACTGCACACGCACCGTAACGAGTGGTTTGTGCGTACTGCCCGCCGGTTGCTGCAGGAGCGGGCGAGTTCGCGCGTACTGGAAGCGGTGGCGCTGGAGCAACTCCGCACGCTGCTTCGTTCGCCGGAAAGCCGTACCGCGCGGTTGCGGGCGCTCTGGACGCTGCACGTCACGGGTGCCTTGCAGCCCGGGGAGTTACGCGAAGCGCTGCGCGATCCGGAGGACGTGGTGCGGGCGTGGGCCGTGACGCTCGGGACCGAAGTTCCCGGTCGGTTGACGCTGACCGCGGACGAACTCGCCGTGGTGGCGCAGCAGGACGAATCAGCTCACGTGCGACTGGCGGTCGCGTCGACGTTGCCCCTCGTGGCGCCGGACGACGTCTGGCGCATCGGAGCGGCATTGGCGTCGCACCCGGGCGACGTGCACGACCGATTTTTGCCGAAGATGATCTGGTTCGGCCTGGCGCGAGTGGCGCGGTCGAACGTTGCGCGGGCGTTGGCGCTGGCCAACGAAACGCCGCTGCCGACGCTCGCGGACTCCATTCGCTGGTTCATCGCGGGCACGCCGCAGGGGCGGGAGCAATGGGCGCGCGGCCTGGCCGAAGCGCCGGCAGAGGATGCGGCGCGGCAGCTCCGGCTCTTCGGTTTCGCGCTGGAAACGCAAACGGGGTTGGCTGCGCCCGCTGCCTGGCCGCGGATCGTGGAACGATTTGCCAACAGCCCGGAACGCCCCGTGCGGCAAGTCACGGAGACGCTGTCGGCGGTGTTTGGCGACGAGACTGTGCGGGCCCGGATGCGGCGCGCGCTGGCCGATCGTGCGGCGGCGCCGGAAGAGCGCCGTTATGCGCTGCAGATTCTCCACCGCGTGGGTGATGCCGCGGCGACTCCGGTTTTCATCCAGCTGCTCGAGGAGCCGGAATTCCGCTCCGCTGCGCTGCCATTCCTTGGCCGGCGGGATGAAGCTGAAGTCGCGGAGGCGCTGCTCCGGCATCTGGAACAGTTCAACGAGGCCCAACGTTCCGTGGCCCTGGGCACATTGACCTCGCGGCCCGGGTTCGCGGAGAAGTTGTTGCAGGCGGTGCAGGCGGGCACGGTCCCGAAGCAGCGGATCAACGCGCTGCACATCCGCCAGATGCGGGCCCTTCGTCAAGAAACCGTGGATACACTCGTTGACGAGGTTTGGGGCGCCGTCGGAGAGAGCTCCGCGGACGCGCAGGCCACGATCGCGCGGCTGAAGACCACCTATGGTGAGGCGCCGCTCTGGGCCTTCAGCGCGGAGCGGGGCAAGATGTTGTACCAACAACTCTGTGCCGCGTGCCATGCGTTGGACGGACAGGGCGGGGCGCTCGGCCCCGAACTCACCGGTTCGTGGCGCAATGGCGTCGATTACTTCCTCGAGAACATCGTCGATCCGAATGCGGTGATCGGCATCGATTACCAGCTAAACCTGCTCACGCTCCGCGATGGCAGCGTTGTGTCGGGCATGCTCGAGCGCGAAACGGATACACTCTGGGTTATCCGGACGATCAGTGAAACGGTTCGGGTGCCCAAGGCGGACGTGGTGGATCGCCAGGTGCTTGAGCAATCCTTGATGCCACCGGGTCTGTTGGAGGCGCTTAGTGAGCGTGAGATGATCGAGTTGCTGAAGTATCTCACCCAGCGCCGCGAGTGATGGGAAACCGCCGGAGCCGGCGGCGTCCACGACGTTGAGCGTCTCCTTGCTTCACATCGCTCAACGTGAATGATCGACTGCGATTGGCATGGAAGCACGCCCCACGCTCCAAGACATCGCACGCCTGGCTGGAGTTGGCAAAGCCACCGTCTCCCTAGCGTTGCGCGATCACCCCAAGATCTCGGCCGCCACCCGCGCGCGCGTAAAGGCGGTCGCCGAAAAGCTGCGCTACCGCCCCGATCCCGCCTTGGCCCGCATCGCCGCCCACCGGTGGAAGACGCGTGAGCATCCATCGGAGTGCGTGATGGCGTACGTGACGATGCAGCATCCGTGGACGGGCTCGGAACCGCTTTCCGACATGCGGGTAGCGGCGGTCGAGCACGGCGATCGGATGGGGTATCATGTCGAAACGTTCCGCCTCGAGGAATATGGAAGCGCCGCGCAGTTGGGGCGGGTGCTGTTCCATCGCGGGATTCGCGGCGTTTTGATCGGACAGATCCTGCGGGACGATTTTGTAGATGCGTTCCCGTGGGAGCACTTCGCCAGCGTCGGCTGCCACGTGGGTTACGTGCAGCCGCCGGTAAACGTCGTGCTGCCGGATTTCCATCACGCGATCGTGCGAATCTGGCGGGAGGTGGTGGCGGCCGGTTATCGGCGCATCGGTGTCGCCATGCTGCGCGAGATGCAGGCGGTGGACCTCTTCGACAAGGTTTCCGCGGCACTCTTCTGCCAGGCGCGGCTGACGCCGGATTTCGCGCCGATTCCCGTGCAACACTTCGAACTCGGCGCTCGCGCCGAATTTGAGCAGTGGTACCGCAGAGAAAAGCCGGATGTCGTCTTGGGCTTCAATGATACCGTCCGCTGGTGGCTGCACGACATCGGCGCCAAGGTCCCGGATAGGGTGGCGTTTGTCAGTTTGGACGTGCGACCGTCGGACTTGGTCAACTCACCGCGGATCGCCGGCATGAATCCGGATTACGCATTGATCGGACGGACCGCGGTCGAACAGCTCGACCTGTTGCTGCGCACAAATCAACACGGGCTGCCGGAACGTCCCTTGTCTGTCCACGTGCCTTCCCAGTGGTTGCCCGGAGAGACGCTGCCGCCCGCCAAACAATCGGGTTCTCGCCGGCAGCTGGCTGAGGTGACGCCCTGATTCGAGACTTGGGCCGGCGCCGGCCGCACACGTGAGGCGGGCGTCAGCGGGTCGTGCCGAGCTCGAGGCGGGCCGGGAGAAGGGTGTATTCACGGAACTGGTACAGTATCGTGGGACTCAGTGTGGAACGGGTTTACCCGGGCGTGCGTTGTCTGTCGGATCGCCCGCTATTCTGTATCTGCAGCCAGTGCCATTCCCCCTCTCTATGGCAACCTGCGCACCTGCCCGCCTGCCTCCCGCCGTGGCTTACCTCCTGTCGGACGCTCCTCCGTGCTCTCGGTGCCGGATCCCCGGTGCTCGGGCACGGATTGTAAACGCATCACGAACATGTGGCCGCGGCGGCGGTGGACGGTCCCCGAACCAAGCACCAACCCCGTTCCTTATGATCCCTTCAGCCCCTCGGCTTGCCCGGCGCGTGCTTGCGCGTCCGGTCTTCTCGCACGTCCTCTCTGCCGGGACGCTGCTCGTTTTCTCCAGTGCCGGCTTTGCTCAGGCGGTGGCTCCCGCCCAGGAAGACGACACGGTCGTATTGAGTCCGTTTGTGGTGGATACAACCCAGGACCGCGGTTACGCGGCCACCAGCACGCTCGCCGGTACCCGCCTGCGGACCAGCCTCGCCGACATCGGTTCATCGATCTCCGTCCTGACAAAGGAGTTCCTGCGCGACGTAAACGCGACCGACAACGAGAGTGCGTTGCTCTACGCACTGAACACCGAAGTCGGTGGCCCTCGCGGCAACTTCTCCGGCGGTGTTTCGGTCTCGACGCAGAACACGAACGAGCTGGCGCTGTTCTCCAATCCCAGCGGCAACACCCGCGTGCGCGGCCTCACCTCCGCGGACAACACCCGGAACTACTTCCTCTCCGACATCCCGTGGGACGGCTACACCGTCTCCCGCGTCGACCTGCAGCGTGGGCCCAACGCGATCCTCTTCGGCCTCGGCAGCCCGGCGGGTGTCGTCAACACGACGATCGACTCCGCGGAGTTTCGAAACGCCGGTGAACTGAACGCGGATTTCGATCAGTTCGGCAGCCTGCGCGTCGCGTTTAAATACAACCAGGTGCTGATCGACGGGCAGCTGGCGGCGCGAGTGGCGGTGCTGCACAACGAGAAGAAATTCCGGCAGGATCCCGCGTTCGCCGACGACAAGCGGTTGTTTGGCGCGCTGACGTACCGACCCGCGGCGCTCAACCGTAACGGCATGACGTTCGAGATCTCGGGCAACTACGAACACGGCTCGATCGACTCGAACCGCCCGCGTATCCTGCCTCCGCTCGACCAACTCAGCGCCTGGTGGGATCCGGTCAGCAGCGGCGGCCTGAACAAGCAGGTCTTTAATCCGCTCCTCACGCGTCAGTTGACCGACCAGAATTCCGAACAGTTCCTGCCCTCACTCGGTGGATACCGCAGTGCGGCGCTCGTCTCCGTTCCGGTGGGCAACATGTTCGGATTCGAGACGCCTTCGCGATACCTCGCCCGCCGTCCGGATGGCACGATCATTGAAAGTGTTGATGCGACCGGTGGCGACGGTCCGTTCCCGCAGAGCAACGCTTACGGCCGCGTGACGATGCGGCGTTACGACGAGTGGGCGGCCGCGGCGGGACTGCCCTTCGCGGGGTCCGGTGGCTATCTGCCCGCCACGATGACCGATCCCACGGTCTTCGACTTCTACAACAAGTTGATGGACGGCCCCAACAAGGGTGAATGGTCCGATTGGGATGTGTTCGACGTCAGCCTCACGCAGACCTTCCTGAACGACAACCTCGGTTACCAACTGTCGGCGTTCAAACAGGACATGGATGGCGGCCAATGGGCGGCGCTCGGCTGGCAGAATCGCATCATGATGGACGTCAACACACACAATCTCGACGGCACGCCGAACCCGAATGTCGGTCGCGCGTTCATCGAGGAGGAGCTGCGGGACTCCAATCGCACGTATGTGTCGGATCGTGACGCCTGGCGCGCGCAGGGCTTTGCGCAGTTCGACTTCGACGAGCGTAGCGACAGCTTCTGGGCGCGCTTGCTCGGTCAGCATCGGTTGACGGCCTCCTACAGCGAGGAAGGGCAGAAGCGCGACGACCGTTCGATCAAGGGGTGGAACCTGGACACGCCGTCGATGGCGAATTTCACGGACCACCCGTGGCTGGAGGGGAGTGGAGCCATCAATACAGCGTTTCGTTACTACCTGAGCGATGACCTGCGCGGCGCCTCCTCCTCGCGCGGGGCGGGGCTGAGCAATATCGCGATGCCCTTCATCACGAGCCGTGGTGGGGTCATGCCCGTCCGCTACTTCGACAACACCTGGATTGCCGGACCTGAGGTCGATCCGGGCGCGTTCTGGCAGAGCCCGGACGTGAACGACGAAAGCGAGACCCGGCTGACCCAGGCCAGCAATCCCGCGAACTATCGCGGCTGGACGACCCGGGACGTGAACGTCGTCACCTTCTTCTCCGAAGGCACGACGCACAATGGGCTGAGCCCGCGCGACTACCTGACGAGCTACGCCCGTTTGAGCGAGTTCGACGTGGAGTCACTCACCGGCGTGTGGCAGGCGTACTTCTGGGATCGTTCGATCATCGGCACGTACGGTTACCGCAAGGACAAGGCGCGCTCCTACCTGCTGGAGTCCGGGTATCGCGCCAACAACTACCGGGCCGACACCCAGTCGGCCGACCTCGATCCGTCACGGTACAACTACGACAACCCGAACGGGAACGTGAACGAGTTGGAGACAACGACGCGCAACTGGAGTGTGGCCATGCACGTCAACCGGCTCCTCGGCACGCGGGACTTCCTGCCGCTCAACGTCAGCCTCTACTACAACAAGGGCGAGAACTTCGCCCCGCTGGCCGGGCGCATCGATGCGTTTCGCGAGAGCCTGCCGCCGCCCGCCGGCGAGACGGAGGAGTACAGCGTGATGCTCGCGACGAAGGACCAGAAGTACATGCTGCGCGCGACGAAGTTCGAGACGAGCGTGACCAACGCGAGTTCCACCGGCTCCATCGGCAACATGTGGGCGCTCGAGCAGACGCTCGGTTTCACCGCCAACATGATGCGCGACTTCCGGTCGGGCCGCGTGCCGTGGGCCAATCACAGCGACGATGCGGCAGTCGTGAACCGGCTGCAGAATCAGATCGCCCCAGCCTGGTTCCAGTTCGAGCGCGACCTGCGCGACACGTTTCCGCAGTACGTCACGGCGTGGATGGGACCCAACACGCCCTTCGGCACCGATAGTAATGAGAATGTCAGTACGCAGGCCCCCGGCGGCTTTTCCTACACGGAGGACTCGATCTCGAAAGGATATGAGTTCGAGTTCCTGGCGAATCCCACGCCCAACTGGCGCTTGATGCTGAACGCCGCGCGGACCAAGGCCGTGCGCGACCAGGTGCCGGGCGTCGCCTTTCGCTCGGTCGCTTCCTACATTGACAATGTGTACATGAACACTGATGTCGGCCTCGCGCCGGTCTGGTGGCATCAGAACACGTTCGGTGGCCGGGAAATCGGGCCGTATGCGTCGTTCCGTCCAGACTGGCTGCGCCTGAGCGCCCTCAACGGCCAGGTGCAGCCGGAGGTCCGCAAATGGCGCGCCAATCTCGTGACAAGCTACGACTTCAACGAAGGCGTGCTCGACGGTTTTGGTGTCGGTGGTGCCTATCGCTGGGAAGACCGCTCAATCATCGCGTACGCGCCGATCAAGAATGAGGACGGCTCCAGCGGAGTGAACCTGAACGCGCCGTTCTACGCGCCCTCGAATGAGTTTGTGGACGTATGGTTCAGCTACCGCCGCAAACTCACGGACCGCATCAATTGGCGGATCCAGCTGAACATCTACAATCTGTTCGGCAAAAACGAACTGGTGCCGGTGAATGCCAGCGTGGACGCCGCGCGCGTGCCCGATTGGGAGAGCATCACACCGACAACGGAGATCCCGATGCGGGCTTCCGCGTTCACGATCCGCGAGGGTCGCAGCTGGACAAT
>JAEWIY010000018.1 GCA_023386835.1 Verrucomicrobiota bacterium
CCGCCCCCCGGGCGCCCGCCCCCCCCCGGGCGGGGGCGCTCGGGGGAGGGGAGCGGCGTTCCGACCGCACCGCCGCCCAGTGGCCGCGTCACGCATCATGATTGGCACCGCGCACCCTGTCATGACATCCGGTCACCAACCTGTTCTGCTCGCTGAAGTGCTGGAACTGCTGGCGCCTCGCGCGGGCGCACGGTTCCTCGACGCCACCTTTGGTGGCGGTGGCCACACGCGGGCCCTGTTGGACGCCGCGCCCGACGTGAGCGTCACCGCGCTCGACCGTGATCCGGCCGCGCAGAAACGCGCCCGGTCGTTGCAGGAAACGTTTGGTGATCGCTTCCAGTTGATCGATTCCGACTTCGGCCGGCTGGGCGAACTGAACGTGGGGCCGTTTGACGGTGCCTTGTTCGACTTGGGAGTTTCTTCGTTCCAACTCGACGACCCCGAGCGCGGCTTCTCCTTTCGTGCCGATGCACCGGCCGACATGCGGATGGATCCGCGGTCCGGTGTGCCGGCGTCGCGCTGGCTCGAAACGGCGACCGAAGAGATGCTCGTCCGCGCGGTGCGGGATTTCGGCGAAGAGACGCACTGGCGCCGGGTGGTGCGCGCCTTGCGCGAGGCGCGCGGCACGAGCGCGCTGGCCCGCACGTCTTCGCTGGCGGAACTCGTGGCGTCAGCGATCCCGGCGCGGGACCGGCACACGATGAAGATTCATCCGGCGACCCGAACCTTCCAAGGCATCCGGATCGCGGTGAACGACGAGATCGGTGCGATCGAGCGCGCCTTGCCCGCGGCCTTCGAGCGGCTGCGCTCCGGCGGCGTGCTCGCGGTGATCAGTTTTCACTCCCTGGAAGACCGGCCGGTGAAGCAGTTCTTCCGCCGCTGGTGTGGCCAGCCGGTGGACGCGCAGGATTCCCGCCCGCAGGACCTGCGGCCGAAGTTCGCCGACCCCTTGACCCGCAAACCTCTCACCGCCGGCGAGGCTGAACTCGCCGTCAACCCCCGCAGCCGGTCCGCCAAGTTGCGGGCCCTGCGCAAACTTTGACCCCGCACGCGTCATGAAAAAGTCGGACAACCAAGCTTTCATCAATCAGCTGCTGGTGTACACGCTGGTGATGATCTGCTTCAGCGGCTCAGTTGGTCTGGGCACCGTCTGGCTGCGTCATCAGATCTCCGTTTCGGCCAACCAGACGAAGCTCTTCAACTCGCAACTGGTGGAGATCGAACGCCGGCTGGCGGAAGTCACCGCGCGCATCGCGATCGAACAGGATATCAGCGAGCTGCAGCGGAAAAACCAGACGTTCGCGCTCGGGCTCGTCAGCCCGCAGGAGGCGCAGATCGTGCGCATCACCGAGTCGCCGGAAGAGCGTCTGGCGATCCGGCGCAACCGCGAGAGCTTCGGCGAATTTAACCAAAAGACCTACGTCCGCTTTGCGGCGGGGGGCATCCGACCCTGAGCGAGAATGGCGGGCGCGTCCAAAGGCTTCGCTTCCAACTACCGCATGGTCCTGCTGGCCGCGGTGGTGCTCGGCAGCTTCACCGCCGTCGGAGTCCGGCTGGTGCACCTGCACGTGCTGGATCGCGACAAGCTCGTCAGCTACGTCGATCGCGCACGGCGGTCCATCATCATCGAGCAGGCGCGGCGGGGTGACATCGTCGACGCGCGCGGCGATCTGCTCGCCACCAGCCGCTCGGAAGTGACCCTCGCCATCGATCCGTGGGCGCTCGTCGAGCTGCTCGATTACGAGAAGAACGAACTGCGCCGCGAACAGCTTCGGCTCGCCGAGCAGCAGAAGCGCGCCCGGCTCGCTGCGTTGCTGGAGGTTCCGCTGCCCGACCTGGAACGGATGTACGAACCCCGTTGGCGCGAGGTGCCGCTCGAGGATGATACGCGCGACGGCGAACAGGACGGACGGATTCGCGATCGCTGGGTGAAGTTGCGTGAAGGGGTGGAGGAGAGCCTGTACGCGCAGATTCTCGAGGACGCCCCGCGCGGGTTGACCGGCAGCCGCAGCTATCGGCGCGTGTATCCACGCCGTCAGCTCGCCGCGCACCTGATCGGTTACGTCAACAAGGAGAACACGCCCGCCGCCGGCGTGGAGCGGTTTGCCGACTTTTATCTGCACGGCCAGGACGGCTGGCGGGAATCCGAGCGCGACGGCCTGCGCCGCGAGCTGGCGCAGTTCCGCAGTCGCGAGGTGCCGGCGATCGACGGCTACTCGATCGTGCTGTCAATCGACTCGGCCATCCAGCACCTGGTTGAGGCGGAACTGCAGCGGATCGCCGACGCGTTCCAGCCGCAGAAGGCCACCATCATCGTCTCGGATCCGCAGACGGGGTTCGTGCTCGGGATGGCCAACTACCCGACCTTCAATCTCAACGAGTTCAACACCGCGCCGCTCGAGCACCAGAAGAACCACGCCATCACCGACCTGATCGAGCCGGGTTCGACCTTCAAGATCGTGGCGGCCGCCGGCGCGCTCGAGGAGCGTCTCGTTAATCCGAATACGCCGATCGACTGCGCGAGCGACGTGGTTCTCTACAATGGCTCGCAGCGGCGGTTGATGCGCGACGACCATCCGTTCCCGCATCCGGTGCCGGTGCGCGATGTCATCACCTGGTCGAGCAACAAGGGCGCGACGCGCCTCGCGATGATGCTCGGCGACCAGCGGTTTTATGACTATGCGCGGGCTTTCGGCGTCGGCGAGGCGTCCGGTTTCCCATTCGGCGGCGAGGTCAACGGCATCCTTTACCGTCCCGAGAAATGGAGCGGCAGCGACATTACCCGCATCCCGGCCGGCTACAGCGTAGCGGTCACGCCGCTACAGATCCACTACGCGATGGCGACGATCGCCAACGGCGGCGAGTTGATGCGGCCGCAGGTGATCAAGGAGATCCGCGACGCGCGCGGGGAGACAGTTTACTCGTTTGGCGGAGTGTCGCGCCGTCGCGTGATCAGCGAACGCACCGCCGGCGAGATGTCGCGCATGCTCGCGAGTGTCGTCAGCGAGGGCACGGGCAAGGTCGCGGCGCTGCCGGGTTATGAGGTGGCGGGCAAGACCGGCACGGCCCAGAAGATTATCGACGGACGTTACTCGAAGTCGGACCACGTGGGCTCCTTCGTCGGTTTCTTCCCGGCCAGCCGCCCGCGCGTAGTGATTTCGGTGATCGTCGACAACGCGAACCTGCCCAACGGGCGGACCGCGTACGGCAGCGCAGTGGCCGCGCCCAGCTTCAGGCGCGTGGCGGAACAGTTGATCTCGTACCTGGATATCAAGCCGGTGGCAGACCCGGGTCGGAACTTGCTAGCAATGGAAGGAAGGCGACGGTGATTGGTTACCTCACACACGATTATTCGCTCATCAACGCGTTCCGTGCGACCGCGCCGACCCGCAGCCGCCGGGAAACCCTGGCTCGCAACCGCGTCTTTAAGATGGCCCCCAAACTAGCCGATTACTTCCGCGAGGACGAGATTGTCGCCGTCCGCGGAACCCTCGATCGCCCGATCTCGGGCCTCGTGATGGACAGCCGGCGTGTGGTGCCGGGCAACCTGTTCTTCGCCCTGCCTGGACTGCGGGCGGACGGCGCGACGTTCATCGACGAGGCGATCTCGCGCGGTGCCGTCGCCGTAGTGACCGAGCGGATGCCGTTCAGCACGCCGTCCAAGGTCACGTTCGTGCAGGTGGCGGACGCGCGCGCGACGCTGGCGCGGGTGGCGCAGCGGTACTACAAGTTTCCCGACCGCGACCTACAGGTGATCGGTGTCACCGGCACCAACGGCAAGACGACGGTTTCGCATCTGGTCCGCCATCTCCTCGCCGGTGACCAGCCGGTGGGGCTGCTCGGCACGATCAGCTACGATCTGGGGGCACGGACCGTGCCCTCGTTCAAGACCACACCCGAGGCGGTCGACATCCACGGCATGTTGGCGCAGATCCGCGACGCGGGCTGCCGCCAGGCGGTGATGGAGGTCAGTTCGCACGGCATCGACCAGCAGCGGGTGCGCGGGCTGCAGTTTGCCGCCGCCGTATTCACCAACCTGACACGCGATCACCTCGATTACCACCAGTCGCTCGAGCAGTACTTTGAGGTGAAGACTCGGCTGTTCAGCGGTGCGACCGGCGCGCCGCCCAAGGTCGCGGTGGTCAATCTCGATGATCCGTACGGGCGCCGGCTGCTGGATCTCATTCCAGCGGGCGTCAACCGCGTGACCTATGGCGAGGATCCGACCGCCCAGGTGCGGGCGGAGAACGTCCACCTCGGTTTCAAACAGTCCACCTTCCGGCTCGTCTGGCCGGGCGGCAGCCTCGAGGTCGAGTCGCCGCTGATCGGCCGCTACAATGTGAGCAACCTGCTCGCGGCGGTGGCGACGGCCTGGGGCCTCGGACGCGATCCCTCGGTCATCCTGCACCGTTTGCGCAGTTTCCCGGGTGTCGCCGGGCGCATGGAGCGCGTCGATGAAGGCCAACCGTTCAACGTGCTGGTCGATTACGCGCATACGGACGACGCGCTGCGGAACGCGCTCGCGATGCTGCGGCCCGTCACCCCGGGGCGGCTGCTGGTCGTGTTCGGTTGCGGGGGCAACCGCGACCGCGCCAAGCGGCCGATGATGATGCGCGCCGTGCAGGAGCAGGCGGACTTCGCCTTTGCCACCGCCGACAATCCGCGGCGCGAGGCGCTCGAGCAGATCTTTGCCGACATGAGGGACGGCGTCACCGCGCCGGAGAAGATCACCTGGATTGAGGACCGCCGCCGCGCGATCAGCCTCGCGCTCGACATGGCCAAACCCGGTGACTGCCTGCTCATCGCCGGCAAGGGTCACGAATCGTATCAAGAATTTGCCGACACGGTGGTCCCGTTTGACGACCGCCAGGTGGTGCGGGAGCTGATTGCAATCAAGCAGATCAATCCCGCCTGAACCCCTTCACCTGCGCCGAGAACCCTTCGATGCCTGAATTCGCCCCCGAGCTCCTGGCCCGCTGGACGGACGGTCGCTGGACCGAAGAGCCGGGACGCTCGTTGACGGGTTTCGCCATCGACACCCGCCAGCTCAAGGCAGGGGAAGTGTTTGTGGCGCTGCGCACGGACAAGCGCGACGGGCACGATTTTCTGGCCGCAGCCCGTGAGGCGGGGGCCTCGGCCGCGTTGGTCAGCCGTCGAGTGGAGGGTGTCGCCTTGCCGCAGCTGGTGGTGAACGATCCCGCGGCGGCGTTCCGCGCGATCGCGCGCGAGCACCGGCGCCGTTTCGACGGCCCGGTGATCGGCGTGACCGGCAGTGCCGGCAAGACATCGACGAAGAACCTGCTCGCCCTACTGTTGGGTCCGCGGACGCTCGCGACCGAAGGCAACTTAAACAACACCCTCGGCGTGCCGCTCACGCTGACGCGGCTTGATCCGGCGCAACATCGCTACGCGGTGATCGAGGCGGGCATCAGTGAGCCCGGCGAGATGGAGCTGCTGGCGCGCATGATCGAACCGGACGTGGCAATTGTCACGCTGGTCGCGCCGGCGCACACGCAGGACCTCGGTGGTTTGGCGGGCGTGGCGCAGGAGAAGGCGCTTTTGCCGGCGCGGGTGCGCGAAAGTGGCGTGGCGATTTTCCACGCTGATCTGCGGCAGCATGCGGCGTTTCGCGACCTGCCGGTGGCGGCGTTGCACCTGGTGCGCCTGGGCCAGTCCGGCTCGGAGGCGCTGCCGCGGCCGGTGGAGTTTTCGATGGAACATCGCGGCAATGAAACCGTGGTTCACCTGCACCGGAGCGGGGCGGCCGCGGAGCGGTTTTCGTTGCGGCGGGTTTCGGATGGCATGGCGGAAAATGCCGCGCTGGCTCTGACGGCGGCGCTCTGGCTTGGTGAATCACCGGCCGCGCTGCAGCCGCGGCTCGCGACGTGGACTCCCGGTGCGATGCGCGGCGAGATACGGCGGACGGAGACGCAGCTGTTGTACCTGGATTGCTACAACGCCAATCCCGCGTCGATGCGCGACGCCCTGGCGGTCTTCACGGAGATCGCCCCGGCCCGGGAACGGCGGCTCTACGTTCTCGGCGGCATGGAGGAACTGGGGGCCGAAAGCGGGCACTATCATCACCAGCTTGGGGCGACGCTCCGGCTGCGTGAGCAGGATATGGTTTATGTGATTGGAGATGAGGCGGAGGCGGTGCGGGCCGGCGCGCTGGCGGCGGGCGCGCGGCCCGGCCAGGTGACGGTCGTGACCTCGCTCGCGCCGGTGCAGGAGCAGCTGCGGGAATTCCGCGGCGCCGTGTTTCTCAAGGGCAGTCGGAAGTATCGGCTCGAGTCGGTGCTGGGCGCCTTGCAACCGGAGGCCGCGCCGGGCGCGACCCACTGAGCCGATGCTGTCTTACCTCGCCGAATACGAACACATCTGGGGCCCGCTCCGTGTCCTGCGGTACCTGACCCTGCGCACGCTGCTGGCCGCGGGCACGGCGATGATCGTCGGCTTCATCATCGGGCCGTGGCTCATCCGGCATCTGAAGCGGCTGAAGTTTGGCCAGCACTACGACGACGACCGGACGGGTGACCTCGCGCACCGTTTCGACAAGAAGAACACGCCCACGATGGGCGGGCTGCTCATTGCCGCGTCCGTCATCGTCAGCACGCTCCTGTGGGCGGCGCCCAACATCTACGTGCTGACGGCGCTGTTCGTGTACGGCGCCCTGACGGCGATCGGTTTCCGCGACGACTACCTCAAGGTGGTGAAGAAGAACCGCGACGGCATCTCCTCGCGGGAAAAGATGGCGTGGCAGACGATCATCACCGTGTGCGCGCTCGCGGCGTTGGTGCTGCATCCACTCAGTGGTGACGAGATCCGCGAGCTCTGGGTGCCGTTCTACAAAGACCCGGTCTTCATCGTCTCGGGCGTGATCGGCATTCTCGCGCTGCTCGTGATGATGTTCTTCTGGGTCGTCGGCTTCAGCAACGCCATCAACCTGACGGACGGTTTGGATGGCCTTGCGATCGGTTGCACGATCACGGTCGCGCTGGTTTACGGCATCATGGCGTACGCCGCGGGCAACGCCCGGATTTCGGATTACCTGCTGATCGGGTACGTGCCCGGGGTCGGCGAACTGGCGGTGATTTGTGGCGCGCTCGTGGGGGCCGGCATGGCCTTTCTCTGGTACAACTCGCATCCGGCGGAGCTGTTCATGGGCGACACGGGTTCGCTCGCGCTGGGCGGATTGATCGGCATGATCGCGTTCATGGTGCAGCAGCCCCTGACGCTGATCATCGTGGGTGGCGTGTTTGTCATGGAGGCGGTTTCCGTGATCCTCCAGGTGTCGTACTTCAAAACGACGCGGCGACGCTACGGGGAGGGCCGGCGGCTGTTCCGCATGGCGCCCATTCATCATCATTTTCAGAAGCTCGGCTGGCCCGAAACGAAAGTCGTGCTTCGCTTCTGGGTGCTCTCGCTCATGTGTGCCCTGGCGGGACTGGGAACGCTCAAACTGCGCTGAACCCGATGATCACGCCGCCGGAATTTCTTCGTCCCTTGCTCGCTGCACCCGTGGCGGTGCTGGGTGGTGGTGTCAGCGGTCGCGCGACGGCAGCGCTGGTCGAACGGCTCGGCGGTATCGCGCGCATCTTTGACGAGCGTTCCGGCGCTGGTGAATCCGACGCGTTCCGCCCGGGGGCCGGTTCACCTTACAAGCTGGTGATCTTCTCGCCGGGTTTCCTGCCGTCGCATCCCTGGATCCTCGCGGCGCGCGCGGCCGGCTGCACGTGCCTGGGTGAACTCGATTTCGCGTCGGTGTTCTGGCGGGGTTCGGTCGTTGCGGTCACGGGCACCAACGGCAAGACGACCCTGACGGAGTTTCTCACGTTTGCGCTGCGTTCGATCGGGCGGGATGCGATCGCCGTCGGCAACGTTGGCCGCGCGTTCAGCGAGGCGGTGGTCGAGCGGGGTGGAGGGGCGCCGGATTCCGTGGCGGTGTGTGAAGTCAGCTCGTTTCAATCCGAGACCTTCCGTCACTTCCGGGCCGACGCGGCGCTGTGGATCAACTTCGCCGAGGATCATCTCGAGCGCCACGGCACGATGGAGGGTTACTTCCTCGCCAAGTGGCGTTTGTTCGAGCGCACGATCGGCGGTCACGTCTTTGCCGGCTCAACCGTTCAGCAGGCCGCCGAGCAGTTTGGCCAACCGCTGCCGCCCGGCGCTGCGGTGGAGACGCTGTTCCAACCGGGTGATGTGCTGCTGCGCGGAACGGTTTTTGAAGATTACCCGCAGCGTGAAAACTTCATCATTGCGGATGCCTGGTGGAGCGCGGCTGGTTTGCGGGAAGGCGCGCTGTATGCGGCGGCCCAAAACTTTCGGCTTGGCCCGCATCGCCTCGCCTGTGTGGCCGAGTCCGATGGCGTGCGCTGGTGGAACGACTCCAAGGCGACAAACTTCCACGCCACGGAAGCGGCGCTCGCGCGTTTTCCGTCACCGGTGGTTCTGCTCGCCGGCGGCAAGGCCAAGGGCGGTGACATCGCGGGATTTGTGCAACGCATCGCCGCCAAGGTTCGCGTCGCTTTCCTGATCGGCGAAACGCGCAACGTGCTGGCGACGCTTTTTGGCGCGGCCGGTGTCCCTCACCGCGTTTGTGCCGATCTCGATGAAGCCGTCCGGATGGCGGCCGTCGCGGCCCGGCCGGGCGACGAAGTCGTGCTCAGCCCGGGCTTTGCGAGCCTCGATCAATTTCGCGGTTATGACGACCGCGGCACCCAGTTCGAACGCCTCGTGAAGAACTTGGGCGCGACACCCGTTTTAGAGTAGCAACCCTGCGCTTTCGCTGAACTAACTTTCGCCATGAAGATCGTGAATATTTTCGGCCTGGTCGTGGCCGTGCACGTGGCGGTGCTCGTGCTGATTTTTGCCATCCCGGGATGCCGCACCTCGTCGAAGAATCAGGACCTCGCCACGAACCCGGCGATGCAACCCGGCGTGGCACCAGCGGGCGAATACGACGCGCCCGTTGCAGCGACGCCGGCCCGCGATCTTTCGGCGGACCTGAATCCCCCGCTGGCGCCGCGCAGTGCGTCGAACGCCGACCCGGTGATTTCGCTCAGCGGTGCTGGCTCGCGCCAGAGCCCGACGCGGCCCAACGCGGCCTCCTCCGGCACCGCGATCACGCCGGCCCCGGTTGCCGCCGCCGACGCTCCCGCGCAAACGTACACGGTGGGACGCGGCGACAGCCTGTGGAGCGTCGCGAAGAAGCACGGCATCACCGTTCGTGAACTCGCGGCCGCCAACAACCTGCGCGCGGATGCATCCCTTCAGATCAACCAGAGGCTCACGATCCCCGGAGCGTCCGCGGAACCGGCGACGGTTTCCGCGCCCGCTGCTTCCACCACCAGCACGGCTCGTCCAGTGAGTTCGGGTCCCAATGTGACCACGGATGCGATCACGTACGAGGTGAAGGCGGGCGATACGCTCGGCGCCATCGCGAAGCGCCACAGCACGACGGTCAACGCGATCAAGACGCTGAACAAGATGCGCAGCGACATGGTGCGGGTGGGCGACAAACTTCTGGTCCCTCAGGGCGGCACGGCGACCGCGAGCACTCCGGCTGCGTCGACACCCGCCCCGACTCCGGCAGCAAGTACGACACCGGCTCCGGCGCTCGCGCGCGCGGGTGGCAACACGATGAAGCACGTCGTAGCCGCGGGTGAGAGCCTCAACGAGATCGCGCGGCGCTACGGCGTGCGCATCGGTGACATTGCGCTGGCCAACAACATCGCCGACCCGGCGCGCATCCGCCCAGGCCAGGAACTGGTGATCCCCGGCGCGACCGCGCCCGCGGCGACGCGACCCCCCGAGCCGACGCGCTACACGCCTTCGTACCAGCAACCGGCGTCCACGCCGGCCAGCACCCCGGCGCAAAGCCAGCCGCCGACGACCGGCACGATCAACACGTCGGAGCCCGACGAGGTTCCGGTGATCCGCGTCGAGGAGCCGGAGCAGACGATTCGGATCGATCCGGAGCCGTCGAACGAGCCGGGCCCGCCGTTGTTCAACTGAGCCCAGCTTCACCCGGACGTTTCCTCGGTTTCCACTTCCCGATTTCATGAGACGCTCCAGCCGCTCTCTGGATGCCCCCCGGACCGGATTCGCCCTCAATCCCTCGGCGGCCATCGTCGTCTGTGTCACGGCGTTGCTGCTGCTCGGACTGACGATCCTGTTCAGCGCGTCGGCGTCGTATCGGCAGGGGCCCTACTATTATCTCAACAAGCAGCTGCTCGGCGTCGGCCTCGCGGTCGTGACGTGTTACGTGGTCAGCCGCGTCGACCTCGAGGGACTGCGGCGCTACGTTTGGGTGATCGGAATCGGAGCGGTGGTTGCGCTGGCGCTGGTGCTGATTCCCGGCATCGGCGTGTCGGTGAATGGCAGCCGGCGCTGGCTCGGCTTGGGGCCGGTGCGCGTGCAGGCGGCGGAACTGGCCAAAGGTGCGCTCGTTTTCTGCCTCGCCCACTACCTGGCGCTCAACCAGACGCGGATTAATGAGTTCAAGCGGGGCTTCGCGATCCCGATTGGAATCGTGGGTGTATTCACGTTCCTGATCGTGCTGGAGCCCGATTTCGGCACGGCAGCCCTGACGCTCGCGGTCGGTTTGACGTTGCTGTTCCTGGCGGGTGCCCGGTGGCGTTTCATCCTGCCGTCGATCGCGATGGCGGCGGGTGGGTTCGCGTTACTTGTGCTGCACAACCCGAACCGCCTGCGCCGGTTCACGGCGTTCCTCGATGTCGAGGGCAACAAACTCGGCGGCACGTATCAACTTTATCAATCGCTCGCGGCATTTGCCGTGGGCGGAACCGATGGCGCCGGGTTGGGCCAGGGGCGCCAGCAGATGAACTTCCTGCCGGAGGCGCACACGGACTTCATCTTTGCGGTGGTGGGTGAGGAACTAGGGCTCTGGTTCACGCTGGGAGTCGTCGTGCTCTTCACACTGATCTTCATCCTCGGCCTCATTCACCTCCGCCGCGCGCCGAACTTGTTCCAATACCTGCTCGTCGCGGGCGCGTTGTTGCTCATCTCGCTGCAGGCGATCGTGAACCTCGGGGTCGTCACCGGCCTGCTGCCGACCAAGGGAATGTCGCTGCCGTTCATCAGCGCGGGACTTTCGAATCTGCTGCTGATGGGCGCGCTGCTCGGCATCATCATCAACACTCATCGGACCTGGGCCAAACCGGCGCTCACCCGCAAGCGGCGGGCGCTGGAGGAAGTCTCGGCGTGACCGTGTCGAGTCCGCGCGCCACCTCCCGAACGAGCAGCGGCGTGCGACGCCGCCTGGCGGATGAAGCCGACCTTCCGCGCGTGCAGCGCTTGCACCGGGCTTTCCTCATCAGCTGCGGCGGAACCGGCGGCCATCTGGCGCCCGGGATCGCTTTGGCCGAGGAACTGGTGGGGCGGCGGCACCGCGTCACGCTGCTGATCAGCGAGAAGAAGGTGGATGCCCAGCTGGCGGCGAAGTATCCATGGCTCAACTTCGTGCCTTTGCCGGGTGCCCCCTTCGGATTGAGCCCGTCCGTGGCCACTCGTTTTGCGGCGGAGCAGGCGCGCGGGTTTGGCGTGGCCTGGGACCTCGTGAAGGAGATGCAACCCGACCTCGTGATTGGCTTCGGCGGGTTCACGAGCGCGGCCGTGATGTTGGTGGCGGGAATTTTCCGGGTGCCGATTGCGCTTCACGAAGCGAACCAGGTGCCGGGTCGGGCCATCCGCTTGATGGCTCCGCTCGCGACGCGGCTCTACTTGCCACCAGGGGTCGAGATGGGCGCCAACTTCACCAGTCGCGTGCGGCCCGTCGGCTTGCCGGTTCGGCCGGAGATCCACCGTGAACCGCGTGAAGCCGCCTGCCGCGTGTGGGGTTTGGATCCGGCGCGGCCGGTCGTGGCGGTGCTGGGCGGCAGCCAGGGCGCGCGGGCGCTGAACGAGTGGGCAGCACGCGCCGCGCGGGAGTTGGCGGCCGCTGGGGTGCAACTGTTGTGCGTGACCGGTTCGAGTGCGAAGCAGCCGGAGGTGCATCTCGCTGAAGGTGGGCTGCGCGCTGTTTTCCTTCCGTTCTGCGATCGAATGGCAACGTTGTTGTCGGCCGCGGATCTCGTGGTGTCGCGCGCCGGCGCCGGAACAATCGCCGAACTCGTGCGTTGTGGCACGCCGGCGATCCTGGTGCCGTATCCGTTTGCGGCCGACAACCACCAGGCGGCGAATGCCGCGAGTTTTGCGGCCTCGGGCGGCGGCGTGGTGGTCTCCCAGGAGAACACCACGGAATTGACGCCGCTCGTCCTGCGCACCTTGCGGACGCCCGGCTTGCTGGAGTCCTACCGTGAGTCGCTGCAGCGCGCGCAGGCAGTCGACCCGCGCCAGGTGATTGCCGCCGACCTTGAGCATCTCGTTCAGGAGCGGCGACGGACTTTCGAACCGGTGACCGGAGGTGTGGCGGCATGAGAACGACGGCTTTGCCTGCGCTGTTTGGACGGCCGGTGACGCACATCCATGCGGTGGGCGTTGGGGGCATGGGGCTGGGCCCGCTCGCGATTTACCTGAAGGCGCGCGGTTTTGTTGTGACCGGCGAGGATGATGGAATGACCGAGCCGATGGCTCGCGCCCTGGCGACCGGGCAGGTCCGCGTGGTGGACCGCGGCGCTTTGCCGACGGAGGCCCAGCTGGTCGTGTATTCGTCTGCGATCGCGGCGCAGCATCCCTCGCTGCAGGCAGCGCGAGCGCGTGGGCTGACGGCGGTGCGCCGCGGGGAACTGCTGGCGGAGCTCAGCCGGGAGAATCGGCTGGTGGCCGTGTGTGGTTCCCATGGCAAGACCACGACCACCGCCATGCTCGTGACCGCGTTGCGTTCGGCGAATTTGTCGGCCGGATACATCCTCGGCGGGCTCTTCAACGATGCGGAGGTGCCGCCAGCCCGCCTGGGCTCCACCGATTGGCTGGTGGCGGAGATCGACGAAAGTGATGGCACGATCGATCGCTTCAGCCCCGAGATCACGGTCGCGGTGAATCTCGATTGGGATCATCCGGATCACTACCGAACCGCGACGGAGCTGGAGGAGGCGTTCGCCGCGCTCTTTGCCCGCACGCGCGGCCAGGTGCTGTTGAGTGATACGTGCGCGGTCTCCGCGCGACTCGCGTCACGGCTGGCGACTCAGGGCGTGGCTCAGTCGCGCGTCGCCACCTTTGGCCGTTCGGGTGATTTCCAGGGCGAGATGATCGCGGAGGGTGGCGGCCGGACGGAGCTGCGACTCGGCGGCCGATTTGCTCAAGTGCGGGCACGGGTGCAGGCCATCGGCGAGTTCAACGCGAGCAATGCCGTCGCGGCATTGGCAGCAGCGTTCTTGATGGATGCGTCGTGCGACGAACGAGCGCTGGCGGATTTTCCGGGAGTGCGTCGCCGCCAGGCGGTGTTGCACCGTGACCCCGTGCTGACCGTGCTGGAGGACTACGCGCATCATCCGGCGGAGATCCGGGCGTTGCTGACGACGCTGAGCCGTCAGGTCTCTGCTGGCGGCCGTTTGGTGGTGGTTTTTCAACCGCACCGCTTCAGTCGCACGCGGCAATTTAAGTCAGAGTTTGCCGCCGCGCTGGGTGTGGCCGACGCGGTTTACCTGATCGATGTGTACGGCGCCGGTGAAGCGCCCTTGCCTGGCGGAACGACGGCGGACCTCTACGCGGAGATGAAACGCCAGCTGCCAGGCGCGGCCGTGAGTTACCTGCCGGGTGACACGAGTGGACTGCTCGAGGGTTTGCTGCGCGAGCGACGGGGCGGCGACATGGTCGCTTTTGTCGGAGCGGGGGACATCGACCAGCGTGCGCGTGAATGGCTCGGGAGGTATGAGACGCAGCGGCAACGCGCGGAGGCTTGGGACGCGCACGCGGAACGATTGAAGGCGCGAGTCAGCGCTGAAGCACGCATTCGCCGCGAGGAGTCCCTCGCCACCAAAACCACGATGCGCGTTGGCGGCGCGGCGCGGCTCTATGTCGAACCGGCGAGTGTCGAAGACCTGCAGGCAACGGTGCGCTACGCGCGGGCGGAGGGCATTCCGTTGTTTGTGCTCGGACGTGGTTCGAACCTGTTGGTGCCGGATAGCGGCGTGGACGGGATCGTCGTTTCGCTGCGCCTGCCGTTTTGGGAAAGCTTCGAGCCGCGGCCGGACGGATCGGTTCGAGTCGGCGCCGGGTTGAGATTGAAGAATCTGTGCGGGCTGGCGACGCGTCATGGCCTGGCGGGGTTCGAATTTCTCGAAGGCATTCCCGGCAATGTGGGCGGAGCGCTGCGCATGAATGCCGGAGCGATGGGAGGCTGGATGTTCGACGTGGTGGACGAGGTCGAACTGGTGACGCTTGAAGGTGAACGCCGCGTGCTGCGGAAGGACGAGATGCACGTCGCGTATCGGCACTGTGCCGAGTTGCACGAGGCGATCGCCACGGGTGCGATTCTGCGGCCGCCGGCGCAGCGACCGGCGGAGGACATCAGCCGGCAGATCGATACGTATCGCGACAAGCGCCAGAAGTCGCAGCCGCGCGAGCCGAGTGCGGGATGCATCTTCAAGAATCCGGAAGGCGACTCGGCCGGGAGGCTGATTGACGCGTGCGGATTGAAGGGCGAGCGCATCGGCGACGCCGAGGTTTCGCCGGTCCATGCCAACTTCATTGTCAACCGCGGGCAGGCCACGAGTGCGGATGTGATTGCGCTGATGCGCCGCGTGCGGGCGCGGGTGGAGCAGCAGACCGGGATCCGACTGGAGCCGGAGGTGCTCCTCTACGGGGTAAAGTGGGAGGATGTGCTTTAACGGTGCGAAAGATGAACACACAGCGGAAGGGGAGCCAGGCCCGTCGCGGCGCGGGAACCCGTGCGGGGAGGATCACCGGAAGATGAATACGCCCAACGTGGTGGTTCTGGCTGGTGGCACGTCATCAGAGCGCGAGATCTCGCTCGGATCCGGACGGGCGTGTGCGGCGGCGCTGGCGCGGAGTTTCCCGACGCGGTTTGTTGTGGTCGACGCGGACGCGCTGCCGGACGGGATCGATCCAGCGAGCGACGTCGTCTTCATGACCTTCCACGGCGGTTTCGGCGAAGGCGGCGGCATGCAGAGGCTGCTGGAGTCGGCGCAGATCTGCTACGGCGGTTGTGATGCGGCCGCGAGTGAGCTCTGTCTCGACAAGGAGCGGACGAAACGCGTGGTGGCGGCGCGCGGCGTCCGGGTGGCGCCCGGCCTGGAGTTTTCGGCCGAGCGGAAGCCGACGCTGGATGATCTCGTCGGGCGCCTCGGGCCGGAGATTGTCTTCAAACCGAACACCGACGGCAGCAGCGTGGGCCTGGCGATCTGCGAAGGCGGGGACGCGATTCGCGACAAGCTGGCGTCGATCACGCAGGGCACGTGGCTGGCCGAGCAGCGAATCCGCGGCCGCGAGTTGACGGTCGGCCTGTTGAACGGCCGGGCAATGGGCGTGGTGGAGATCGTGCCGAACTCCGGCGTCTTCGACTTCACGGCCAAGTACACGAAGGGCCAGACGACCTATCTCGCGCCGGCGCCGATCACGCCGGAAGTCGACGCGCAGGTCCGCCGGGCGGCCGAGACGGCGTTCGCCGCGTGCGGCTGCCGGGACTACGCGCGTATCGATTTCATGATTACGGCGCAAAACGAGTTGTTTTTGCTGGAAATCAACACGCTGCCCGGCATGAAAGAGACCAGTCTGCTGCCGATGAGTGCGCGATGCGCGGGGTTGGATTTCACGGCGCTGGTCCGGGAACTGGTTTCACCCGCCTTGCAACGTTTCGCAGCCACCCAGTCTTTCCACGTATCCTCATGAACCGAGCTGCCACAGTCACCACGTCCGCGCGCAGCTGGCGCGACATCCCGCAGGAAATCGCACCCCGGGCCATGTCGCGCGAGGGCCGCAAGCGCGGGACCGTCCGCACCGTCAAGACGGTCTCGGCGATCATCGTCCTGGCCGCGATGGCGGCGGGATCCTTCGAAATCTGGCGCACCTGGAAGGCGACGCCGGAGATGTTCGCCACGCCGATCGACAGCCAGCCGGTCCGCGCGGTCTCGGTGCAGACCGACGGCGTGCTGGACCAGGCCTGGGTCGAGCGTGTGCTCGCGCTGCCGGAAGGCGTCGGGCTGATGGAGCTCGATCTCTACGCGCTGCGCTCCCGGTTGATGGCGAGCGGCCAGGTCGCCTCCGCCGTGCTGACGCGTGAGTTTCCGGATACACTGCGCGTCGTGCTTTCCGAGCGGTCACCGCTGGTCCGGCTGCGCGCGCAGGTCGGTCAGGAGCCGGCCCGCGATTTCCTCGTCGCTCGCGACGGCACGGTTTTCATCGGCGAAGGTTATCCGCCGGGGCTCTCCTCCGCGCTGCCATGGATCAAGGGCGTGCGGCTCGTGCGTGAGGGCAGCGGGTTTCAGCCGCTGCCTGGGATGGATCGCGTCGGCGACCTGCTGACCACCGCGCTCGCGAACGCAGCGCACCTGTACGGCACGTGGGACGTCATTTCGTTGGAGCGCATCAACACGGACGGCGAGATCGTCGTCACGGCGCGCAACGTCGGTGAGATCGTCTTCGGCCTGCGCGAGGACTTTTATTCCCAGATCGCGCGGCTGGATCTGATCCTCGATCACCCGCAGATCGCCTCCCAGCAACCGGTGCGTTCGATCAACCTCGCGGTTGGGCCCTCGCAGGTTCCGGTCGCGCTCGGCACCGCCACGCCGGCGGCCGGGCTGCCTTCCATCGCTTTCCCGCAATCCACCCGTCCGTCGCGCAAACGTGAGCTCTAAGTCCCGCATAATCGGCGCCGTCGAAATCGGCACCTCCAAGGTGGCCGTGTTGATCGGCGAGATGTCGCAAGGTCGCAGTGTGCACCTGATCGGCTTTGGTGAATGCCAGTCGCATGGCGTCATCAAGGGCGCGGTGTCCGACTTCAAGGCGGCCAGCGACGCGACGCACAGTGCGTTGCTGGCGGCGGAGCAGAGCGCGGGCGTGAAGGTGGACGAGGTTTATCTCGCGCAGACCGGCGGGCACCTCGAGGGCTTCTATAATCAAGCGTCCGTCAGCGTGAGTGCGGCGGATAACATGGTCAGCCAGCTCGACATTGACACGGTGTGCCGGCTGGCGAAGGCCAAGGCGCTGCCGGCCGGCCGGATGGTGGTGCACCACATCCGCCGTCCGTTTCAACTCGACGGGCGACTGGTGGGCACCAATCCCGAGCACCTTGTTGGTCAGCGGCTGGAGGTCGGCTACTGGACGGTGCACGGTCAGGAAAACAAGATTGCGGACAACATTCATGTCATCCGCGGCTTCAACGTGCGGGTGGGGGAGCTGATCCTTTCGAGCCTCGCGTCCGGCACGATGCTGACATCGCCGCAGGACCGGCAGAATGGGGTGCTCGTGATCGATATCGGCGCGGGCACGACCGACTTTGTGCTTTATCGCGACGGCGCGCCGCACGTCACCGGTGTGTTGCCGGTTGGCGGCTCCCATCTGACGAACGACCTCGCGCTGGGGTTGCGGGTCACCGAGGGCCAGGCGGAGAAGCTCAAGCTGCGGCACGGCCGGGGCATGGTCGCGACGCGCGACAAGGGTGAAAAGGTCTGGCTCAACGGCGACTTTGCGATTGGCGACCGGCAGTTCCCGAAGCAGGCGATCGAAACGATTACGGCGGCTCGCACCTGGGAGTTGTTTGAGGTCGTGAAGAAGAAACTCGGCGTGGCGTTTGATCCGGAGCGTTGTGCGGCCGGCGTGGTGCTGAGTGGTGGCACCGCGAAGCTGCCCGGGATCACGGATGCCGCGGCCAAGGTTTTTGGAGTGCAGACGATGCTCGGTGAGATGCCGGGCTGGGTGGACGAGAAGTTGCGCGAACTGCGCCACAGCACGGTGCTGGGTCTGCTCCACTACGGACTGCAGTCGCGCGCTGAACACGTGCCCGCCCGGCGAGCCAGCTCCGGCGGCCTCCTGAAGAAACTCTTCGCCGTCGGATCCTGAGCCCGCGCATGCAAGCCCAAATGAATTCCAACGAACTGCCCCTCGCGCCCGACGCGCTCGCGGATCGCAGCATCGCGATCAAGGTGATCGGCCTCGGCGGCGCTGGCAGCAACTCGGTCGACCGACTCAAGATGGACAATCTCGATCGCCTGCAACTGGCGGCGATCAACACGGATCTGCAGGCGCTTTCGACTTCGCCGGTGCAGGAGAAGGTCCTGATCGGCGCGGGTGTCACGCGCGGCTTGGGCGCGGGTGGCGATCCGGACCTCGGACGTGAAGCGGCCGAGTCGGACCGCGAGAAGATCGCCGAAGTCGTCAAAGGCTGTGACCTCGTGTTCCTGGTTGCCGGCATGGGCGGCGGGACCGGGAGTGGCGCGGCTCCGATCGTGGCGGAGATCGCGAGCGACGCCGGGGCGTTGGTAATCGCATTCGTGACGTTGCCGTTCAGTTTTGAAGGCGGGCGGCGCGCGAAGCAGGCGGAGGACGGGTTGCTGGAACTGCGCCGGTGTTGCGACGCGGTGATTCCGTTGCCAAACGACGTTCTCCTGCAGGAGGCGGAGGAGGGCGAAACCGCGTTGGATTCCTTTGCTCGCGCCGACGAATGGATCGGCCGCGGAGTGCGTTCGATCTGGTCGATGATGTTCCGCACCGGCCTGATCAACCTGGACTTTGCCACGCTTCGACAGGCGTTCCACACGCGCGGCGGCAAGACGCTCTTTGGGCTCGGCAGCGGCGGCGGGGAGAACCCGGTCGCGGCCGCGATTGAGAGCCTCAAGTTGTGCCCGCTGCTCGCGATGCCCGAGTTTTCCCGCAAGGCTGACCGGTTGCTGGTGAACATCGTTGGCGGGACCGATCTGACCCTGCCACGCGTCAACGACATCATGACGGCGGTGACGGAGCAGTTTGGCCGCGACTCCCACGTCATCATGGGGGCGGTGATCGACGAGGAGATGCAGGGTCGCGTCGAAGTTTCCGTACTCGGGACCACGGACATCGGTGGTCGGGTCACACCGCGTCGCTCGGGGCCGGTCCGCAGCCGGGCACCAGCGCCGGTGCCGATCGATCTCAAGCAGCCCGGCGCGCCCGCTCCTGCGCTCCCGCAACCTGTTGGACGGAATGCGGCGGCCGCCGTGCAGGCGCTGCCGGCCAGCGGCGCCGACGCGGTCCACACCAGCACCAAGGCGGCGCAAGACGAATTTCTCTTTGGCGCCTTGGTGGAGAACCGCGGGCATTTTGAGCGGACGGATCGCAACCTGTTTGATGGTCAGGACCTCGACGTGCCGACTTACCTCCGCAAGGGAATCAAGATCGCGCTCTGAGGTGACGAGCGTCGGGCGCCGCTTTGGGTCGCCCGACGAGCGGTCCGGAGTTGCCGCGGCGGATCGGGCGGCGGCGTAAGTTATTGAGGCTGTGGGTGAAAAACGGCTTGAGTGAGGCCGTTTCCCCTTTACCGAGCGTTGACGATTCCGCTCCTTGGCAAGCCGCCGCGATTCTGCACGCTTTCCGGGCTATGTTCATCGATGAGTGCGTCATCAAAGCAGCGGCCGGCGACGGTGGGCGCGGCTGCATCAGCTTCCGGCGCGAAAAATATGAGCCGTGGGGCGGGCCGAATGGCGGCGACGGCGGCAAGGGCGGCGACGTCATCCTGTTGGGCGACGACGACACCAACAATCTCGTCGATTATCACTACAAGCCGCACTGGAAGGGTGAGCGCGGCGAGCATGGGCAGGGCAAGGACTGCCACGGTCGTGAGGGCAAACCCGCCATCCTGAAGGTGCCCCTGGGCACGGTCGTGACGAACGAGGAGACGGGCGAAGTCGTCGCCGAGATCGTCGACGACGGCCAGGAAGTGATCTTGTGCAAGGGCGGCAACGGCGGCTGGGGCAACACGCATTTCAAGACGTCGACCAACCGTGCGCCCAAACGCGCCAATCCCGGGCATCCGGGCGAGCAGGGCGTATTTCGCCTCGTGCTCAAGAGCATCGCCGATGTGGGGCTGGTCGGATTTCCGAATGCCGGCAAATCCTCGCTCACCAACCGGCTGACGCGCGCCCGCCCCAAGACGGCGGCGTACCCGTTCACGACGCTTCATCCGCAGATTGGCGTGATCGAGTATCCGGAGCGCTATGACCGGATGTTGCTGGCCGACGTCCCCGGGTTGATCGAAGGCGCGAGCGAGAACCGTGGCCTCGGCCACCGGTTTCTGCGGCACATCGAGCGCTGCGCCCTGCTCATGTTCCTGATCGACATGGCGGCCGTGGATGAACGCGACCCGCGGGAGGATTACACCACGCTGTTGCGCGAACTTGAATTGTACGACCCGGCCCTGTTGAAAAAGCCGCGTTTGGTGGTCGCGAACAAAATGGATCTTGAGTCGGCCAAGGGCCACTTGGCCAAGTTCAAGCGCCGTCACAAAGTCGACATCCTGCCGATCTCCTGTGCCACCGGAGATGGGGTGGATGACTTGAAGGAGGCGCTCTGGAAGCGGGTCCGGAAACCCCGTGGCACCAGCCCCCGGCTCAAGCGGACCGCCGTCTGAACCGAATTACCCTCCCATGTCCACAGAACACCGGTCGCTCCTGATGCGTGCCAACCGTCTGCTCGGCGCGCAGTTGGTGGAGCAGAACTACGTGAAGATCGAGGACCTTGAGAAAGCCAATGAGAGGCTGCTCGAGCTGATCAACACCGGCACCCCGCGGCAGACGAGCGTCCTGGGCATCCTCGCCTACGAGCTCAAGGCGGTCCGCGAGGAGGACATCCTCATGCACCTGTCGGAGCATGAGCGACTCGGGATCGTCGACCTGCGCCACTACGAGGTGAATGACGACGTGAAGAAGACCCTCGATGTTGGCGCCTGCTGGGCCACCTGGTCGCTGCCGTTCGATCGCGAGGAGGACATCACGAGCATCGCTACCGCGTACTGGCTCAGCCCGGCGGTACGCACGTTCTGGGAAAAGCACTACGGCGGCGAAATCATCTGGTACGGCACCACCCTCGAGGTGCTGGCCGACTACTTGGAAAAACTGGTCGTGCCGACGCCCGTGGGGTCGGCTGAAACGTCCGCGGTGACCGCTTCCTGACCATGCCGCTCGGAAAGATCCAGTCCCAGATCGTCGACGCCTTGGTGGAGGCCGGCCGGCTGAGCCCGGACCGCCGCGCGGCCATCGCCACCATCCCGGAAGACATCACGGGTGACCGACTCGACAAGCTGCTGCTCGAGGAGAACAACATCTCCCATCTCCAGCTGCTGCTGGCGAAAGGGAAGGCGTTCAACCTGCCGGTCTTCCACGTCGCCCGCTACCGGACGCACCCGACGACATTCGAGCGCGTTCCACAGGATTTCTGCCGTGAGCACAACGCGCTGCCCGTCGGGCAGGTCGGCGACCTGTTGCTCGTGGCGATCGCGAATCCGTTCGACATCGCGCTCGCCGGCAAGCTGCAGGAGATGACCGGACTGCGGGTCGTGCGGATGCTCGCCCGCGAAAAGGAGATTCAGGAGAAGTTCGCCCGGCCGGACCAGGCGCCCACGGACTTTGCCGATGTGGTCGAGGCGATCGGCGCCGAGTTCTCCAACGACAAGGAAAACGAAGACGACCTCACGGACGAGGAGAGCGGGCCGATCATCGACCTCGCCAACCGGATCATCGAGGACGCGTACTTCAGCGGCACCTCCGACATCCATATTGAGCCTTGGGAAAAGGAGGTCGTCGTCCGCTACCGCATCGACGGTGTATGCCAGGAGAAACTACGGCTGCCCTCGAAGGTCGGACCCGCTCTCGTCGCGCGCCTGAAGATCATGTGCAACCTGGACATCGCCGAACGGCGGTTGCCGCAGGACGGGCGCATCGTCTTCAAGCAATACACCCGCAAGGGACTCGACGTCGACTTGCGCGTCTCGACGGCGCCGTTGAACCACGGTGAAGGCGTGGTCATGCGTATCCTCGACAAGCAGAAGTCCACGCTGCCCATGACGGCGCTCGGCTTCTCGGAGGAGAACCTGAAGCGCTATCGTGACGTCATCCGTCAGCCTTACGGCATGATCCTGCACTGCGGGCCGACCGGCTCCGGCAAGTCGATGACGCTCTACTCGGCGCTCAACGAGATCAACGCGCCGGACCTGGTCATTCGCACGGCGGAGGACCCGATCGAATATACGCTGGCCGGCATCAACCAGATGCAGATGCACCGGCAGATCGGGCTGACGTTTGCCGCCGCGCTGCGCGCCTTTCTCCGCCAGGACCCCGACATCATTCTCGTCGGTGAAATTCGTGACAAGGAAACGGCCAACATCGCGGTCGAAGCCGCGCTGACCGGTCATTTGCTGATTTCGACGCTGCACACGAACGATGCGCCTTCCACCGTCGCCCGTCTCACGGACATGGGGGTGGAGCCGTTCATGATCTCGTCGTCGCTCCTGTGCGTTTGTGCGCAGCGCCTGTTGCGCCGGGTGTGCAAGCAGTGCCGCCAAGCGTACGAACCGGACGGCCGAGCGCGGGAAATTCTCGAGAAGTCGATCGGCTGGAGCGGCACCATCTACCGCGCCAAACCCAAGGGGTGCCCGAAGTGCGGCGGTACCGGATACAAGGGCCGTATCGGTATCCACGAGTTGATGATCACCACCGAGGAGCTGATCGAGGCGATCAACAAGGAGATGGAGACGGCCGAGGTGAAGAAGATCGCCATGCGCAACGGCATGAAGACGCTCCACCAGGACTCGATGTTGAAGGTGAAGGAGGGCGTGACAACGATTGAGGAGGCGCTCGCCAACGTCCCACCCGACCTCTGAGCCGGTTCGCGCGAGGCGGCTGCCTCACCGTCGCGCCGCGTGATCAATTGTATTCACGTGCCGGATGCCTGACCTCGCGTTTGAATTCGGCCAGATCGTGGTGGCGCATGCGCTGGCGGTGGCGAGCCCGGGGCCGGACTTCGCGCTGGTCCTGCGGCAAAGCCTGAGGCACGGCCGCCGGGCGGCGCTGTTCACGAGCTTCGGTATCGGTGCGGGCATTCTCGTTCACGCCAGCTACTCGATTCTCGGTCTCGGCCTGTTCCTGCGAACGTCGCCGGCCGCGTTTCAGCTCCTGAAGTACACCGGGGCCGCCTACCTCGCCTGGCTGGGCGTCCAGGCGCTGCGCTCCGCGCACCCGCGCGGAACGAGCCTGCCCAAGGCGCCGTCAGCGATGCAGGCCGGCCGCCACGCCTGGCTGCAGGGCTTCATGACCAATGCACTCAACGTCAAAGCGACGCTGTTCTTTCTGGCCCTCTTCCCGACGGTCGTCAGCGCGACCACGCCGAAGTGGGTCCAGGTTGGGTACGGCCTGTGGATGGCGGCGGCGACGGCGGCTTGGTTCAGTTTCGTCTCGCTCGTGTTCACCCATGAGGCCGCGCGGCGGACCTTCCTGCGACACAGCCATTGGATCGACCGGCTGTTGGGCGTCGTTTTCCTCGGTTTTGCCGTCGGACTCGTCTGGGCGAGCGTGTGATGGCGGGGCGGCCGGCCTCGTTCAGAGATAGACGCCGCCACCCAGCAACCGCGGGCCGTCGTAGAATGCGATGATCTGGCCGCAGGCGAGCGCTCGCTGCGGCTCGGCAAAACGAACGTGCGCCGTCCCGTCACCGTTTGGCTGATACACCAGGCGGACGCGGGGATCCCGGTAACGGACGCGGGCCTCGAGCTCTCCCGCCGCCGGTGGCGTGGGCGTGTTCCACTGGAGCTGATGGACCCGGATCTCTCGCGTGAACAAACCCGGGGCATCGGGTTCGTCGAACGCCACCAGCAACGCGTGATCGGCGGCGCGTTTGCCGACGACCACGTAGGCCTTGTGGTCCGTGTTGGACGGAACCCCGATGCCCTTGCGCTGGCCGAGCGTATAGAGGTGCAGTCCACGGTGTAGCCCGAGCACCTTCTCGTCGGAGGCGCGCACGATCGGGCCGGGCCGGTCCGGCACGTAGTGGCGAAGGAAATCCTGCATCTTCACCTCGCCGATGAAGCAGATGCCCTGGCTGTCCTTCTTCTCCGCGGTCGCAAGACCGGCGGCGCGGGCATGCTCCCGCAACTCGGGTTTCTCCAAGTGCCCGATCGGGAATCTCGCGTCGGCCAGTTGTGGCTGGCTGAGCAGCGCGAGGAAGTAGGATTGGTCCTTGTTTGTATCCACTCCCTCATACAGGCCGTACACCGACGCGCTGTTGACCGATTCGGTGACCAGGCGCCGCTGCGCGTAGTGCCCGGTTGCCACGGCATCGAAGCCGTGGTCGCGGGCCCATTGGCGAAACAAGCCGAACTTGATTTCGCGGTTGCACATGACGTCCGGGTTCGGCGTCAGTCCGCGCTGGTAACCATCGAGCAGGTAACTGACCACCCGCTCCCGGTACTCCTGCATCAGGTTGACGACGCGGAATGGGATGCCGAGTTGCTCCGCCACCCGCCGCGCATCATCGATGTCGCTCTCCCAGGGACAATGGCCGATCACCTTGTCCTCATTAATCCAATTTTTCATGTAAGCGCCCTCGATGTCGGCGCCGGCATCGCGCAACAGCAGGGCCGCGACGGAGCTGTCGACTCCGCCTGACATGGCAACGAGGATGCGCTCACGGGAGGCCATCGCATTTAGCGGTGGCGGTCGCGGCGGCGTTGTCAACGTGCGGTAGCGGTGTGGTCACGACGGCGGGGTGGAGGAATTGGACTTGTGCGCCGGACTTGAGAACCGATTCTGAAGCACCGATCGCCGTCGCAAACACATGTCGCACCGCGCCAACCGCATCGCTCAAGCCTGGCTGGAATCCCCGACGCGGGGCGTGGTGGAGTTGGTGCGCGACTGGAGGGCGCGTCATGCGCCGCCGCTGGGCCTGAGCCATGGTGCGCGCTTCCGGAGCGTGCAACGCGTGCCGGACCACACGTTTGGCCTGCGCAGTGGCTACTTCGTCAATCGCCGGTCCGAGATCTTTTTTTTCCTGCCGGCAGAGGCGCAGCCCAAACCGTACGCGTTGCGCGATGAATCCGTGTATCTGGCCGGCGACTTCAATGGTTGGGGAGACGCCATCGGCAAACCGGACTGGGAACTTCGTCCCGCGTCGCTCGACGGACAGCCCGTTCTGCTTTGGACCGGCTCGGCCGAGCGGTTCTTCAGTTCACCTCCGTTGCGATTCAAGTTCGTCACGAGTGAGGGGCACTGGTTTGAAGTGCCGCCGGACGCCCCCAACGCGCAGCGGGATGATGGCGGCAATGTGAATCGGGTGGTCGATCCGGAGCGGACCGGTCAGCACCTGTTCACGTTCGAGGTCGCGGAGCCGCTGGCGCTTTCGACCGGCTGGCAGGTCACGTGGGCCGATGGCGAGTCGGCGCACGCGGTCCCGCTGCGGCCCGGCAGCTTCTTTCACGAACTGCGCTCGGATCTGCCGATGGGCGTCACGATCCAGCATGATCGCACGACCTTTCGACTCTTCGCGCCCCGCGCCCAACGCGTCGACCTGTGTGTGCAGGCGGAATGGCCGAACGGCGACATTTCACGTTTCCCGCTCGACCGCGCGCCGGGTGAGGATGGGGCGGCTGGCGTGTGGGAGGCGACGCTCGATCAGAATCTCCATCGCTGGTTTTACTGGTACCACGTCGACGGGCCCAATGATGCGTTCGGCCTGTTTGATCCGACGCACCGCATCATCGATCCGTACGCTTTGGCGACGGTCGGGCGCGAGGGGGCGGGCATCGTGCTCGATCGGCGACGCCTCCGCCGGCCGGCTGATTCGTTTCAAACCCCGGCGTGGCAGGATCTCGTAATTTGCGAGGCCCCCGTGCGCGATCTGGCGGCGCGGGCGCCGCTCGACCTGTCGCCAGACGAGCGGCGGGGTTTCACCGGGTTGCGTCGCTGGGTGGAGAGCCCGAATTTTTACCTGCACCGCCTCGGGGTGAATTGCGTGGAACTGCAGCCGGTCCAGGAGTTCGATAACGAGCGCACCGACGAGTACCACTGGGGCTACATGACGACGGCGTATCTCGCGCCCGAGAGTAGTTACTCGCTGGATCCGTTGGGCGCGAGCGGCGTGCGGGAACTGCAGGAACTGGTGGCGGCGTTTCACCGGCGTGGCATGGCCGTGATCCTGGATGTCGTGTTCAATCACGTGGGTGTGCCGGCGCACCTGATGTTCATCGACAAGCTGTACTACTTTGAGGTCGATGGGGCGGGGCAGCTGAGCAACTGGAGCGGATGCGGAAACGACTTGCGCGCGAGTGCGGCGATGGCGCGCCGACTGATCATCGACGCCTGCACGCATCTGATCGAGGTCTATGGCGTGGATGGATTCCGCTTTGACCTCGCGGACCTGCTCGGCGTCGAGGTGCTGAAGGAGATCGAGTTCGCGCTCAAGCGGGTGAAGGCCGACGTGATCCTCATCGCAGAGCCGTGGAGCTTCCGCGGGCACATCGCCGGCGCGCTGGCCGAAACCGGGTGGGCGTCGTGGAACGATGGATACAGAAATTTTGTCCGCGAGTTCGTGCGCGGGGGCGGTTCACGGGAGGCGTTTGAGTATTTCCTGAAGGGCTCGCCGTGGTACTTCGCCCGCTGGCCGGCGCAGACGGTAAACTATACCGAGTCGCACGATGACCGCGCCTGGATCGACGTGATCACGGAGAACGGCGACGGCAACGGTGATCATCCCACGCCCAACGATCGGCGGCGCACGCACCTCATGGCGGCGATTCTCTTCAGCTCCATCGGCATCCCGATGATGGCGGAAGGGCAGGACTTTCTTCGTTCCAAGCTGGGGGTGAACAACACCTACCTGCGCGGAGATTTGAACGCGCTGGATTACCGGCGACTTCGCCGTTTTCCCGCGACCCACACGTATTTTGCCGATTGGATCGCGCTCCGCCGATCAGCGCGCGGGGCCTTGCTGCGCCAGTTTACGCGACCCAGCGAGAGGTTCTTCCGGTTCTTCTTCGCGCCGCATTCCACGGCCGCCGCGGTGCTCTACAATGCCGACCTTTCGCAACCCGGCGGGCAGTTGCTGCTGGCACTCAACCCGACAACGGTCGACGTGCTGGTGCCTCTCGATGCAACGGTAGCCGACGGTGACTGGCAGCCGCTGGCGGACCACGAGCACTTCTGGTCGGAGGAGCGGGGCCGGGCGGCGATGGGACCGCTTGATCCTTCGCTCGACCTGCCCGCGCTCGGAGCCGGGCTGTGGTGGCGGGAAACGTGAGTCCCTGTTCGCCCGGTCCGTCCATGTCCGAACCAGCGTCTGAACGCTCGTCTTCACCTGCTGTAAGGTGGACGGCGGCGACCGTGGCCGTGGGATTCGCGCTGCGCTTCTACCTGGTGCTGCGCGGCGGCCAGTTCTTCTGGCCGGACGAGAGCCGCTATCAGGAGGCACGCGAGGCCATGGGCCGAATGCTCTCGGGTGCGTGGCACGAGGCTTGGTTGGGGTTGCTCAGCCGGCCCGAGCACCTGCTCTTTAAAGTGCTGGGATTGATTCCGGCGGCCGCCGAGCAGTGGTTCGGACCGAGCAGCGCGCTGGCGGCCGGTTTCTTCGCTGTGTTCAGCGGGTTGTCGCTGTGGTTGATCGGTCGCCTCGTTCGGCGGATGGGCGGCACGGACGTGCAGGCGGCCTTTGCCGTCAGTCTCGCCGTCGGCGCGTCGTCGCTGCTCTATTACAGTCGCCACCTGCTGCCGTACGATCTGGCGCTGTTTTTCGGATTGTGGGCGTGGCTGGTCGCGTTCGGCCGCGGCGCAGGGGCCGCCGGGCTGACCGGTTTGTTGGCCTCGCTTTGTTTTCTCAGCTACAACGGATACTGGATGCTGGGAGGCGGCGCGATGATTGCCGTCGTCTTGTTCGCGTGGAGAGAAGGTTTCGTCGCGATGCTGCGTCAGGCGGTCGTCGCCGCGCTTGGACTGGCGCTGCCCATCGGGTTGGTCGTGGCGGCGGGCGCGGCTTACGGCGTTGATGTGCTCACTGCGGCTCAGACGTTCTCGGGCACCATCATGACGGCTGATATCGGCCGCGGAGGGGAGTTCATCGCGGAACATTTCTGGCGCACCGAAGGGCTGTTCGGACTGGGACTCTGGCTGATCCTGGCGGTGAGTCTTGTCGTGGTGCGGCCACTACCGAAGCTCGTTCTCCAGGCGCTGTGGGTGGTGCTGATCCTGGGCGTGGTGATCTGGGCGCTCGACGGCGTGTTCCGCCGTTTCATCGTGCATGGACGCTCGATCCGGCAGGTCATGCCGTTCCTCGTGATCGCCGCCGGGGCCAGCGCGGGAGCGTTGTGGGCACGTGGGGGTTGGGCGCGGCGATTCACCCAAGGTTGGAGCGTGCTCATGACCGGCGCGGCGCTGATCAGCCTGAAGCCGGTGGTGGTGCAATGGTTTCCGCAGGAGTTTCGCGCGGCGGCCGCGGAGCGCGCGCGGGCCTTGGCGGAGGCGGGGGCAGCGAAGCCAAGCACGGTCGCCTTCGCCAGTTTTCTGTTCACGCCGGCGGCCATTCCGGAAACGCCCCCGCCGGGCCGCATTCTCTGGCAGCGGCCGCATCCGTTTCAGTTCGAACCGTACCTGTTCGAAGGCTTCACGTTTGCGGATCGGGAGATGTTTCGGCGCCGCGATTTTGCGATGCGCCTGATCGAGTCCGGAGTCGACGCCGCGGGTCGCGGATCGCGCGTGGGTTATCCGGAACTGGAGAAACATAACGGTTACCCCGGGGCCGTTCGCCTGCGGGTGCGCTTTCCGGCGGACCGACTGGGCACGTTTGAGCCGCTCGTCGCGACGGGCGAATCCGGGCGTGGTAACCTGATCTACGCCATCTACCAGGATTCCGAGCACCTGAAGATCGGCTTCGATCATTGGGGCATCGGCGGCGCCGTCAGCGAACGGGTGCCGGTCGAGTGGGGTGAACTCGTTGAAGTGGTCGTGTCCATGGGCTCGCTGTTCCCACCGGATGCGCCGCCAGCGCAACGCGAGCATCTGCTGGTGACCGTCGATGGACACGTCGTTCTGGATCACCCTCAGGCTTTCCATCCGAGTTCGCCCGCCAATATCGCGTTTGGGGTCAACCTGATCGGCGCGAGTACGGCCGCCGCCGAGTTCACCGGGGTGATCGAGGCGGTTGAGCCGGCAAGTCCATGAGGCAAGGCAAAATGTGGGCGGCCTTGTGCAGCCGTTGCGGAGTCAAAACCCCCTTGCGTTCAGTAGGCTGGCTGACTTCCCTCTTACTTCCCGCGTCCATCGGACAAGGGCTTACCTGAATCAGCACATAACATCAGATCGGAGACTTCCATGGCAGTTAAAGTCGCTATCAATGGCTTCGGCCGCATCGGCCGCCTCGTTTTCCGCGCCCTCGTTGAGCAGGGCCTCCTCGGCTCGACGTTCGAAGTCGTGGCGGTCGGCGACATCGTGCCGGCGGACAACCTGGCCTATCTGCTGAAGTACGACTCCACCCAGGGTAAATTCAACGGCACCGTCAGCTCCAAGAAGTCCTCGGCGGACAAGGCGGAAGACGACGTGCTGGTGGTCAACGGCCACGACATCCTCGTGGTGAGCGCCAAGACCCCGGCCGAGCTGCCGTGGGCCAAGCTCGGCGTGCAGCTCGTGATCGAGTCCACGGGCCTGTTCACCGACGCCGAGAAGGCCAAGGGCCACCTCGCGGCCGGCGCGAAGAAGGTTCTGATCTCCGCACCCGCCAAGGGCGAGGACATCACGGTCGTGGTCGGCGTGAACGACGACAAGTACGATGCGTCGAAGCACAACATCGTCTCGAATGCGTCCTGCACGACGAACTGCCTGGCGCCACTCGTCCACGTGTTGCTGAAGGAAGGCTTCGGCCTCGAGGAGGGGCTGATGACCACGATTCACTCCTACACCGCGACCCAGAAGACGGTCGACGGCCCGTCGAAGAAGGACTGGAAGGGTGGTCGTTCCGCGGCCATCAACATCATCCCGTCCAGCACCGGCGCGGCCAAGGCGACCGCACTCGTGCTGCCGGAGGTCAAGGGCAAGCTCACGGGCATGTCGTTCCGCGTGCCGACCCCGACCGTCTCGGTCGTCGACCTGACCTTCCGCACCACGAAGGAGACGTCGCTGAAGGAAATCAGCGCGGCGTTGAAGAAAGCTTCCGAGACCTACCTGAAGGGGGTTCTTGGATACACCGACGAGGAGGTCGTCTCCTCCGACTTCATCCATGACAAGCTTTCCTCGATCTATGACGCCGGCTCCTCGATCGAGCTGAACAGCCGCTTCTTCAAGCTCGTGTCCTGGTACGACAACGAGTGGGGCTACTCGAACCGCGTGGTGGACCTGAGCAAGAAGATGGCGCAGGGCCTCTAACCGCATCCTTCCAAACCTACCGCAGGGAGCGCAGAGCTCGCAGAGCGTCGGTCACCACCTCTGCGTCCTCGGCGCGCTCTGCGGTTTCTTTTTTTAGCCATGGCAAAGTTCAAGACGATTCGAGATCTCCCGCTGGCCGGAAAACGCGTGCTGATGCGCGTCGATTTCAACGTGCCGCAGGACAAGTCCACCGGCGCGATCTCCAACAACCAGCGGATCGTGGCGGCGTTGCCGACGATCAAGTACGCCCTCGAGCAAGGCGCGTCGGTCGTGCTCATGAGCCACCTCGGCCGTCCGGACGGCCAGCGCCAGGAGAAGTTCTCGCTCAAGCCGGTCGCCGCCGAGCTCGAGAAACTGCTGGGTCGCCCGGTCAGGTTCCTCGATGACTGCGTCGGTCCCGCGGTGGAGCAGGCCTGCGCCCAACTGCAGCCCGGCGACGTTGTATTGCTGGAAAACCTACGCTTCCACATCGAGGAGGAAGGCAAGGTCAAGCTCGAGGACGGTTCCTCGAAGAAGGCCGACCCGAAGGACGTCGAGGCGTTTCGCGCCAGCCTGACGAAGCTGGGTGACGTGTTCGTCAACGACGCTTTCGGCACGGCGCACCGCGCGCACTCCTCGATGGTCGGCGTGGCCCTGCCGGCGAAGGCCGCCGGCTTCCTCATGGAAGCGGAGCTCAAGGCGTTCGCAGCGGTGCTCGACGAGCCGAAGCGTCCGCTGCTCGCGATCCTCGGCGGCGCGAAGATTGCCGACAAGATCCCGCTCATCCGCAACCTGCTCTCGAAGGCCGACCAGATCATCATCGGCGGCGGAATGGCTTACACGTTCAAGAAGGTCCTGAACGGCATGGAGATTGGCGAAAGCCTCTTCGATCCCGAGGGCGCCAAGATCGTCCAGGAGCTGGCCGATCAGGCGAAGGCGAAGAACGTCGAGCTGATCTTCCCGGTCGATTACGTCTGTGCCGACAAGTTCGATCCGAACGCGGCGACGCAGAGCGCGAGCGATGCCACCGGGATTCCGAAGGGCTGGATGGGACTCGACGCCGGCCCGAAGTCGATCGAGCTCTACCGCAATGCCATCTTGAACGCCAAGACGATCGTCTGGAACGGCCCGGCGGGCGTGTTCGAGTTCGACAAGTTTGCCGGCGCGACGAAGGCCATGGCGGACGCGATTGCCGAGGCGACCGCCCAGGGCGCCACGACCGTGGTTGGCGGTGGCGACACCGCGACCGCAGCCAAGAAGTTCGGCGTGGCCAAGAAAGTGACTCATTGCTCCACCGGGGGTGGCGCCAGCCTCGAGTTCCTCGAGGGCAAGGTGCTTCCCGGTGTGGCCTTCCTCGAAAGTTGAGGCGCCCCGGCCCGGCGCAAACGCCGAGGGATGAAGCCGCTTTAGGCTTCATGCCTCGAACAACTCGCGCCGGGCTGACGGCTTCGATTGCCTCACCTCCATCCACCTGCCAGCCTCCGTTTTTCCTACAATGATTCGCAAAAAGCTCATCGCCGGTAACTGGAAGATGAACAAAGGTTCGAGCGACGCCGTCGCCTTGGTGAAGGACATCATCGCCGAGGTGGGTCGTGAGACCGACGCCGATATCGTCGTCTGCCCCCCGTTCACGGCGCTGGAGTCAGTCGGCCAGGCCTTGGAAGGGTCGGCCATCAAGCTCGGTGCGCAGAACATGCACCCGGAGCCCAGTGGCGCCTACACGGGTGAAGTATCGGCCGAGATGCTACGCTCGATGTACGCGAGCTACGTCATCCTCGGCCACAGCGAGCGCCGCACGTATTTCGCCGAGACGGATGCCTTCATCAACCAGAAGGTGCTCGCCGCGCTCAAGGCACAGCTGAAGCCGATCCTTTGCGTGGGCGAGACGCTGGCGGAGCGTGAAACTGGTTCGACGCTCAAGGTTGTGCAAACGCAGCTCGAGGCGGACCTTGACGGCGTCAGCAAGGACTTGGCGACGAACGTCGTGGTCGCGTACGAGCCGGTCTGGGCGATCGGCACGGGCAAGGTCGCCACGACCGAACAGGCGCAGGAGGTGCATGCGTTTATCCGCAGCCTGCTGGGCAAGCTGTTTGGCTCCAACGCGGCCGGCCGCATGCGCATCCTGTACGGTGGTTCGATGAAGCCGGCCAACGCGCCGGAGTTGCTCGCGCAAAAGGACATCGACGGCGGCCTGATCGGCGGCGCCAGCCTGGAGGCGCGTAGTTTTGTCGACCTCGTGCGGTCGGCGACCAAAGTCGCTTGATTGGATTGCGGGACGGCGGCGCGAAAAAGTGCCGCCGTCCGAGTTCCCCCTCTCCTCCCCATGATTCGCTCACCCCGATTGATCGCGGCCGCCCTGTTGCTGGCCGTTTTGCCGGCTGCCACGGTCCTGGCGCAACGCGTGAACCCGAAACCCGTGGTCATGCGCAGCCCGGATTATCCCACCGCGCTCACGAATTCGGGACGCGACGGAACCGTTACGGTTGAATTTGCGGTGGAGGTGGATGGCACGATCCACGATCCGGTGGTGAAATCGTCCGACGATCCGGCCTTCACCGAGGCGGCGTTGGCCGCTCTGCCGAAGTGGAAGTTTGAACCCGGCACGCGCGACGGGCAGCCGGTGCGCATGAAGGTCGCTCTACCGTTTCGGTTTGCCGCTCCGCCGGAACAGAAGGTGAACGCCGCGTTTGGTCGGAAGGTTTACCTCTCCAACCCGCCGCCGGCCGACCAGATCGTGACGGCGGAGCAGTATGGGTATCCGTTGGAGCCACTGAATCAGCCCAACATCCGGTATCCGGCGGCCTTCCAGGGTTCGGGCCGCGAGGAACGCGTGGAGGTCGGCTTTCTGGTGACGCCGGAGGGACGCACGGCCGACCCCGCGGTGCTGAACGAGGTGCCGCCCGAGTTCGCCGCCACGGCGATCATGTACGTAGGCGCGCTCGTGTACGAGTTCCCGGTCAAGGACGGTAAGCCGGTTTACGTGGCCCTGCGCCGCGGCATCTTGATTTCCGACGGCGGCGAGCGAGCCGCGAAGTCGGCGACCCCGTAGACGGACGATCGCGTGGTGACGTTGACCGCGCCGTGGCGAGGGCAACGCCCGTAAGATCGCGCCGCTGGAATCAGCCGGCGTTGGTGATTTCCGTCGCGAGCTGGACGATCGAGCAGGGCTTCTGCAACTGCCCGGCGACGCCGTAGGCGTTGAGCCGCGTCTGCATTTCGGGGCTGGCGTAACCGCTCAGGATGATCACTGGCGGCAGGTCACCGCCGAGTTCCTTCAGGGCGCCGAGCGTTTCCTCACCGGTCATGCCGGGCATGATCAGGTCGAGCAGGATGTGCGTGATCTCGGCGCGGTGGCGCTGAAACAGCTCGAGCCCTTGGTAACCGTCGACGGCGCCAAAAACCTTCGCCCCCGCGCGCTCGAGCAGGCTCGTGACGACTTGGCGGACTGGGTCTTCGTCTTCGATCAGCAGGATCCGTTTGCCGGCCAACGAACGCGTTTCACGGATCTTCGGTTGCAGCGTACCCGGAGCCGTCGTCGCCGCGCGCTGGGCCGGTAGGAAAATGCGGAAGGTGGATCCCGCGCCCGGAGCACTGCGGACGGCGATGGTGCCGTTGTGCCAGCGGACTGTGCCGAAAACGGTGGAAAGGCCGAGACCACGACCGGTGAATTTGGTCGTGAAGAACGGATCGAAGATGTGCGCCAGGGTGACGGGCGACATGCCCGCTCCGTCGTCCGCGACCCAGATTTCGACGTAATCGCCGGGCGTGACTTCCGGTCCAAAAAACGACGTGTCACGATAGCCGGGCTCGAGGCGCGTGATCCGTGTGCCGACCTCAATCGTGCCGGTCTCGTCGCCCATCGCCTCCTCGGCGTTGATGAGGAGATTGAGAATGGCCTGGTTGAGCTGGGCGAAGTCGCCCTGGATCGGCGGCAGGTCCGGCGAGAGACGCTTCTCGATTTCGACGTTTTTGTTGAGCGACACCGAGATCAACGAGGCGGCGTCGATGACCGTATCGTTGAGATTGACGGCTTCAAGCGTGCCGGCAGAGCGGCCGGCCGACGTGAGCATCTGCTGGCACAACTTGGCGGCGCTGGTGGCCGCCTTGCGGATCATCGAGACGCATTGCCGCTCGCCGTCCTCCAGCCCGGCGCTCATCTCCAGGAGCTCGGCGTGGCCGAGCACGCCCGTGAGCAGATTATTGAAGTCGTGCGCGATGCCGCCGGCGAGTTGTCCGAGGCTCTCCAGGCGCTGCGTGTTCACGAGCTGCCGTTCCAGCTGCTTCTTGGCTTCTTCGGCCTTGAATTGCTCGGTGATGTCAAAACACGCCGAAAGGCATTGTGGATCGCCGGAGGGGTCGGCGTCGAAGACGCGGCTGGCGATCAGGAGGTGGCGCACGCCGCCTTCGCCGCGCGGACGCAGTTTGATGTTGGCCGTCTGCCGCGTGGTGCCGCCGAACACCTGGGCCAAATGGTCGTGAAACTGCCGTGCCGAAATCGAATCGAGCTGGGACGCGAAAGGCTGACCCACGAGGCTTGAGCCATCGGATTGCAGGAGCTCGGCCGCCGCCTGGTTCAGCCGGCGGATCTGCCCTTCGCGCGACAGGGCAAAGTAGGCGACTGGCGCCAATTCGAACAAAGCGACATCACGAGCGCGGGAGCGGTCAGCGTCGGAGTGAGTGCGCGAGGGCTCCGGGGATTGCATCTCCGGATTCACTTGAACGGCGCTCTTCCCGGAGTGCAACCGCTCTTCGGGATCCAAATGGTGGGGGGACGGCCGGGCTGGAGTAGAAGCGGCTGCACCCTCGGGTCTTAGGTCCATAAGCGCCCATTGAACGCGACTCCGCCCTGTGGTTCGGGCCGCAGCACGGAAATCCGGCAGGAGTCTGTCAGGAATCCCGGAGAAATTACGTCCGGCTCTCCCGGAAACCGTTGAGCCCGCGTTAGTGGGCGCGTGCCGCCATGGAGCGGACGAGCTCGCGTAGAAAATCTGCCTGAGGCCCAAACCGCCGAAGTGCCGTTTCGGCGGCCGCCGTCCGTCGGGCGACTTGGTGTCGCGACTCGTCGAGCCCCAACAGGGTGACGTAGGTCGTCTTGCCCGCGCGGGCGTCCTTGCCGGCGGTCTTGCCCAAGGTCGCGGTATCCGCGGTCGCGTCGAGAATGTCGTCAACGATCTGGAAAGCCAAACCGAGGTGTTCGCCCACTTGGGCGAGCTCGGACAGGTCTTCCTCCGACAAGCGCCCGACAAGCCCGCCCAGTTGCAAAGCGCCGGCGATCATCGCGGCGGTCTTGTTGCGATGGATGTACTCCAGCTCGGGCAGGGTCGCGTCGGCTTTCTTCTCGGCCAACAGATCCTCCATCTGCCCGCCGATCAGTTGTTCGCTGCCTGCCACCTCCGCGAGCGTGCGGACGAGCCGGTTCGCGAGCGCCGGATCATCGGCGTACGAGCGGCTGAGCAGCAGGAACGCGTGGGTCAGAAGCGCGTCGCCGGCGAGCAGGGCCGTCGCTTCGTCGAATTGGCGGTGCGCCGTCGGACGGCCGCGACGCAGGTCGTCGTTGTCCATGCACGGCAGGTCGTCATGGATCAGAGAATACGTGTGCACGCACTCGATCGCGACCGCGGCCGGCAGGGCGCGCTCAGCGGGCTCGCCGCCGAGTTCCGCCGCCGCGAGCACCAAGGTTGGGCGGAGCCGTTTCCCGCCGGATTCCAAGGTGTAACGCATGGCGGTGTGCAGCCGCGACGGGCGGGTGCCATGTGCTGGAACATGTTGCTCCAAGCCAGCTTCAATCTGCGCTACGAACGAGTTTAATTTGGTTGAGAAATCCATGCTCGCGCCCCTACGGTCCGCCCGGTTTTCCTCGCCGCAATGCCCACGCTCGAACTCGTTTGCAAACGCCTTTTCGTCGATTCCGCGTGGTTCCTCAAAAGCATCATCGGCGCGCTCCTGCTGGTCGTGCCGATCGCCCATTTTTTCGCGTTCGGGTATCTGTACTTGTTGGTGGAGCGCGCGCGGCGGGGCGATAGCGTGAAACTGCCGGAGTGGGAGGACTGGTCGCGCCTGTTCATGGTCGGCATTCCGACGTTCGTCATCTTCCTTGTCCTGGGTGTCGCGCCGATCCTGGTGGCGTGGATTCTCACGTGGCCGCTGCGCCTGCTGGCGTACGGCGCTTTTGTTTACCTGCCGCTGGTGCCCGCCGTGATGATCGCCGGGCCTTTGACGGCCGCGGGCATCTACCAGTACCAGAAACGGGAGGAGTATACGGACGCGTTTCGGCTGCCGGTGCTGAGCAAGATGCTCCGGTCGAGCCGGGGGCGGTTCATCCTGCCGACGCTCGCGCTGATCGGCCTGTTGGCGGCCGGCTATCCGCTGATGACCTTCACCGTGTTTGTCGGTCTGGCGGCGAGCTGGACCTACTACGCGGCCTTTTTCCGATTTGTGGAAGAAACTCGCAAACCGCCGATTCGCGTTTAGGCGTCACGGTTTTTCTCAATCCATGCCCACCTACGAGTATCTCTGCCAACAGTGCGGACACGAATTCGAGGCGTTCCAGTCGATGAAGGATGCGCCCCTGACGAACTGCCCCAGCTGCGGCAAGGAGACGGTGAAACGTAAGATCGGCGGCGGCGCGGGCCTGATCTTCAAGGGGTCCGGCTTCTACATCACCGATTACAAGAAGTCGGCTGGCGGTGGCTCCGGCGGTGAATCAAAAGGGGGTGAGTCCAGCGGCGGCAAATCGGAAGCGAAACCCGCGAAATCCGAGAGTAAGTCGTCGTCTCCCAGTTCCAGCTAACCACGCACCTCCATGGCCACGATCAAAGAGAGATACGAGCGCGCACTTTACGGAGCCAGCCTGTTTGAAGTCACGCTGGGAGCGCTGCTCAGCGTGGCGTTGGGGGCGGTTTTAGCTCTGGCCTTTTTGGTCTTCAAACCGGTGGAGACGGCCAAGGCGCCGCCCGAGCAGCCCGAAGTGGGGACGGTCTATTACGTCCAAGGTTCGGCCAACGGCACCCGTGGTCGCCAGTACCTCCGTAAGCGCCAGCTGCTGCTCGAGGGGGGCGCTTCGGAGGTGATCACGCTGTCGGAGGATGAACTCAATGCGTGGATCGCGTCGTCGCGCGCGAATCCGGATGCCCAGGGAGGGAGCGGCTTTTTGGTGCCGCAATCGGTGAACTTCCGCGTGCGTGAGAGCCAGCTGCAGATCGGATTGCCGTGCACGTTGAGCCTGCCGGGCCTGAACCGGACAATCATCGTCCAGGCGAAAGGCGGGTTCGAGCAACGCAGCGGTAAGTTCGTTTACGCGCCCAGCGAGATGTACGTGGGTTCGTTGCCGGCGCACCGCGTGCCGGGCTTGGCGAGCTTCGTCACGAACCGCTTGATGGCCGCGCAGGAATTGCCGCCCGAAACCGTGGCTGCTTGGTCCCGGCTGGAGCGGGTCTCCGTGGAAGGCGAACACCTCGTATTGGCCGGGCGGTGACGCGGGCCTGCACGACGGTGCGCGGTTCGCGCCGGAGTGGAGTCGAAAGGTGCGGAATCAGCGTGCTGACGGCCCGCCGCCCAGCGCGTTCAGCAGCTTGTCGAGATCGACGTGCTCGGTGATGAGCCGCTTGATCACCGGGATCTTGTCGGTGTCCTCCGGCTGCGTTTTCACCGTCATCTGATTGATCTTCGAGGTGATGGTGTAGCTCTCACCGGCCGCGGTGATGACCGGGATGTCCGTTTGCGTCAGCAGTTCGCGCAGCTTCGGATGCGGCTCGATGTCATTGGTCAGGATGATGCCGGCAACGGTGTTGGAAGGCTGCAGCTGTGCCGCGGAGATCGCCGCCAGGATGATGTCATCGCGGTCCCCGGGCGTGATGATCAACGTGCCCGCTTGCAGGTGTTCCACGATGCCCTTCGCCGTCATCGCGCCCACCACCACGCGTTCAACGCGCTGTTTGGCTCCGCCACGGCGGCCGTTGAGCCACCGTCCGGCGATGTGCTCGGCGATCTGCGACAGATTGGGGGCGGAGAGGACTTGCTGCACCGGCAGAACGCCGAGGAGCGGCACTCCAAGACGCGCGAGACCGCGGCCGGCGTAATCCTGGATCAAGTCGATCTTGTCGGGCTCGACCTTGTTCAGGATCACGCCGACGACCTGCACGCCCTCCTGGTCGAAAAGCGCCTTGTTCAGGGCGATCTCGTCGATCGGACGACCGATGCCTCCGGGGGTCACGAGGATGACCTTGGCGCGAAGCAGCTTCGCCACGCGCGCATTCGACAATTCGAAGACGCTGCCGACACCGGCGTGGCCGGTGCCCTCGATCAGCGTGAAATCCTTTTCCCACGAGACCCGGTCAAACGCGCGGCAGATCGTGTCCTCCAACTCCGGCAGCATCTTGCCCGGCGACTTGAGATAACGGCGCGTGAAGGTGCCGTCGACCGCCACGGGGCTCATGCTCTGGATCGGCACGTGCACATTGTAGATCGTGTCGAGCAGCACCGAATCCTCATCGATCTTGTGGCCTCCGACCTCGATGAAGCGCTGGCCGATGGGCTTGATGAAACCCATTCGCGGGAAGATGGCCTGCAACGCGGCAAAGAGGCCGAGGCACGTGGTAGTCTTGCCGTCATTCATCCGGGTCGCCGCCACGAACAGCCGTTTCGTGACGTGATTCGTGGGCTTCGTGAGCAGCGGCAACGGCGGCAGTTCGAATGGGTTGGCGATCTGCGGAGTGGGCACGGGAAGGGAGAAGGAAAGAGGCGCGAAGAAGGATCAGCCGGTTCAGAACCGCAGGCGCGAGGAACTCAGCTGGCGTGGCGCATAGACGTCGGGTCACTCAGGCGGTGCCATACAGCAACCGACGGTCGATTGCCTGCGCGCCCACGACCGCGGCGGCGCCAAAAACATCGTGAGCACTGGCCCCACGACTGATCTCAGCCGCCGGTTTGGTCAGACCGGTGATGATCTGGCCAAACGTATTCGCGCCGGCGAGGTATTGAACAAGTTTATACCCGATGTTGGCGCTGTTGAGGTCGGGAAACACCAGCACGTTGGCCCGGCCGGCGACGGGGCTGTCGACCTTCTTGGCTCGTGCGACGGTGAGGTCGAGGGCGGCGTCGACCTGCAATTCACCATCAATCTCCAACTCGAGCCCCTGGGATTGTGCGCGCTGGCGGGCCAGCTCGGTGGCGTGGCGCACCTTCAGCAGAGCAGGGTGGTTCGAGGTGCCGCGCGACGCGTAACTGAGCATCGCGACACGCGGCCGCTCATTGGTCAGATGCTGCGCGATTAACGCGGTGGAAAGCGCGATGTCCGCCAACTGCTCGGCGGTGGGCTCCGGAATCACGCCGCAATCCGTGAGGAAGAGCGAACCGTCGCTGCCGACTTTCTGCTCATCAAAATCCAGGATCATCAACGACGACGCGGTGCGCACGTGCTCGAGGCGCGGGATGATTTGGAACAGGGGGCGCAGGGCGCTCGAGGCCGATTGACTGGCGCCGCCGACGAGCGCGTCGACTTGCCCGGCGGCCAGCATCATCGTGGCAAACGTGCTGTTGTCGCGCATGGCCTGACGCGCCTGATCCGGCGTGAGGCCGCGGGACCGGCGCTGCTCCGCGAGTTGTGCAACAAAGAGCTCAAAGTCCTCGCTCCGGGAGGGCTCAATCAGGCGCATCCCTTCCAGGTTGATGTCGAGACGGGCCGCCTGGGCCTTGATCTCCGTGCGATCTCCCAACAGCACCGGTACGCCCATCCGCCGGGTGACCCATTGTCGCGCCGCTTGCAAAATACGGGCGTCGGTGCCCTCCGCAAAGGCGACGCGTTTCGGATGACGTTGAAGTTTGGCCGTGAGCTTCGGAATCAGCGGCATAGTTCGGGTGCACGCTGCGTTTGCACGGCAGCAGCGTCAATGCCGGCCACCGGTAATGACTTGTAAGCGAGGGTGGCCGACCCGAAAAACAACGCGCGTGTCCAAGAAGCTCCGGAACATCGGCATGGTGGCGGGCCTGACCGTGGTGTCGCGTGTCCTTGGGCTGATCCGCGACCAGTTGAGCGCGGCCGTGTTTGGCACCACCGCGCTGGCCTCGGCATTCGTGACAGCCTTCCGTGTCCCCAATTTGTTCCGACGGCTGCTTGGCGAGGGTTCGTTGACGGCGGCGCTCGTGCCGACGCTGCAGGATTCGCTGCAGAAGGCGGGGCGACCGGCGGCGTTCGAATTGATGAGCCAGGTGGCGAGCTGGCTTTGTGTGGTCTGTGGAACGATCGTGGGTGTGGCGATGCTGCTCGCGAGCCAGGCGCGGTGGTGGCCGGGGTTGGAGGAGCGCTGGTATGTCAGCGCCGATCTCGCGGTCTGGCTCTTCCCTTACCTCTTGTTCGTCTGTCTGGCGGCGGTGTTCAGCGCGATGCTCAACGTGCTGCAGCGCTTCACCGAACCGGCCCTGTCGCCAATCTGGCTCAACGTCAGCATGATTGCCGCGCTCGGGCTCGCCGGTCTCCAGTTGGCGGAGACAGCGGAAGGTCGAATGCGCTGGCTCTGTGCGGGTGTGCTGGTCGGCGGATTTTTGCAGATGGCGGTGCCCGCCGGTGTGTTGCTGCGACTGGGCTGGCGGCCGCGCTTCGATCTGACGCGATCGAGTGGGGTGCGGGAAATCGCGCGCCTGATGGCGCCGGGGCTGTGGGGCACGGCGATTTACCAGATCAACCTCTTCGTCGCGCAGATGCTCGCAATGGCGCTGAATGACTCGGCGGCTGCGGCCCTCTTCTACGCCAATCGGCTGATGGAGCTGCCGATTGGAGTGTTCGCGATCGCCGTGTCGACCGTCATCTATCCGTTGATCGCGCAACATGCCGCCGCGCGAAACTTCGTCAGCATGCGGGACGACTATCGCCTCGGCATCCGGCTCATCCTGGCGATCAACGTGCCGGCGGCGGCGGGGCTGGCGCTGTTGAGTGAACCGATCGTGCGGATCCTGTTTCAGCGCGGGCAATTCGACGCGGGTGATACGCAGATGATGGTGCCGCTGCTGGCGGCGTTTGCGCTCGGCATGCCGTTCTTTTCGATCGTCAGCCTGATGACGCGCGCCTTCTACGCGGTCAAAGACACGCGCACGCCGGTGAAGGTCGCGACCGTCAGCTTCGTGCTGAACGTGGTTTTCAGCGTGGTCCTGATGCGGCGCCTGGGCGCGGCGGGTCTGGCGCTCGCCAGCACGCTGGCCGTGCTCGTCCAGACGGCCTTGTTGCAGCTGCAGCTGACGAAGAAACTTCCGCTCCTGCAGTTCCTGCCCCTGTGGCGGGACGTGGTGAAGATTCTGATTGGTACCGCCGTGCTGTCCGGCGTTGTGCTCGTGGGCTGGCAGGTGCTCCGGGTGTATGGGCGAACCGGTGACTGGATGGCGTTGGGCGGCCTGATTCCGTTTGCCGCGGCGGTTTACGGGGCGGTGTTGTGGATTCTGCGCATCGAAGGCCGCGAACAGATGAGCCTGCTGCTGCGCAACCGGTTCGGAGGAAAAAAAGGCTGACTGGCTGCCAAGGCCGTCGCTGCTGTCGTGATGAAGTTCAAGCTGGATTGGTTCATGTGGGGCATGGCGGGCGCGGTCGCGCTGGCGTGGTTGTATCCAGACGCTGGAGCGAGCGGCGGTTGGATGCATCCCGAGGTGCTGAACAAACTGGGCATCGCGGTGATCTTCTTCCTGCACGGCGCCTCGTTGCCGCTGGCAGCGTTGCGCGCCGGAACCCTGCAGTGGCGGGTGCACCTGGTGATCCAGCTGTGCACGTTCCTGCTGTTTCCGCTGGTCGGATTGGTGATCTGGGCGGCGACGTCACCCTGGCTCAGCGCCGACCTGCGGCTGGGTTACTTTTACCTCTGTGTCCTGCCATCCACCGTGTCATCATCTGTCGCGCTGACGGCGGCGGCGCGCGGCAACGTGCCGGTGGCGGTGTTCAACGCCACGCTGTCGAGCCTGCTCGGCATCTTTCTCACGCCACTCTGGCTCGGGCTGGTGCTGAAGGCCGGCAGCCACGCGCTTCCTCTGGCCGATGTGGTCTGGGACCTGGTGAAATGGCTGCTCGCTCCGTTTGTGCTGGGGCAGGTCGCCCGGCCGCTGATCGGCGCCTTGGTCGGGAAACACAAAGCGCGTATCGGAAAAGTGGATCGCGCGACGATCCTGGTGCTGGTTTACACCTCGTTCGCCGACTCGTTCCAGAATGGCGTCTGGAGCAGCCACGGGTGGGGAACGGTGGCGCTGACCGTGGCGGGGGCCGGAGCAATTTTCTTCGCTGTGCTCGCCACCGTGCGGGCGATCTGCCGCGGGTTGCACTTTCCGATGGAGGATTCGATCGCGGCGATGTTCTGCGGATCCAAGAAGACCCTGGCTTCCGGCGTGCCGATGGCGCAGATCATCTTTGCAGGCCACCCCGGCGTCGGCCTGATCCTGCTGCCGATCATGATTTACCATCCGCTGCAGCTCATCCTGTGCGGCTGGCTGGCCGGGCGCTGGTCAGCCCGACCGGTCGGTGAGCGGACTTAAAGCGCTCTCGTGCCAAGTGGACTGGAGCGCTCGTTGGTCGGCGTCGGTAAAGGGAATCCGACGCCGGCCGATCCCAGTAGAGCAGGGAATGAAAACGCCCCTACGCTTGATTTGACTGTCCGGTAAACTATCCTGCCTAAACATGGGACGCACCAGCAACGCCAACGAACGGCTGATGGACGCCGCACTCGCCCTGATGTGGGAGGAGAGCTACGGCGCCGTCTCCATCGATGACATTTGCCGGCGCGCCAACGTGAAAAAGGGCAGTTTTTATTACTTCTTCGCTTCGAAGTCCGAGCTGGCAGTGGAGGCGCTGGAGCGGTACTGGCAGCAACTTAAGCCGGTGATGGACAGGATCTTCTCTCCGTCCGCGGCGCCGCTCGACCGGATCCGGGCGAAATGTGAGCACACTTACCAAACGCAGCGGGAAGTGCAGCAGCAGACGGGTCAGGTTCTGGGTTGTCGGCTGTGCTGTCTGGGTTCGGAAATCTGCACGCAGGATCCGTCGATTCGGGGGAAGGTCGTGGAGATCCTCGAGCGGGAGAGGCGATATTGGGAAAGCGCAATTCGGGACGGGCAGGCAGACGGTGTCATCCCCCCGGGGGACACCTCGGGCCGGGCTCGCTGCGCTTTGGCTTACTTTTCGGGTTTAGTCGCTCAAGCGCGACTCACCAACGACATCGACCTGCTGCGCGAACTGCCGCAGCGGGTGATCGAGCACGTTCAGGGGGCGGCCCGGGCGTCCGCAGCTTAACGAAGGTTTTCGCAGAAAAATAAAGGGCGTTGCTTGCGCTCGGGCCGTTAGTAGACAACCAGTCAACTATCATGTCGAACTCCGCTGCCATTGTCTCCGTCACGACCGAGTCATTTGCGGACCAAGTGCTCGCCGCCTCGCGCGAGCGTCTGGTCCTGGTTGATTTCTGGGCCGCCTGGTGCGGCCCGTGCAAAGCGCTCGCTCCAATCCTCGAGAAGGTCGCCGAAGTGGAAGGAGATCGACTGGTGATCGCCAAGGTCGACGTCGACGCCGAGCCGGAGCTGGCGAGCCGCTACGGCATCCGGGCGCTTCCGACCTTGGCGCTCTTCCGTGATGGCAGCGTGGTTGACCAGATCGTCGGCTTGCAATCCGCGGAGGCAATCCGCTCTCACCTTCGGACCGTTCCGTTTGCGGCCTGAGCGCACCTTGTCCTCATGAAGACTGAACTCCTGCTTTCGACCCCCGTCCGCCTCGGCGAAGTCGTCGCTCCCAATCGCGTCATCATGGCCCCGCTCACGCGCACTCGCGCCGGAGCGGGTCGCGTCCCGACGGACCTGATGGTGGAGTATTACGTGCAACGAGCCTCGGCCGGGCTCATCCTCACCGAGGCGACGGTCGTGACACCACAGGGTATCGGATACCCGAATACGCCGGGTATATGGACGCCCGAACAGGTGGCCGGCTGGCGCCGGGTCACGGACGCCGTGCATGCGGCTGGCGGGAGGCTGTTCCTTCAACTCTGGCACGTGGGCCGGGTGTCGCATCCGGACCTGCTCGGCGGCGCGACTCCGGTGGCTCCGTCCGCAATTGCGCCAGAGGGGCACGTGAGTCTGCTGCGGCCGAAGCGGCCGTATGTGGTGCCGCGTCCGTTGGAGCGTGAAGAGATCCCTGGGATCGTCGCGGCATTTCGTTTGGGTGCCGAGTCTGCGCAGCGCGCCGGTTTTGATGGTGTCGAAATCCACGGCGCGAACGGCTACCTGATCGATCAATTCCTGCAGGATGGCACGAACCACCGTACGGACGAGTACGGTGGTTCGGTGGAGAACCGGGCCCGACTCGCTTTGGAGGTGGCGGATGCGGCGGTTTCGGTCTGGGGTGCGGGGCGGGTGGGCTTCCACATCGCGCCGCGCGGTGATTCGCACAGCATGGCCGATTCGAATCCGGCGGCGACCTTTGGTTATCTCGCCCGCGAACTGGGCCGTCGCGAACTCGCGTTTCTCTTCGTGCGCGAAAGCCAGGAGGAGCCGCGTCTGCTGCCGCAACTCAAGCAGGCCTTCGGTGGGCCCGTGATCGCGAACCAGGGGCTGACTCGTACGGTTGCCGAAGCGCTGCTCCGGCGCGGCGAAGCGGATGCCGCATCCTGGGGGCAGTTGTTCATCGCGAACCCTGACCTGCCGCACCGGCTCTTCCACGGGCTGCCTCTAAACGAACCGAACCCGGCCACGTACTACGGCAACGGGTCGCAAGGCTATACCGATTATCCGACATTGCACGCGGCTTAGTTCGCGTGCCGTCCCAACCCGCCCGGCGCTCTCGGCCGGGCGGTTCTCTTTAATCATGACAACGATTGTTCTGATTGTCGCCGCGCTGTCCGTGCTCGTCGCTTTGGACACTCAAGGCGTTTGAGCGCAAAGGAGTCTTGTGTCCGCACTTCGCTGCGAGAGCTTTTGACTTGGCTGTTCTAGCAGCCCAGCCTGCGCCGCATGACGACTCGACGTGAATTCCTGCGAGCGGCGGGTCTGTATGGTGCGGGCTTTATGGGACTGCGGGCCTTGGTTCATCCGGCCTTCGCGCAGAAGTCCTCCAGTCGCCGCGCCGCCGGTTTTGGTCCGTTAAGTGTGTCCGGTGCCGGGAAGATGCGACTGCCGCAGGGATTTCACAGCGTCGCGTTCTCATATCATGGCGAGGAGATGGACGACGGCCTCCTGGTGCCTGGACGGCACGACGGCATGGCTGCCTTTGCCGGGCCGGATGGCCGGGTCATCCTCGTCCGCAACCACGAACTCGAAAGCGCCTGGGTGAAGGACAGCCCCTTCGGTCGCAACGCGGAGCGCCTGGACCGCGTGCCGGCGGACCGGATCTATGATCGGGGCGGCGGTGTGCTGCCGTGCCTCGGCGGAACGACCACGCTCGTCTTCGACCCGCGGTCGCAGAAACTGGAGCGGCATTTCCTCAGCCTCGTTGGCACCCAGCGCAATTGTGCAGGTGGGCCAACTCCGTGGGGCACGTGGATCACCTGTGAGGAGGTCAACCTCGAGCCGGAGCCTGACGCGGAGAAGGCGCACGGGTTCAATTTTGAGGTTACACCATCAACCGAGCCTGGCCTAGTGGACCCGGTGCCGCTGAAGGCGATGGGCCGCTTTCGCCATGAGGCCGTGGCGGTCGATCCACGCTCAGGCTGCGTTTACGAGACCGAGGATCTCGGTGACGGTCTGTTGTACCGATTTGTACCCAAGACCCCGGGCCGGCTCGCGGAGGGCGGGCGCCTGCAGGCCTTGAAGCTGCGTGGCAACCGACGGGCGGATACGCGGAACTGGCCGGGCATGGAGGAATTCCCGATCGGCGAGCCGCAGCCGGTGGAGTGGGTCGACCTCGACGACGTGGAGGATCCGCAGAACACCCTGCGGAAGCGGGGAGCGGCCGCCGGTGCCGCCGTCTTCGCGCGCGGAGAAGGCGCGTGGTGGGGGCGCGACTCGGCGTACTTCGCGATGACGAATGGCGGGCGCAAGACGTTCGGGCAGATCTTTCGGTATCAGCCGAGTCCCTACGAAGGAACGGAGCGGGAAGGTGAGCAGCCGGGCTTCCTGGAACTCTTCGCGGAGCCGAACGACACGGAGCTGTTGCGCAACTGCGACAACGTCACGGTGGCGCCCTGGGGTGACCTGATCCTTTGTGAGGATACCAGCGGGCATTGTCGCCTGGTCGGGGTGACTCCGGAGGGCGGTTTCTACGTCCTGGCCGAGATGGAGGAAGAGGAGGTCGAGCTGGCGGGAGCCTGCTTCTCACCCGACGGAAGCACCCTTTTCGTCAACGTCCAGCGTCCCGGCTACACGCTCGCCATCACCGGCCCTTGGCCGAAGGCCTGAGTTCGCGCACGCGTGGGTGTCGTCTCAGGCGAACACGCTTTGCCGCTCTGCAGGTGTCAGCTCGCGCCAGCGGCCGCTCGCGAGCGCGAGTTTCGGGAGCGACAGCTGCCCGATCCGGACGCGAATCAGCCGAAGCGTGGGATGACCGATCGCCGCCGTCATGCGGCGGACCTGTCGGTTCTTGCCCTCCATCAGCTCCAGCGACAGCCATGAGTCGGGCACGGTCTTGCGAACGCGAATCGGTGGCTCACGAGGCGGCCAGGCGGGTGGTGGTGTGAGGAGAACAGCTCCGCCGGGACGGGTTCGGTAATCCTGAAGGACGACGCCGCGGCGCAGCCGTTGCAGCGCGTCTTCATTGGGCACGCCTTCGACTTGGGCCCAGTACTCGCGCCGATGACCGTGCGCCGGATCAAGCAAGCGGGTGTTGAGCCCGCGTTCATCGCTCAGCAGCAACAAACCCTCCGAATCCGCATCAAGCCGGCCAAGCGGGTAAACCTGCGGTGGAAAACCGAAACCCGCCAGCGTGCCCCAGCGGGATCCCGGCTCGGGAGTAAACTGTGAGAGGATGCCGTACGGCTTGTGGAACGCCAGGAGCACGCGTGGTTGAGTAGCAGCGGGAAAGGCAGGACGAACAAGGCCGAAGATTTTGCGCCACGACCGGGCGTGGAGACCAATGCAGGGCCGGGGTTGCAGACGGGTCGAATAAGCCCTTCTTAGGGACTCGTTCGTTCGATCCCATTTCACATGCGTGCTGTTCAACTCTCCGCCGTTAATCAGTTGGAAGTGGTCGATGTGCCGGCACCTGAGCCCGGGGCCGACGAGGTCGTCGTGCGGGTGCACGCCGCCGCGCTGAACCACCGCGATGTGTGGATCAAAACGGGGCAGTATGCCGGGCTGAAGTTTCCCATCATCCCGTGTGCCGATGGCGCCGGCGTGATCGAGGCCGCTGGATCGGCGGTGGGAGCTTCGTGTGTCGGAGACGAGGTGATCATCAATCCCGCGTTGCGCTGGGGCATCGACGAGGGCGCGCAGGGACCGAACTTCTCGATTCTCGGCCTGCCGCAGAACGGCACGCTGGCGGAACGCGTGGTGGTGCCGGCGTCGCAGGTTTCGCCCAAGCCGGCGCATCTCTCGTGGGAGGAGGCGGCAGCGCTGCCGCTGGCCGGTCTGACGGCGTTTCGGGCGCTGATTTCACGGGCGCAACTGAAGCCGCAGGAGCGCGTTCTCATCAGCGGTATCGGTGGTGGGGTGGCGGTTTTTGCGCTGCAGTATGCGGTCGCGCAGGGCGCGCAGGTTTGGGTGACCTCCAGCAGTCCGGAGAAGATCGAGCGCGCAGTGCAACTCGGCGCGAAGGCCGGATTCAACTACACGCAGACCGACTGGGCCAAAGCCGCGGCCAGCGATCCCGGGCTGTTTGACGTCATCATCGACGGCGCCGGCGGGCCGGGCTTCGAGCATCTGCTGGACCTGGCGGCTCCCGGCGGGCGAGTGGCGTTTTACGGCGCCACGCGTGGCAATCCTCCGATCCTGCCGATGCGTAAAGTCTTCTGGCGGCAGCTGAGCCTGCTGGGATCGACCATGGGCAGCCCGCGCGACTGGAGCGCGCTGCTTGAATTTGTTTCCCGCAACCAGATCCGCCCGGTGATCAGTGAAGTTTTCCCGTTCGAGCGGGCGGCGGAGGCGTTCGACCTGATGGAACGCGCCGGCCAGTTCGGCAAAATCGTCATCAAGATCTGAATACGCGGGGGCGAACTCTCGCGGGAATCCCTGGCTTTCGCCCGGCCCCGAATCTCAGCGGGCGGGCCGCACGTCGCCCGGTGGCTTGGGCATAAAAAAGCCGCGACGGGTAGTCGCGGCTTCGTGAATACCGGCGATGTGCCGGATCGGGGGGCAGGCGAGCGTTACTCGGCGGCGCCGGGCTGCGTGTCGGCCGGGGCGGCTGCGGGAGCGGCGGCCGGCGGGTTCTGCGCCTCGAGGTCCTTCATCGCGGCTTTGCGCGAGAGGCGGACCTTGCCGGACTTCTCGTCAATGCCGATGCACTTGACCGTGATCGAGTCGCCGACCTTGACGACGTCCTCTGTGCGGCGCACGCGGAAGTCGGCCAGCTCGGAGATGTGGCAGAGGCCTTCCTTGCCCGGCAGGCACTCGACAAACGCGCCGAACTCCTTCGTGCCGGTGACGCGGCCAGTGTAGATCTTGCCGATCTCGATCTGGGCGCCGCCGCCGCAGAGGGCGTCGATTTCCTGGACCGCGCGGTTCATCGAATCCGCGTTGTTCGAGTAGATGAACACCTTGCCGGAATCGTCGTCCGCGATGTCGATCTGCGCACCCGTCGTCTCGACGATGCGACGGATCGTCTTGCCACCAGGGCCGATGAGCAGGCCGATCTTTTCCGGATCGATCTGGATCGTCTGGATGCGCGGCGCGAAGGTGCTGAGCTCCTTGCGGGGAGCGGGCAGCGCGGCGAGCATGGCCTTGAGGATCTCGATTCGAGCGTCGCGGGCCTGGAAGATCGCGGTCTTCGCGATCTCAAACGGCAGGCCGTTGATCTTCAGGTCGAGTTGGAAGCCCGTGATGCCCTTCGTGGTACCGGCGAGCTTGAAGTCCATGTCGCCGAAGTGGTCTTCCTCACCGAGAATGTCGGTGATCGTGACCCACTTGCTGATCGAGCCATCCTCGGCATTGGCGGTCATGAGGCCACAGGAGATGCCCGCCACCGGAGCGATGATCGGCACACCGGCGTCCATCAGGGAGAGACAGCCACCGCAGATCGAGGCCATCGAGGTCGAGCCGTTGGAGGCCATGATCTCGGAGACCACGCGAATGGAGTACGGGAAGACGTCCTCGGGGGGCAGCACCGGCACGAGCGAGCGCTCGGCCAGGGCACCGTGGCCGATTTCGCGGCGGCTCTGGCCACCGAAACGGCCGGTCTCGCCGACCGTGAAGGGCGGCATGTTGTAGTGAAGCATGAACGACTTGGAGGTCGCACCGCCGGTGAGGCCGTCCATGTCCTGGGCTTCCTTGGTCGGACCGAGGGTCGTGACGACCAGACCTTGCGTGTCACCGCGCTGGAACAGCGCGGAGCCGTGGACGCGGGGCAGGAGACCGACTTCCGCGGCGATCGGGCGGAGGGCCTTGGCGTCGCGGCCGTCGGCGCGCACACCGCGCTCGAGCACGGTCTGGCGGTAAGCCTTGTACTGCAGGTCTTCGAAGGTGACGGCCAGGTCGGCGTCAGTGAACTTGCCTTCGCCGAGCTCGGCGAGCAGGGCGGCCTTGGCCTCTTCCTTCAGCGCCTTGACCTTGGCCGAGCGGATCTGCTTCTCGTGGCCGAAGATCGCTTCGCTGATCTTGGGGCCAACGACGCGCTCGATGATGGCGCGCGCTTCCGGGCTGGCCTTGACGAGTTCGAACTGCGCCTTGGGTTTGCCGACCTTGGCCGCGAGTTCCTTGATCGTGTTGATGATCGGCTGGATCGCCTGGTGGGCGAACTCGAGGGCTTCGATGAAGCGCTCTTCCGGGATCTGGTCCGCGGAGCCTTCGATCATCAGCATGTCCTTTTCGGTGCCGACGAAGATCAGGTCCAGCGAGGACGAGAACATTTGCTCGATCGTCGGGTTGGCGACGAACTGGCCGTCGATCTCGGCGACGCGCACGCAGCCGATCGGGCCGCTCCACGGAATGTCGGAGATCGCGAGCGCGGCCGAGGCGCCGTTCACCATGAGGATGTCGGCCTCGTTGAGCTGGTCGGCCGACAGGAGCAGACCGATGATCTGGACCTCGTTCAGGAACCCTTCCGGGAAGAGGGGACGGCAGGGACGGTCGCAGAGACGCGACGTCAGGATTTCCTTCTCGGAGGGGCGACCTTCGCGCTTGAAATAGCCGCCGGGGAAGCGGCCGGCAGCGGAGTACTTCTCACGGTAATCGACGGTCAGCGGGAAGAAATCCTGCCCGGGCTTCATCGTCGTGGCCGCAACGGCGGACACGAACACGTTGGTTTCGCCCAAGGAGACGGTGACGGCGCCATTAGCGAACTTGGCCATGTCACCGGTGGTGAACTTGAGGCCCGTACCCGGGACCTCGACGGTTTGTTTGTTATTCATCTATTCGATAGCTGTGCGGGCCTCGGACGGCGGACGATTCGCGGCCACGCGACGAATCGTTCGGGGTTTGGGGCGGTGACCGGCGTGACGCCGGATCGGTGGAGCCTCACGAACGTGAGGTCGGGACCACCCCTAAGGGGAAGTCGCTGGTAACCAGCTGGGCAATCCTCGTCACCGACGAGAGATTTCCGTTTGGCGCCCACCGATCCGTGTCGGCGGCAACAAGCGGAAATGTCCCAGTCGTGAAACGAACGTCCAAAAAGACAACGGGCGATCCGCGGATCGGATCGCCCGTCTTGCCAAAAGGGTTACTTGCGGAGGTTCAGCTTCTTCAGCAGGTCCTGGTACTTCGCCAGATCATGCCGCTTGACGTAGTCGAGCAGCTTGCGGCGCCGGGAGGCCATTTGAAGAAGACCGCGGCGGCTGTGGAAGTCCTTCCGATGCGTCCGCAGGTGCTCGGTCAAATGATTGATGCGAGCGGTCAGGAGCGCGATCTGGACTTCGGACGAACCGGTATCCTTGTCGTGGGTTTTGAATTCGGCGATGATTTCGGGTTTAGCGACGGTAGACATTTGGTTTGTGGTGAGATGAGGCACGACTGTAGGGGACCTTCGCAGGCCCCGTGCCACCCGCCTCCGCTGCGGCCGAAACCACAGCGTTAGCCGGTGCCACCGTTCCAATCCCGCGGGGGCGGGACCAGCCATGGTGGGATCCCGAAACCGACGGGATTCCACTAACGCAAGTGCGGAGCATCCCGGAGGGGTATTGGGGCGGCAAGCCGATTTTTCCGCGGCTGCGGCAATAAATCGTCAACCTGCGCGAATGAGCAGATCCCGCACGTGACCGCACCCCGGAATCTCCTGGATTCGCCCGACAATGGTGCGCCGATGCAAGCTCAGTTCCTGCCGAACCACCGCATGTTGTGCAATCACCACAAGCTTGCCGCGTCCATCGATCGCCACGGCGTGGGAGTAGTGGGCATTGGCGGGTCCAACCACCTCGGACCAGCGGTCACGAATAGCCTGCTCGGGAGAGGCGCGGCCTATCTGGTGTTTGGCCAGCAGGTCCTCCACGAGGTCCGCCAGCGGTTTTGTGACTCGTTTGCGTTGTTTCGCCGGGATTTCGGAGGGTACACCCCGCAGGTCGCCGATGAGTTCCTCGGCCAGTCGGCTGAACTGAAAGGGTTCCTTGTCTTTGGCGCTCACGCAGGTCGTCCGATCAGGCTTCCGTCAGCGAAGGGCAGGTGCAACCCCGTTCCGCCACCGTCTGACTAGTCCGGTGGTTGGTCGACCGGCGTGATCGTTTGCGGCGCCCGTTCCGCTTCGTACAACCGACTGTAGCGCACGAACGTGCCAAACGCCGTCGCCACGGCGATGTAGAACCCGGGATACCCGTCGAGGAAGCCGCGGCGCAGGACGTACGCGCGGAAAAACCGCCACCACGGGCGAAAGACAGCCGCGCCGAGGCTAAACCGCCGCTGGCGGGCTCGTTGCGCCTGCACAAAGAGGTCGGCGAACGGGTTGATCTTGGCGACGTGGCTCGAAAGGGTGGGAAACGAATAGTGCAGGAGGTCGCCCGGCAGCGTCGCGACCGGACCGTCGCACTCGATCTTTTCATGCACGAAAGCGTCGCCTCCCCAGCGACCGCGTCGCCGGTCCATCAGTCGCAGGCTCAGATCGGGGTACCAGTCGCCGTGGGTAATCCAGCGGCCAAGAAACCACACTTTGCGCGGAAAACGCGCGCCGGCGAAGCGATGATGCGCCTGCTCGGCGAAGAAGCTCTGGAGCGCGGCCCGAAGCTCGGGTGAGACGGCCTCATCGGCGTCCAGGCACAGCACCCAATCGTATCGGGCGAGGCCGACGGCGGCGTTTTTGGTGTCCCGGAATCCCCGCCACGGCACTTCAACCACCCGTGCGCCGGCCCGGGTGGCCACGGCCGCGCTGTCGTCGGTGCAGCCGTTGAGGGCCACGACCTGCTCCGCCGTCCAGCCCGCCACGCTTCCCAGGCAACGGGGCAGGTTATGCGCCTCGTTGCGCGCAACGATTACAACCGACACCGGCAGTGGATCCGCCATGGTGAAGCGATGAACAAGGGGCTGAGCAGCTCAAACCGCGGCGGGCAATTTTGCGCTCACGGCCTGATACACGGGATCGACCCCGATCTTGCGCACGCAGTAGCTGAAGTACGAGTCCTCCTTCACGCACGGACCCGGCAGCTCGGATGCCGGGAAACAGGAGCAGGGCAGCTCCGTCTGGAGGAGGACGTGGCCGTCGCCGATCGGACGCCAGACCGTGGCGTTTTGGGAGCCGTAAAGCGCCACCACCTGCGTTCCCACCCCGGCAGCGAGGTGCATGGGGCCGCTGTCATGACAGAGCAGCACGGGAAACTGGGCAAACAGGGCCGCCAGTTCCGGCACACTCAGGTCCCGATCAATCCAGACCACGTGGGTGTTGGTGTGTGAGCGGATCTCTTCGATGAACGCACGCTCAGCCCGACCACCGACAAGGAAGATCTGGGTGCCGCGTTCGTCCTGCAGTCGGTCGCAAACTTCCGCAAACCGTTCCGCCGGCCAGCGCCGATACGCGCTCCGGCTGCCCGGATGCACAACGAGTTTGTTTCCACCGGCGCCACCGACCAGTCGCTGCATTGCTTCCACTTCGGCCTGTCGCAGTCGGAACCGCGGCACGGTGGTGGTCACCGGCACCCCGACAGGCGCCAGCAACGCGTCGTAAATCTCGGTGATGTGGTGAGTGTCGTACCACTCCGGCGTCATGCGGGCAGCGTCGGTGTAAACCCAAGGGTGCCGAAACGGAAATTTCGGGTGCGCGCCGCGGTCGAATGTCACGCGCACCGGCGCACCGCTCAGCCAAGTGAACAACGCCGTCTTGTCGCGATTATCGGCATCCAGCACGTGCGTGAAGCGCTCTCGCCGGAGCCGTCGGATAAACGACCACCATTCCGACGCCCGTCGCGGAAAGGTGACGATCTCGTCCAGTTCGCCAAGCAACGCGGCTCCGCCGAGGTAGGCTTGGTCAACGAGAAGCACCAGCCGGGCGTGGGGCCAGTGTTGGCGAAGGTTGCGCAGGAACGAGCTGAGGAGGATGACATCCCCGAGGTAGCGGCGACGGATGACGAGGATGCGGGGCGCGGCTTCGGCGGAGTCAGGCATGCAAACAAAAAGGCGGCCGCATTATTGCGTGGGGAGCAGCCTCTGGCGCACGGAAATTCGTTTCGTCCTCGCTCCCAGATCCGTGGCTAAGCCGCGAAAGGGGCAACGAGTGTCGCTGCGTCTGGCCGCGAACGGCCGCGTTCGCGTTTTAGCCGTGACGCAGCGCCAGCCACTCAGTCTCGCCAAACCGGTCAGCCGGAAGCGCACGGGTCACCTTGTGCAGGGAACGCTTGAGCCGGGACCAGTTGGACTCGATCCACATGCCCGGTCGGCGGATCGCGCCCCGATCGAAGTCGATTAGATAGACCTGCTCCTCGCGATCGATCAGGATGTTATGCGCGTTCAGATCGGCGTGGTAGATGCCGTGTTGGTGAAACGAGCGCACACAGGCGCCGACGGCGCGCCAGAGCGGCAGGGGCACCGGTCCGTCCTGAAGCTGGGACGCGAGCGAGCGGGTTCCGGGAAGGTGACCGGTGATCAAGTCCGAACGATAAACGAGTCCGCGGCGCTCGTACACGGCCGCGACCGGGGTGGGCACCGGCAGGCCGAGCCCGTGCAGGTGTTGCAACAGCCGCCATTCGCGAAAAGCCCGCGTGCGCGCCGCGCCCAGCCAGACATACGAATCGCGCACCACGCGGCCACACCAGCCGCCGCGTCGGTTATGCCGCCAAACCCAGGAGCGACTCGCCTGTTGGATCAAGCCGACGCCACCTCGACCTGCCACATCGCCCAACGGAGTGCTCGAGGCCGCGAGTCCGCGTTTGATCAAGGCGGAGAGCGCGCCCGGGCTCACTTTGTCGGGGTCGAACAGAGCGGCGCCGGAAGGAAAGTGGAGAAACTGGACGGGCATCGATGGAGGGGCGATAGGCGGGTTCCCCTCGACAGTGGGGCAGATTTCGGCGAATTGCCCCGTCCGCAAGAATTATCATGCCATCTCCAGCGGCGCGAACGACTCACCGACGAATCTGTATTCTTCGTCTGTCCGCGATTGGGGATGTCGCGCACACGGTCGCGGTCGTGCGGCGCCTGCAGGACACCTTTCCGGAGGCGCACCTGACGTGGATCGTGGGGCGGATTGAGGCGGCGGTGGCAGCCTTGGTTCCGGAGATCGAAGTGGTCGTGGTGGACAAACGCCGCCCCCTGCACGAGCTGCTGCGCCTGCGCCGGCTTTTCCGCGGGAAACCCTTCGACGAACTGCTGCACATGCAGATCGCCTTCCGGGCCAACCTGCTGAGCCTGGGCGTGCCCGCTCGTCGGCGCTGGGGTTTCGATTCGGTCCGCGCCAAGGAAGGTCACAGCTGGGTCGTCAACCAGCAGGTCCCGCCGGCCGCGCCACCGGGTGAACACGTGCTCGACGGGCTGATGCGCTTTCCTTTGGCGCTCGGTGCCCAGCCGCGCGCGCCCCGCTGGGACCTCGCGCTGCCAGCCGAGGCTCTGGCGTGGGTCGAACAGGCGATCGCCGGTGACCGTCCCATTCTCGCGGTGAATGGCTGCGCCAGCCGCGCGGTGCGGGACTGGCAACCCGAGCGCTACGCCGCCGTGGCGCGGCATGCGATGGATACACACGGGTTGCAAGTGGTGCTGTGCGGCGGCCCGGCCGAACGAGAACGTGCCATGAGTCGGGTCGTCGCGCAGGCGCTGGGCCGGCCGGTCATCGACCTGGTGGGACGCACGACGTTGGCGCAGTTGTTGGCGGTGCTGAAGCGGTCGACGGCGTTGATCAGTCCAGACTCGGGGCCGGTGCATCTGGCGACGGCTGTGGGGACTCCGGTGATCGGATTATACGGCGTGAGCAACGTCCGCCGGACCGGTCCGGCAGTGGATGCGCAATGGTGCGTCGACCGACGCGACGCGGCCGCCCGGCGTTTTCTGGGGAGGCCGGCGTCCGAGTTGCGTTGGTCAGAACCGGTGCCGGGCGGCATGGACCTGATCGAGACGGCCGACGTGATCGAACGGCTCGACGCGTTGATGCGCCACGTGGGAACGGAACGCCGCCGCAGCTAACCGCGGCCAAGAAGTGCGTGCAGCTCAGGCCAGCTGCCGGTCGTACAAATTCCGGTACAACGGGGTGTTTTCGTAGAGTTCGCCGTGTGAACCCTGGGCAACAATGCGCCCCTGTTCGAACACGAGGATCATCGAGGCGTCGCGAATTGTCGAAAAGCGGTGGGCGATGATCAGGACGGTGCGGCCGATCATGAGCCGACGCAGCGCCTCTTGCACGGCCGATTCGCTTTCACTATCCAGCGCGCTTGTCGCCTCATCCAGCACGAGGATCGGTGCCTGCCGGAGAAAAGCCCGCGCCAACGCGATTCGCTGCCGTTGGCCGCCTGAAAGCTGCGCGCCGCGTTCGCCGACCATCGTCTCGAAGCCCTGCGGCAGATCCCGGATGAAGGGGTAGGCCGAGGCGTCGCGCGCAGCCTGCTCGACCTGCTCTCGGGTCGCGTCCGCGCGCCCGATCAGGAGGTTGTTGAAGATCGTGTCGTTGAAGAGCACGGGCTCCTGCGAGACGATCGCGACCTGTCGGCGCAGGTCCTGCAGGCGGAAGGAGCGGACGTCGTGGCCGTCAATGCGAACGGCCCCGGACGTCGCGTCAAAGAAGCGCGGAACCAGGCTCGCGAACGTGCTCTTGCCCGCGCCGCTCGGTCCCACCAGGGCGCAGACGGTGCCGGCCGGAATGCGCACGGTGATGTCGCGCAGCACCGCCTCGCCATCACGGTAGGCGAAACCCACGTGATCGAACTGCACGTCCCCGTGTAGCCGGTCGATGGAGACGGGTTCGGCCGGGTCCGCGATCGTGACGGGCTCGTGGAGCACGACTTCGAGACGCTCCAGGGCCGCGATACCGCGCTTCAACTCGTTGTTCAGGTTCCCGAGCTTTTTGATCGGCTCGTAGCTGAGATAGAGCGCGGTGACGATTGCGATGAACGTCTCCAGCGGCACGTTCGTGAGGTAGGCAAAAACCAGCGTGAAACCGATGCCGGCCGCCGCGATGAACTCGATCGCGGGGGTCAGCGCCTGGGCGTACTTCACGATTTTCATCTGCGACTGCACGAGCGCCGCGGTCAGCACGCCGAACCGCGCTGTCTCGCGCGCTTCGAGGCTGAAGGCCCGGACTTCACGGGCGGCCGAGAGGTTTTCGGCAAAGACGCTGGTCACCGAGCCGAGTTGGGCCTGCAGCTGTTGCGCCCGTTTCACGACTTTGCGGCCGATGTACCGGATCGGCAGGACTGTCAGGGGCACCACGAGCATCGAGAGCAGCACCAGCGCGACACCTTCCGTCGCCACCGCCTGCCAGCCGAGCCAGCCCAGCGCGCCGACGAGCACCACCGGTTGTTTGACGCCGTCGTTGGCCAGCAGCGTCAACGCGTATTGGAGCTGCGCCGTGTCCGCCAGGCCCCGCGAGATCAGGTCGCCGGTCTGCCGGTTTTGCACGAAGGAAAGGGGCAGCCGCTGCAATTGCCGGAAGTAATCGAGGCGCAGCGCCTCGAGAATCTTCACCCCGGCCAACTGCGTGTAGTAGGAGTTCAGATACCCCGTCGTCGCCCGGATGAGAAAGGCGAGGGGGATGCACGCCGCGATCAGGAGGAGCGTGCTGAGGGCCAGATTCTCGGCTTTGAAGATGGCCGGGAAAACGGTGCTCACCAGCAGCGGAATGCCGCTGCCACTGCTGACACCGTAAAGGATGGCGAAGACGATCGCCGCCGTCACCTCGCCGCGGACCCGGGCGAGATAATGAAAGTACGGTTTTAGCCGGCGAAGCTGGCGCATCAGACCGCCGAGCCTACGGGGCGCGCTCGGTGAGCTTCAATGGTTTTGCTCGCGCCGCGTGGTCGAGGTCTTGCTGGACGCTGATCTCGATCGGTCCGCGAGGAGGGAGCGCGGGGCGGGCTCAGTCCTTCGACGCGCGCACATCGAGAGCGTCACGCAGGCCGTCACCAAGGAAGTTGAGGGAGAACAGGGTCAGAGAGAAAACCGACGCCGGGAAGATGAGCAGCCACGGATACTCTTCCATTTTCTCCGCGCCGTCCTTGATCAACACGCCCCAGGAACTCAGCGGCGGTTGCACACCGAGGCCGAGGAAGCTGAGGAACGCCTCGAGCAGCATGACCGCCGGGATCGTCAACGTCGTGTAGACGATGATTGGTCCGAGCACGTTGGGAATCATGTGGCGGAAGATGATCCGGCGTTTGCCGAGCCCGAGCGAACGGGCGGCTTCGATGAACTCCATTCGTTTGAGCGACAGGATCTGCCCGCGGACGATGCGCGCCATCGTCAGCCATTCCACCGCGCCGATCGCGACAAAGAGGAGCACGATGTTCCGGCCGAAAAACACCATCAGCAGGATGACGAAGATCGTGAAAGGCAGCGCGTACATGATGTCGACCAGGCGCATCATCACGCTGTCCGTCTTGCCGCCGAAGAACCCGGCGACCGCACCGTAAACGACGCCGATCGTCAGCGCCACGAGCGTGGCGCAGAGTCCGACGCCGATGGAAATGCGCCCACCAACGAGCATCCGCACCAGGAGGTCGCGCCCCAACGTGTCCGTGCCGAGCCAATGATCCGCGCTGGGCGCACTGGCGCCGAGGCTCAGGTCCTGTTGTTCATAACTGTACGACGACAGCAGCGGCCCAAAGGTGCAGGCGATTGCGAGCAGGATCAGCACCACGCCGCCGAACACGGCCAGCTTGTTGCGTGCGAGCCGATGCCAGGCATCACGCCACAAGGAGGATCCGACCTCCACGTGGTCGGCCTCGGGAGTGATGGCGGGTATTTCAGCGGACGGAACCGTGGTCATGGCAGAGGCGAGAGGCAGTAAGCGGTAAGCTTTGGGCAATCGGCGAAAGGCGGGTGGGGCATCGGACTTGGGAGCCTGGAGCTTACAGCTTGAAGCCCTCAGCCCGCAGCCTCGGGTCTGCCGCCTTCAGCCTACTCGAACTTCAGTTTCGGGTTGAGCCAGACTTGAACGACATCGACGACCAGATTGAGCCCGACGATGAGCACCGCGTAGAGGATGACGGTGCCAAGAACCAGGGTGTAGTCGCGGTTGAAGGCGCTGTTGACGAATTCACGGCCGAGCCCGGGGATCTGGAAAATGGTCTCGATCACAAACGAGCCCGTGAGGATGCCGGCAATGGCCGGACCGAGGAAGGAGACGACGGGAAGAAGCCCACCGCGCAACGCGTGCCGGAAGATGACCCGCAGCTCCGAGGCGCCCTTGGCGCGGGCGGTGCGGATGTAGTCCTGGTTCAAGACCTCCAGCATGCCGCCGCGGGTGAGCCGCGCGATGTAAGCCGAATACACGAGGCCGAGCGTGGCGGCTGGCAGCACACGATCGATCCCGCTGTACCAGCCGGAGGCGTTGAACCAGCCGAGGTGGATGGAGAACGCGAGCACCAGCAGCGGACCCAGCACAAAGGTCGGAACGCAGATGCCGGTCATCGCGGCCGAGGAGCAGAGGTAGTCGAGCCAGCTGTTGCGTCGCACCGCCGCGGTGACGCCGAGCGTCAACCCGAGCACGAGCGCGATAGCGAGCGCCAGCAGCCCGAGTTCGAGCGACACGGGCAACTTGTCGGCGATGATCTCGTTGACGGTGCGGTTCGGATACTTGAACGACGGACCCAGGTCCCCGCGCAAAAGGCTGCCGAGATAGTCGAGGTACTGTTGATACAGCGGCTTATCGAGGCCGTAGTGGGCCTCGAGGTTGCGCAGCACTTCAGGGGTGACCGCGCGTTCGGACGTGAACGGTCCGCCCGGCACGAAGCGGATCATGAAGAACGTCGCGGTCAGGATGATGAACAGGACCGGCAACGTCTCCAGCAGGCGACGGGCAATGAATCGAAACATACGAAATCAGCTCCTGACCACGTTCATTCCTTCAGGTCGACGAACTTCCAGGCGCGGTTGTCGAGCACGTTGGCCGGCCAGCCAGTCACCTTCGGGCTGAGCGCGTAAACGCGGGTGTAGAAGTAAATCGGGATGATCGGCAGCTCGCGAGCGATGATCTCTTCCATCTGCTGATAGATCTCGAGGCGCTCGTCATTGGTGGCGGCGCGGAAGGACGCTTGGAGGAGCCGATCGTACTCGGGGTTGGAGAATCCGGTGTCGTTGTTGCCCCCGTTGGTCACCCACATGTCCATGAACGTGTTGGGATCCGTGTAGTCGGCAATCCAGCCGGCGCGCGCGATGTCGTACTGTTTCTCGTCCTGCGCATCGAGGTAGACTTTCCACTCCTGGTTGATCAGCCCGATGTTGATGCCGAGATTCTGCCGCCACATCTGCTGGATCGCTTCGGCGATCACGCGGTGGTTCTCGTTGGTGTTGTAGAGGATCTCCAGGCGGGGAAAGCCCTCGCCGCCGGGGAAGCCGGCTTCAGCCAACAGCTGCTGGGCGGTGGCGAGATCGCCTTGCAGGCGGGCGCGCGATTTGAAGTCGTCCGAAGGCGGGCAAAAATTGTAGGCAGGCTGCTGGCCTCCCCGCACCACGTTCTCCACGAGGGACTCGCGGTCGATCGCGAGCGCCAGCGCGCGCCGGACCCGCACGTCGTCCAATGGCGGCCGGGTCAGGTTGAGCCGGTAGAAATAGACGCCATAGTAGGGATCCTGTCGATACGACTCGGGATGCTGCTGCCGGTAGACGGGAATTTTCGACAGGGGAAGTTCGTTCGTTCGGTGCAGCTGGCCCGTGCGGAACATGCGTTCCTCGGTCTCGATGCTGTCGACCGGATAGAACCGGATCGCGTCGAGCTTCACGCGGTCCCGATCCCAGTAGGTGGGCGACCGCGTGACCATGATCTCGCGATTGGGTACCCACGTTTTCATGACAAACGGTCCGTTGCCGACGATGTTCTCGGCCCGGGTCCAGGCGGTGCCCTTGCGCGCGAGGCCGTCGAATTTTTCCACCGTGGGAATGTGCACGGGAAACCACGCGTAATGCTTCATCGCCTCGAGCAGGAAGGGCGTGCGATAGCGCATCGTCAGCTGGAGGGTGTGCGCATCGAGGGCCTTGAACCCGACTTGCGAGAAGTCGGTGAGGCGGCCGGCGTGGTAGTCCTCGGCGCCGGCCACATGAAACAGCTTGTAGGCGTATTCGGCGGCCAGTGACGCCGTGAGGATGCGCTGGTAGGAACGGACAAAATCCTGCGCGGTCACCGGGTCGCCGTTGGACCACTTGGCATCGTGCCGCAGGTGAAAGGTCCACTTCAGCCCGTCGTCGGATTCCTCCCAACGCTCGGCGACTCCGGGGGCGACGCCGGAACCGGATTCGTCTTCGGTGACCAGGCCCTCGAACAGCGCGATCACCACCTTGTGCTCGGGCACGCCGGTGACAATCTGCGGATCGAGGTCCTGCGGCTCCGAGCCATTGCCGAAGTGCATGACCTTGCCTTGGTCCGAGCTCTTCCCGCCGCCTCCGCACCCCGCCAGGAGAAACAATGACCAGCTGAAGAAGAGGGCGGAGATGAACGTGGAGAATCGCGGCATTTGCCCCTAGAGAGCAGGACGCGGGCCGCCAAGGGCAAGCCTGACCGGCGAGGGGCGGTCGAATCGACGACGAGTTAAACCGGGGCACGGTGGAGCCGCGACCGGCCAAGCGGGCCGCAACGAACCTCTCGTGCGGCCCCGGAAACGCTGCTCAGCGCCGCTTCAGCATCGCGTCGCGACGCGCCTTGAACTCACTGCCGCTTTTCCATTCCGGCCAACGCGAGGCATTTGCCACGGCCAAGCCCACATCGAACAGGAACTGCGCGTCCTGGGCCGTCGCACGAAAATCCCAGTCCGGCCCGATCTCGTCGCTGACCTTGTGGTAGTCGCGGGCGATGTATTCGGCGCGGCGCTGGTCAATGTAGTCCGGCGCGCGGTCGAGGGGCTCGCGTCCGGCTTTGGAGTAGAATGCCGGCACGCCGACCTTGGCGAACTCGAAGTGGTCGCTGCGGTAGAAGAAGCCTTTTTCCGCCTGCGTGTCCGGTGTGACGATGCGCCCGCTGGCCTTGGCAACTTCGGCGGCGATGTCCTCGATGGTGGTCGACCCGGAACCAATGACTTCGATATCGCGGGTGGTGGCAAAGATGTTGGCGCCGTCCATGTTGATGTTCGCGACCGTCTGGTGCAGCGGATACAACGGATTCTCGGCATAGTAACGGGAGCCGAGCAGTCCCTTTTCCTCCGCCGTCACGGCGAGCAAGATCAACGAACGCTCCGGGCGGCGGCTCTCGGGCAACTGGGCAAACTCGCGGGCCAGCTCCAGGAGCACGGCCACGCCGCTCGCGTTGTCGAAGGCTCCGTTGAAGATCTGGTCGCCGGACATCCGCTCATCCATGCCGAGGTGATCCCAGTGGGCGGAGTAGATGACGTATTCGTCGCGGCGTTGCGGGTGCCGGCCCGGCAGACGGGCGACCACGTTCTTTGACGCGACTTCCCGGATTGCCGTATCCGCCTGGTAGTCGAGGGTGGCGCCGAGTGACACCGGTTGAAAATCGCGGCGGGCGGCCGCCTGTTTGAGCGCGGAAAGATCCTGGCCGGCGGCGTTGAAGAGTTTCTGCGCAAAGTCCCAGGTGATCCACGACTCGAGCTCAACGCGGCCGCGATTTCCGTCCGCCGAGCGCAGGTCGAACGCCTCGCGCCCCTCGCCCGCGGCCAGGACCGCAAAGGGATAACCCGCCGGTCCGGTCTCATGGATGATGATGCACGCGGCGGCGCCGAGTTGGGAGGCGATCTCGTACTTGTACGTCCACCGGCCGTAATAGGTCATCGCCGGGCCGCGGAAGACGTTGGGGTCGAGCTTGCCGTCCGACATGGTCACGGGCGGGTCGTTAATCAGCATGACCACGGTTTTGCCCTTCACGTCGACGCCCTTGTAGTCGTCCCAGTCATACTCGGGCGCCTGCACGCCATAACCGACAAACACGACCTCTGTGCCGTCCCGGGCCACGTGCGGCTGCAGCCGGCGCGACAGACCGGTGTATTCAATCACTGGAGCCGGCGAGAGTTCCTGGTGGCCGGCGCGAAACGTGACCTGGGTGCGGGACGTCAGTCCAAGCAGGCCCACTTCCTGCACGAAGGTGCCGTCGGGGTTGCCCGGCTCCAGCCCCGCGGCGCGGAATTGCTCGATCAAGTACTGCACCGTCTTCTCTTCGCCGGCGGTGCCGGGAGCGCGACCCTCAAAGGCGTCGGCGGACAGCGCCTCCACGTGGGCGCGCAGACGTTCCGGAGAAGGTGCCGCCGCGGCCAGAGTGGCGAGTCCAAGGGTGGCAGCCGTGAACAGATGACGGAAGGGATGCATGGTCACTAAAGAGCAGCTACGGTTTGTGGAGGCAAGGGGCAGCCCGGGGGCGTTCGGGCGAACCGGGGGCCGGGAACCCGGTCGAACCGCCCGTGCGCAAGCTCTTCCTGCTTTCTCCAGCCAAGGTGAGCGGCGTGCGAGCGGGGCAGCTGCTTAATCCGGGCGCGTCCTTCCCCCTGGCGCGGCAGTTTCAGCGGGAGGGTTTGCCCTTGGCCGACGTCTTCACCTTCGCCAGCGGTCTCTATTTCCGCGGCAAAATGACTTATGCCCGTCGCTTCGCGACTGCGGACGACGTGATCCGGGTCATCACCTCGAATGCCGGCTTGCTCCCGCCGGAGACGCACGTGACCCCGGAATCGCTGCGCCGCTTCGGGATGGACGACATTGATGAAACCAACGTGCGTTACCGCACTCCGCTGCGCCGCGACGCCCAGGCACTGGCGGCGCAGCTTGACGCCTCCGGACAGGTGGTGCTGCTGGGGAGCATCGCAACCGCGAAGTACCGCGACGTGCTGCTTGAGGTGTTTGGTGAACGGTTGCTGTTTCCGCGCGATTTCGTCGGGCGGGGCGACATGAGCCGGGGCGGCCTGCTGCTGCGCCGGGCCCGGGAGGGCGCGGAACTGCCCTACGTTCCCGTGCTGGGCGCGGTCACGTCGGGGCGACGCGCTCCGCGGATCAGCGAGATGGGGTGAGCGCCGTAGTGTATCAGTTCTCCAAGTACACGGGTGCGTATTGCGGACGCTCCATGACGTTGGGAATCCAGTTGCGCACGGCCGGGTGAACCAGTCGCAAGTTCCGCTCGAACCAGACGGGCAGGACCGGCATCGCTTCAAGGAGCATCGACTCCGCGCGCTGGAGATGGGCGAGCCGCTCCTCGGCGGCCGAGGCTTGGTTGGCCTGTTCCAGGATCGCATCGTACGCGGCCGCAGACCAGCCAGTGAAGTTCCAGCCGGAAGCCTGGGTCCACAGATCGAGGAAGGCTGTGGCGTCGGGATAGTCCGCCACCCAGCCACCGATGGAGAGCTGAAAATCACGGCGCTGGAGGTTGCTCCAGTGCACGCGTGATTCGCTGCGCACGATGCGGACGTCGATGCCGAGGACCTCGCGCCACCGGGCCTGCAGCGCTTGGTCGAGCTGGCTCGACGCTCCCGACTCCACCTGGAGCTCGAGCGCCGGAAAACCGCTGCCGCCCGGATACCCTGCCTCCGCGAGCAGCTGCTGAGCGGCTGGCGCGTCCTCCACGATGCGCTGTCGCGGAAGGTAACGGGGCATGCCGTCGGGCACGAGTTGGAAAGCGGGAGTCGCCGCCGAGTGGAAGACCTTCTCCGCTAGGAGCCGGCGGTCCAGCGCGCGGGCGAGGGCTTGCCGCACCCGTGGATCATCCAGCGGCGGGCGCTCGGTGTTCACGTTGACGAAGCGCACCATCAACATGTCGTGAGCCAGCAACGGCGACGGGTCCTGGCTTCGGTAGACGTCGATTTTGGCCAAGGGCACGCGATCCGTCAGGTGCAGTTGCCCGGCCCGGAACGCGCGCTCCTGCGCCTCGACGCTGTCGTACGAGTGGAAATGCACCGCCTGCAGCCGGACTTCGTCGGCGGCGCGATAAGTGGACGACTTGCGCGCGACGATCACCTCGTTGGGCCGCCACGTGGCGAGGGTGAAGGGTCCATTGCCCACAAAATGCTCCGGCCGGGTCCAGCCGCTGCCGCGCTGATCAAATCCGCCGACTCGCTCCACCGTGGGCGGATGCACCGGGTAGAAGACGGGGTTGTTGGCCATGATCTCCAGGAAATAGGGCGTTGGACGGCGGAGTGTGAGGCGCACCGTCCTGGCATCGGCGGCCTCGATCCCGACTTGGTCGAAGTCGGTCACGCGGCCGGCCGCGAAGTCCTCCGCGCCGACGATTGCGGAGAAGAGGAAGGTGTATTGAGAACCCAAGGACGGCGTGAGCGCGCGGCGGAAGGAATACACGAAGTCGTGCGCCGTCACCGGGTCGCCGTTCGACCAGCGCGCGTTCTCCCGCAAATGGAAGGTATAGGTGAGTCGATCGTCGCTCACGTCCCAGCGTTCCGCCACGCCCGGTTCCGCCTGGAGTGTCTTGGGGTGGGCCACCACCAACCCTTCGAAGAAGGCCTGAATGACGTCAAAATCGGGCGGCGCGTTGATGATGTGCGGGTCCAGCTCGCTCGGTTCGCCCGGAATCGAGACCAGCAGCGTTTGGTGGCGCACCGCCGCGTCGGCGGGGAGCTCACGCCGCCCGCAGCCACCCACGATCACACCCGTCAGAAACAGGGATCCGACCAAAAGCCAGCGAAACAGCGGCCCCGGGCGGGTCGCGGCGTCACGGCTGTGACGGGACTTCGAGGTACACATGTTTGTAAGGATGATGGTCCAGCAGGGTGGGGTGCCAGTTGCGCACGGCCGGCTGCAGGAGAAACACGTGCGTGAAGTAATAAATCGGGATCAGCGGAGCGTCCTGCAGGAGCAGGGTCTCGGCGCGTTGCAGGACCGTGCGGCGGGCGTCCGGATCCGCGGTGCGGGCAGCCTCATAGAGCAACCGGTCATAGGCCTCATTGGACCAGCCGGTGTAATTGTTGCCGCTGTCGCTGCGCCAGATGTCGAGAAAGGACGCGGGATCAATGTAGTCACCGATCCAGACGGAGCGCAGCAGCTGGTAATCGCCGGCGCGGCGAGCCTCCAGCACACTCTTGTTTTCCATGTTCAGGAGCGAGACGCGCAGGCCGAGCTCGCGGCGCCACATCTCCTGTAGTGCTTCCGCCACCACGCGGTGATTTTCAGAGCTGTTGAACAGCAGTTCCACCACGGGCGCGCCCTCTCCGCCAGGGTATCCTGCCTCGGCCAACAGCGCGCGGGCGGCATTAGGGTCGAATCCCAGGAGCCCGGGTGAGGTGTAGCCGCCGGTTTCGGGAGGGACAAAACCCGTTGCCGGCAACTGTCCGCCGCGCAGGATCTTCTCCACGATCGCGTCGCGGTCGACGGCCAGCGCGAGGGCGCGACGGACCTTCTCGGCATTCAGGAACGGCCGGCGGACGTTGACGCGATAGAAGTAGGTGCCGAGGTAAGGATCGATCCGCAGCAGTTCCGGCAGGTCGCGGCGGTACGCCTCGATCTTGGACAGGGAAACGGCATCGGTGAGGTGGAGCTGCCCGGCGCGGAAGGCACGTTCCTCGGCGTCGACGCTGTCGAAGGGGTGAAAGTGGATCGCCTGCAGGCGCACCGTCGCCGCATCCCAATAGTGCGGGTTCTTCACCGCCACGATCCGCTGATCCGGTTCCCATTCGCGGAGGACAAAAGGACCGTTGCCCACGAGTTGGCCCGGACGGGTCCACGAGGTCGCGCGATCCACCGGCGATCCCTGCCGTTCGATCGACGGCAGGTGCACCGGATACCAAACCCAGTGTTGCAGGACCGAGAGGAAGTGCTTCGCCGGATACTCAAGCCGGATGCGGAGTGTGCGTTCGTCCGGAGCTGTGACCCCCACGCTGCCGAAGTCGGTAGTGCGGCCCTTGTGAAAGGCCTCCGCGCCCTCAATGATGTACAGGAGATTGGCGTAGTCCGCCGCCAGCGACGGTGTCAGCACGCGTTGCCAGGAGCGCAGGAAATCGTGAGCGGTCAGCGGTTCGCCGTTGGACCACTTGGCGTCGCGCAGGTGAAAGGTGTAGGTGAGCCCATCGGGCGACGTGCTCCAGCGTTCCGCCACGCCTGGCACCGGTCGCAGGTCCACGGGATCCTCCGCAACCAGACCTTCGAAGAGCGCACTGAGGACGTTGTACTCCGCGGTCCCGGTGGCGAGATGCGGGTCCAGATGCGCCGGTGACGGCCCGATCCCGCGGTGCAACACCTGCTCACGATTGCCCCGCTCGACGTTGGTCTCGCGTTGCAGGCAACCCACGGTGAGCGCCACCCACAGGCAGGCGAGAAACCAGGACGAACAGGCGGTGGACCAGCGCATGGCGCGCGTCAGCCGGAGGCCGGCCGGGCGATCAGCGCGACGGCATGGGCGGCGATCGCCCGACCGCGCCCGATGTCATCGCTGCCCTCGTTGGTCGTCGCCTTGAGACCAATCTGAGACACGTGGAGCCCCGCGGAGCGGGCGAGCGCGGTTTTCATCTCGGCCAACCGGGGCTGGATCTTTGGCTTCTCGGCGATCAACGACGCATCGATATTTTGAATACGCCAGCCATCGGCCGCGAGCCGCCGCGCGACTTCCACCAGCAGCTTCTGGGAATCGATGTTGTGGTAGGCGGGGTCGGTATTGGGGAAAAAATGACCGATATCCGGCAACCCCGCCGCGCCGAGCAGCGCGTCACAGATCGCGTGGGTCAGGCAGTCCGCGTCGGAATGGCCCTCGAGCCCGAAATCGCACTCGAAGCGCACGCCACCAAGGACGAGCGGCCGTCCCGCCACCGTGCGATGAATATCGTAGCCGTGTCCGACGCGTAGTTGCATGGCAATGAACCGGGGCGCGTCGCGTCAGGAGGCGCGGGCCAGCAGGAACTCGAACCACGCCAGGTCCGCCGGCGTCGTGAGCTTCGGGTTGGGGTGCGTGTTCTCCAGCAGGGCGACCGGATGTTTCAGCAGTTCCACCGCGGCCGCGTCATCGGTGACCCGCTTCTTCTTTGCGGTCACGTGGGCGTATGCACGCGCAATGAGGTCGCGGTTGAAGACCTGCGGCGTCTCCATCGCCCAGAGCGCCTCGCGATCCAGGGTCGTCAGGTGCCCGGAGGGGCGGTGCTGTTTGATCGTGTCGGTCACGCGGTGCGCGAGGACCACGGCCCCTTCGCGGCGCACGATCTTGTGCAACGCGACCAGCTGTTCCGGACGCACAAATGGCCGGGCGCAGTCGTGGATAAAAACCTCGCTGATGTCCGGCGGCAGGGCCGCCAGCGCATTCGCAACGGAGTCCTGGCGCTGCCGTCCTCCACGGACGAAGAGAGCGGGCGTCGGTGCGTACGCCGCCAGCTCGAGCATCTGGCGTTGGTCGCGATAGACGACGACGTAGAGGTCCGCGATGCCGCTCTCCGCGAAGGCGGCGGCGCTGTGGGAGAACAGCGGGCGCCCGCCGAGCTCCACGAGCACCTTGTCGCCCACTGAGCCGGCCATGCGTTTTCCAGAACCGGCAGCGAGTAGAACGGCAGCAGTGCGCGACATAGGGAATAAAGACGGGCGGAGTTAGACGGCTGGACCGGTGGAAGCGAGTTCCTGCTGGATTGCCCGGGCGGCGGCGACGGGGTCGGGCGCTTGAAAGATCGGACGCCCCACCACGATGTAGCTCGCGCCCGCGGCGGCGGCTTCTGCCGGGGTCATGATGCGGGTCTGGTCTCCCGCCGCCGCGCCTTTCGGGCGAATGCCGGGCGTGACCAACTGGACGTCGGCGGGCAACTCGCGGCGCAAGACCGACAGCTCCAGGGGTGAACAAACCAGGCCGCGCAACCCGGAGTCGATGGCCAGACGGCCGAGCCGCAACACCTGCTCCTGCGGGGAGAGCGGGAACCCGACCGCGGACAATTCCGGCGCGCTCAGGGACGTCAGCACGGTGACGCCGAGCAGGAGCAGATCGGGCGCGTGGGTCGCCTGAGCCTTCACCGCCCAGCGCATCATCTCCGCGCCTCCGGACGTGTGCAACGTCAGCATCCGGATCGGCAATCGGGCGGCCGATTCCACCGCCTTAGCCACCGTGTTGGGAATGTCGTGGAGCTTGAGGTCGAGAAAGACGTTGAAACCCAAATCGGCGATCTCGCGGACGGCGTCCGGTCCACACGCCGTGTACATCTCCAGCCCGATCTTCACCCATTCCACCGTGCCCTGCAGCTGGCGAAGTGCCGGCAGCACTTCGCGCGGCGACTGGGCGTCGAGGACAAGAATGAGGTGGCACGACATGGGACGAAAAGGACTGAACGGTTCTCCGACGGTTGAAAACCGAAAATCCCGGGGCTCTCGGGTGTTGGGCTGCTCATTGACCCCAACGCGAGTGGCGGTACTGGTGTTCTGGTGTCGTCGCTCACCGTTTTTTCCCCAGCCAAGCTGAATCTGTTCCTGGCGGTGACGGGACGCCGGGCGGACGGTTTTCACGAGCTGGTCTCGCTGGTCGCGCCGCTGGCTTGGGGCGACACCTTGGACGTGGAGCTGCGGCCCGGGGCGGAGCGCGTGCTGGAGTGCGACCTTCCGAACCTGCCGCTGGATGGCAGCAACCTGATTCTGCGGGCCGCCCAGGCGTTTGCCGACCGCACCGGTTGGACGGGCGGGGTGAGGTTCCGGTTGCGCAAAGTGATCCCGATGGGCGCGGGGCTTGGAGGCGGATCGAGCAACGCCGTGGCGGCCCTCCGAGCGCTCAACCAGCTGACCGGCGAGCCGCTGGACGCGGCGACGCTGGTTGAACTCGCCGCGGGCATTGGGTCGGATTGCCCGCTCTTTTTGCATGACGGGCCGGTGATCATGCGCGGCCGGGGCGAGTTGATCGAGCCGTTGCCCGAGGAGGTGACCTCCCGGTTCGCGGAGCGTCGCGTGCTCGTGTTTAAGCCAGCCTTCTCGGTTAACACGGCTTGGGCTTATCGAGAGCTCGCCCGAGCTGCGAGCGAGTCGGACGAACCGGTTTACCTGCCAACGGCCCAAGCTGAGAAGCGGCTCTCGGATTGGCTGGTCGGGCCGGGACAACCGCTGGAAGGTCTTTTGTTCAACACCCTCGAGCGGCCCGCGTTCGAGAAACATGTGGCCCTGCCGACGTTGCTCGAGCGCCTCCACCGGACCCGTGGTTGGGCGGCTCGGATGAGCGGCAGCGGCAGTGCGTGTTTCGGCCTCCTGACGGAAGATCAGGACCCCGCAGTGCTCGCGGCCGACATCCACGAAGCCTGGGGTGAAACCGCACTTGTGGTTAACACTCGATTTGCGACCCGATTGGCCCTAAATCCGAGTTGACCGGGCGGAGGCGTGTCGGGTTATCGTCCCGCGCCGCGCCCGCCCCTGCCGCTCCGCGGCTTAAACCAACGCATGCCGGCTGACAGCTCTCCCTCCGAAGTCATTCTGCAAGGCATTGCCGCCTCGCCGGGCATCGCGTATGGGCAGGTGTTTCTGTATCTGAAGTCGGCGTTGGAGCTGCCCTCGTATCAGGTTGAACCTGACAAGCGGGCGGCCGAGATCACGCGGTTCGAACAGGCGCTGCTCGTGACGCGCGAGCAGATCACGAAAATTCGCGATGAGGTGGAGGCGAATCTCGGGCCCGGGGAGGCGCGGATTTTCGATGCGCATTTGCTGGTGCTCGAGGATCAGGCGCTGATCAGCGAGACGATTCGTGAGTTCGAGGCGACCTCCCGAAACGTGGAGCAGTGCTTCAACAACGTCGCGATGCGGTACATCCGCGCATTTGACCAGATCGACGACGAGTACCTGCGCGAGCGCGGTGGTGATCTGCGCGACGTGACTCAACGGGTCCTGCACAACCTGCTGGGGCAGACGGCACAGAATCTAAGCAGCCTGATCGAAAAACGGATCGTTGTGGCCAACGACATCGCGCCGTCCGACGCGGCCGGCATCGATCGCTCCCAGGCGATGGCGATTGTCACCGAATCGGGGAGCAAGACCAGTCACGCGGTCATCGTCGCGCGTTCGATGAAAGTGCCAGCGGTCGTCGGCGTGCGAGACATCGTGCGGCGGGTGGCCAATGGCGATCGCGTGATTGTCGATGGTTATGACGGACTGGTGATCATCCGGCCGACGGATCAGACGCTGTTCCGCTACGGGCAGATTCGGCGCGAGCGGGAGACGCAGGATCAGAACTTGTTGCGGGAGGTGCATCAGCCCGCCGTCACCAAGGACGGGTTCCGGATCCCGTTGCGAGCGAACATCGAGAGCGCCGACGAGGTCGATTTCGTCAAGGAGCACGCGGGCGAAGGCGTGGGGTTGCTGCGGACCGAGTTCCTGTACCTCGCGTCGCAGAGCGTGCCGTCGGAGAACGAGCTTTTTGAGGCGTATCGCCGGGTGGCGGAAGCGTTCAAACCGGAGCCGGTGACGATCCGCACCTTGGACCTCGGCGGCGACAAACCCATGACGGGCGCGCCGGAGCTTTTTCCGGCCGAACAAAACCCGTTCCTCGGCTTTCGCGCGATCCGGTTCTGCCTTGAGAACAAAGCCATCTTCAAGGCCCAGCTACGCGCGATCCTCCGCGCCAGTGCCTATGGCAAGGTGCTGATGATGTACCCGATGATCAGCGGCCTCGAGGAGTTGATGCTGGCCAATCAAGTCCTGGAGGAGTGCAAGGCGGAGTTGGTCGCCCAGGATATCCCCTTCGATCGCAAATTGAAGGTCGGGAGCATGATCGAGATTCCGAGTGCCGCGCTGACGGCGCACCTGCTGGCGCCGCATTGCGACTTTTTCAGCATCGGGACGAACGACCTGATCCAATACCTGATTGCAATCGATCGCGTAAACGACCGGATCGCGCACCTGTACGAGCCGACGCACCCGGCCGTGCTGCGCGTCCTCAACGAGATCATTACGAAGGGCCACCGCGGCGGCCTGAAGGTCAGCGTTTGTGGTGAGATGGCGGGCGATCCCGTGCTGGCGCCTCTGCTGCTCGGTTTGGGGGTGAACGAGCTCAGCATGACGCCGCCGCTGCTGCCGGCGACGAAGTACGTGATTCGCGCGATGAAGATGTCCGACGCGCGCCGCCTCGCGCGGCAGTCGTTGCAGATGGATTCGGCGAAGGAGATCTACGAACGCTGCGTCGAGTTCTACCGCTCGCACATGCGCGCGGCTCCGACCGCCTGAGAACCCGGCGACGGGACGGCCGCTTAGAACGTGGCGCTCACCTCGCGGTGGTCGCCGGGCTGCAGGAGCACCTCGCCCACGGCGGTGCACTCCACCTCGTCGTTCTTGTATAACTTGAGCGAGACAGGCGCGATCGCGTCTTTCGTCTCCCAGCGCCATTTGCCAATCGAAACAAACTCGAGCGGCGTGCCCTGTTCGCGGCTCAGCCCCGGTCCCTCGCCGCGCACAAAAAGCCGGTTACCGATGCCGATGTAGGCGGTGACGAGCAGGCGTGTGCTGCCGTCGGTGGCCGGCGGATGGTCGGCAGCTGAACCGGTGTGGGGTGCCGCGGATTTCGCGGCGGTCCGAGTGGCCGCGCGTGCGGCTGGAGCGGCTTTTGTCGGTGGTGGAACAACCTCGGGTTCCTCAACCACGGAAACGGAACCGTTCGACGGCTCATCGTCGAGCAGACCACCGAGCAGCGGAGTATCGTGATGGGCCGATCGCCGCCGAGGAGCGGGCTTGCGGGCCGCAGGTTCGGCCTCCGGCGTCGCAGCGGGGCTCGGAGCAGCCGGAGCGGGAGCTGGCGTGACGTCCTTCGGCGACGGCGTGGACGCGCCGGGCGTCGACACGGGCGCAGGACGCTCGGGCTTCTTGTCCGGAGCCGCCGATGAGTGGGCTAGTTGGGAGGACGGTGCTGTGGCGACGTTCTCCGCCGCCGGAGGTGGGACGGGGGGAGTGTTCGCGGGCGGCGTAGCTGGAGCCGATGCGGCGGCTGGTGCTGAAGTCGCAGGCGAAGATGGAGCCGCGGCGACCGGGGGAGTGGGAATGGACTTCTCGGAAACGGGCGGCGCGGGCGGAGAAGCCTTCTCCGGTGCCGGTGCACGCACGACCGCGGATGCACGCGGGCGGGGTTCGGCGGGAGCGCTCGATTGCAGATCCGCGAGCTTCTTCTCGAGTGAGGTGATGGCGGCCGCCGCGGCAGTTTCGAGGGCGGCTTGGGAACGGTGCGCGGCGGTCTCGATCGCGCGCACCTGCTCCTTCAGTTGCGCATCGACCTTGGCCAGCTCGGAAATGGCGCGATGCGCGCGGTCGGCGGCGGACTCCAGTTTTTCGGCTTCGGAGGCCCGCAAGGTGTTTACCTCCTGCTGCAGCGCTTCGAGCTCCGCGGCCATGGCCTCGTTGCGCACCTGATTGAACTCGTTGGCGCGTTCGTGCAGTTTCTGCGGCAGCTGCTCCGCGAGGCGGACGTTCTTCTGCGCCAGTTCGGCCATCTGCTGCAGGCCTCCGGCCGCGATGCTGGCCTGTTCAGCGGCGGCGGCGGTGGTGCGCGCAAGAGCCTCCAACGCGTCCTGACGAGCCGACAACAGCGCGTCCTGCCGACGGTTGTAGTCCACGATGAACGGAATGACCGCCAGCAACGCACCGATGCCGACACAGGCGGCGATGGTGTAGATCGCAGCGGCCGGCAGCGGGGACTCCGCGGCGACAGCCACGTAGAGCGCCACCGCAATCAACGCGGCATCGCCCGCGAGGAAAGGCAGCTTGGGGAACTTGGGAGCGTCGTCAGGGAGTTCCATAGGTCGGACGCGGCGTGCTCCGTTGTGCGCTCGCCCGCGGGCTCGCTCAAGGCCGAAACTCCCCGATGAAGCAGATTGGGGTTTTCACGAGCGCAGAGTTGGGTAGTCTGGCTGCACGCGATGGAATTCCCCCACTTTATGCGCATCGAGCGGGAGACGGCCGGCGGGGGTTCGCGCCACGTCGTGGTGCATACCCACGATCCGCACATGGCAGTTGAGATCAGCCCCGACGCCGCGGCCCCGGACAAGGTGGGCCAAGGTGTTATCCGCCGGATCTGCGTGCCCAACTCATGGGGCGGCCAATACTCCCAGTACGCCAAACTCGTGGCCCAGGCGCAGGCGTTTTTCCGCGCCTCTTTTGCCGAACCGGCGCCCAAGGGGCGCCGGTTTGCGCGTTGAGCGGAGACGGCTTGCAGCGTCAGCCGAACTCGGCCGCGATCGCCGCGGCCAGCCGCTGCCATTCGATCGGGTTCAAATCGTCCTTTCGCGAGGGGGCGATGTGCCGGTGATCCGTCATCCAGTCGAGGGACCAGCCTTGTCTGGCCCATCGCGGCTGCAGCCACTCGAGCGCCGAGTCGATCTGCTCCTCTGTCAGCGGCTCCCGGTAGGTGTCACCGGCGAAGGAAACGCCAAGCAGGAACAGGTTGCAGTGCGTGCGTCCTCGAAACGTGGATACACCGGCGTGCCACGCGATCGCCTCGTCCGGCACGAGCCGCGCGCGCAGCCCGTCGGCGCGGATGAGCACGTGATAACTGACCTGGCTCGCGGGATCCAGCAGCCGCGTCAGGGCGGCGTCGAACGGCAGCACGCTGTGATGAAAGCAGACGCCGCGCTGCTCATGCCGCGGCTCTGCGGCGGCGTTCGGCGAGCGATGCTCCTCCTCACGAAAGCGCATGGGCCGGAGCGGGTCAGAGCCGCCGCCACGCCATGGCCAACAGGGAGACCAGCATGCCAATGCGGATGGCCCCCTCGACTGTCAGGATCACCAGCACCCACTTGAGGGAGCAATTGCGCCGGAGTGTGTATCCAGCAAACGACACGATCAGCAGGCACACCACCTGGGCGCGGCCAAAACCCGGCACCAGCATCGCCCCCATCCAGGCCCAGTAGCTAAGCAGCGTCAGCGTCCAAAGGGCCGACCCCAGCTCCGTCGGCCCCAACTCGCGTGGGTCCGCCCCGCGCTCGATCTGTTTGACGCCCAGATAGCGCTCCGCCGCGACCAGCTGGACGCCCTCGAACAAGAGGTAAAGGGGCGCAAGGTAAACCAGCAGCGGGATCATGGGGTGATCTCAAATTTGAAATCTCAAATCTGAAATCTCAGTTCTCAAATTTCAGATCTCAAATCTCAGATCTCAGATTCAAGCCTACGCGTAGCGTTCTTCCTTCCACGGGTCGGCGCTGTTGGAATACCCGCGCACTTCCCAAAAGCCGAGTTTGTCCTCCTGCAGGAAGGTAATTCCGCGCACAAACTTCGCGCCCTTCCAGGCGTAGAGCTTCGGGATGATCACCCGCGCCGGACCACCATGTTCACGCGGCAGCGGTTCGCCGTTAAAGTGCGTCGCGAGGAGCACATCGTCGTCGAGGCACGCCTCCAAGGCCACGTTGGTCGAGTAGCCGTCGTAACCGGTAAAATACACGAACTTCGCTTCCGGTTGAGGGTGCACCAGCTCGTAAAGGGTGGTGAACGCCACGCCACTCCACCGGCAGTCGTACTTGCTCCAGGTGGTCACGCAGTGGAAGTCGCTGACGTCTTCCACCTGCGGCAGTGCGTTGAACTCGGCCCAGTTGAGCGTCTTCGGCTGTTCAATCAACCCGTCGATTGTGAGCGTCCACTGGTCGAGCGGGATTTCCGGCTGCACACCCAGGTCGAGCACCGGGAAACCGCTGGTTAACTTCTGCCCCGGGGGGAGGCGCCCCTCGACCCGTTCCGGATACGGGCGCACGCCCTTCGCCACCTGTTTCTCGGCCCAGCGTTGCTTCGCCTCGATGTAGCGCTCTTTCGACATGCCAGGACGCTAGGGCGCCATCGGTCTCGCGCAAGCGTCAGTCCTCCGGCGGTTCGGCCTGCAATGCCTGTGCGACCGCGTGCCGGCGCCGGAGGAAGAACCACATCATCCCGCCCTGGTAACAAAGGGTCCCCACAATCAGCAGCCCATACCCGAGCTGGAAGAGCAGGCGTGTGGTTGCCATCAGTTCGTCCCGCGTCATGCCGGCGGCCGCCAGCTTCTGGTCAATTTCCGGCGTGATGTGCTGTGCGATGGCATCAGTATCCAGCAGCATCAGACGGACGACCGCATACGCGATCACGACGAGCAGCAGCAGTCCCTGGCTGCCCACGAGCCAACGCAGGCCGCGCGGTTCTCCCTGGCGGAGGATGAAGACGCCGTGCAACTCCAGCGCTCCGGCGCCGGCGGCGAGCACGCCGGCAACCGTACCCGGGCCTTCACGCACCGCCGCGGCCAGCAGGGCGAACACTCCGGCGATCGTGAGCAGCAACCGGCCGTCCGCGGCCGCCAGGCGCAGGACCCGCTGCAGCACATCCTGCGGGAGAGGGGGAGGGGAGACGATCTTGCCAGACATCCGAAGAGGAAGGATCAGTTTGCGCTTCACGTCCGTGCGCGCGCCAGACCAAAAACCGTTTCCCTTCCGCCTCGAGTTCCCTCCGGAGCTTCCGATCTCCGCGCGCGCCGCTGAAATCGTCGACACGTTGCAGAAGCATTCGGTGCTCATTCTCGCGGGCGAAACCGGATCCGGCAAAACCACGCAGATCCCCAAGCTCTGCCTGGCCGCCGGCGGGGGCACCCGCGGCCAGATCGCCTGCACGCAACCGCGCCGCGTGGCAGCCCTGTCGGTCTCGCGCCGCGTCGCACAAGAGCTGAACGTGGAGTGGGGCGGGGCGGTCGGCTGCAAGGTCCGGTTCACCGACCAGACTTCGCCCGACACCGTCATCAAGTTCCTGACGGACGGCATGCTGCTGGCCGAAGTCCAGAGCGATCCACTGCTCCGGGCCTACGACACGATCATCATCGACGAGGCCCATGAGCGCTCGCTCAACATCGATTTTCTCCTCGGCCATCTCCGGTTGCTGCGCCACCGGAGGCCGGAGCTGCGCATCGTCATTACCTCGGCGACCATTGATACGGCCGTCTTCAGTCAGGCCTTTGACGATGCCCCGGTGATCGAGGTGTCCGGGCGCACGTATCCGGTGGAGGTGGTGTATTCACCACTTGATGCACTCGGTTCCGATGAGGCGGAAGGGGATGAACCCGAATCGCGGGCGGAAGCGCTTCATTATGTCGATGGCGCGCTGGAAGCCGTGGAACGGGTTCTCGCGCAGAGCGACTCGGGGGACGTGCTCGTTTTCCTGCCGGCGGAACGCGATATTCGAGAATTGGCGGACCTGCTCGCCGGTCGGGCGCGTGGTTGCGAGGTGGTGCCGCTCTTCGGCCGGCTCTCCAATGCGGACCAGCAGCGCGTTTTTGCGGCGTCACCACGCCGGAAGATTGTGGTCGCGACCAATATCGCGGAGACGTCGCTGACGATCCCGGGCATCCGATTTGTTGTCGACAGCGGCCTGGCCCGGATCAGCCGGTATGCGCCGCAGGCCCGCACGCGCCGGTTGCCGATCGAGCCCGTGGCGCAGTCAAGCGCGGACCAACGCAAGGGCCGGGCCGGCCGCGTGGCAGCCGGCGTCTGCATCCGGCTGTATAGCGAAAAGGACTACCTCGAGCGGCCGCGTTTCACCCAGCCGGAGATCCAGCGGGCCAATCTGGCCGATGTGATCCTGCGGCTGAAGGCGTACGGGCTGGGCGACATCGAGCGATTTCCCTTCATCAACATGCCGGCGACGAAGTCGATTCGTGCCGGCTATGCGTTGCTGGAGGAATTGGGCGCGCTGACGCCGGCGACGCGCGCGGTCGAACCCAGCGGACCGGCCGCGGCCGAACCGGCGTACGTGCGTGAATTGACGCCGATCGGACGGGAGCTGGCCCGTCTGCCGGTCGACCCGACCGTCGGTCGGATGATTCTGCAGGCGCGTGTCGAGAAGGCGGTGCGCGAAGTGGTGATCATCGCGGCCGGCCTGAGCATTCAGGACCCTCGCGAGCGGCCGCAGGACAAGCAGGCGGCCGCGGACGCCGCGCACCGGCGCTTCGCGCATCCCGATTCCGATTTCCTGACCCTGCTCAACATCTGGGAGGCACTGCACGACGAGTTCGACCGCCTCTCGCAATCGCGTCTGCGACGCTGGTGCCACGAGCACTTCCTGAGCTACACGCGGCTGCGTGAATGGCGGGACATTTATCACCAGTTAATGGATACGCTGGAGTCGCGCGACGGGTTTCGCCTGACGTCGATCTGGGATGGTGTGCCGCCGGAGAAGCAGGATGAGGCGCGGCTGCGTTTTGGCGGCCCGGGTTACCGCGCGATTCATCGCAGCATTCTGGCCGGCTTGCTCGGCAACGTGGCAACGCTGGACGAGCAGAAAGGGGGATACAAGGCGACGCACGACCGTCGGGTGTCCTTGTTTCCCGGTTCCGTCTTGTTTCGACGCGAGGAGCGGAAGACGAGTGGCGGCGCACGCGACGAGCGGAAGACCGACAAACGTGGGCCGCGCTGGATCGTGGCAGCCGAGATCATGGAGACCAGCCGGCTCTATGCGCGCACGAATGCGCGGCTGGATCCGGCGTGGGCGCTCGATCTCGCACCGCATTTGTTGCGGGTGGCGCACAGCGAGCCGTTCTGGGACGAGGCCAAGGGCCGCGTGATGGTGCGACAGCGCACCCGATTGTACGGGCTGGAGGTGGACGCCCGAGCCGTGGGGTATGGCAAGGTCGACCCGTTGGCCGCGACCGATATCTTCATCCGCGAGGCCCTGGTGAACGACACAATCACGTGGCCGTTCGACTTCCTCCGGCACAACCGCGAAGTGCGCGAACAGGTGGTCAACCACCTGACGCGCGCGCGGGATCGTGGATACCTCAACCTCGATGAAGCGATCTTTCGATTTTATGCGGATCGCCTGCGTCCGGAGGTGGAGAAATCCGGCCAGGCGGTGTCTTCGGTGCCCGAGTTGATCGAGCTCGTGCGGGAAAAGAAAACGCACGATCCGCATTTCCTGGAATACTCCGCGGATGACATTCGGGATCCGGAAACCGTGGAGGTGGATCAGGCGGCCTATCCGACGGCGCTGCCGCTACGGAACGCCGTACTGCCGTTGGCCTACGCCTACAAACCGGGAGAGCCCGAGGACGGCGTGACGTTGGAGGTCGACGTCACGGAAGCGGAGGCGTTGACCCCCGCGGCGCTGGATTGGGCGGTGCCGGGCCACCTTTTGCCCAAGGTCGAGCACTTCCTCCGGGCGTTGCCAAAGGAACTGCGCCGCGCGGTGCTGCCGCTCAGCGACACCGCGCGCAGCCTCGCGGCGCAGCTGGCGGAGCGACACCGACTGACCGGAGGGCGGGAGACCCTGACCGAGGCGCTGGCCGCGCGCCTGGGCGAACGGTTCGGGCTGCGCATTGACCCAGCGCTGTGGGCGGAGCGTCCGCCGCCCTCGTACCTTCAGGTGCGCATCCGGGTTGTGGATACCGAAGGACGCGAACTGGCGGCCTCCCGTGACTTGGCGGAGATTCAAACCGCGCTGGCGGAGTACACACGAACGGCCAGCCAGGCCGTGGCGCGGGAAGATCCGGGGATGTGGAAACGGGCGCGTCGCGAATGGGAAAGGCCGGAACAGGGGGAATGGCCGCGTGATGAGCTGCCGGAAGCGGTGGTGATTGGCGAACAGGCCGGCGTGCCGCTGCAGGCATTTCCGGCCCTCGAAGCGAAGCCCGGCGGCGCGGCTGTTCGATTGTGCCGGACGGCTGACGCCGCCGCGCAGTTGATGCCGGATGGGCTGCGGCGCCTGCTGGAGGAGGCGTTGCGCTACGATCTGGCCTGGCTGGAAAAGGATCTGCGATGCCTGCGTGAACTTGGACCGCTGGCGGCCACGCTGACGCGCGTCGAGACGCTGCAGGCGCAGGCATTGGCCTCGATCAAACGGTGGGCGACAGATCCGGACCGGGTGCCGTTGCGGGAGGGCCGGCGCACGCGATCGCAGTTTGAGACGGCGGTGGCGCAGGCGAAGCGCGAGTTGCGCGGGTTGCCGCTGCGCCTGCGCGACCTGCTCCAGGAGATCCTCGGCTTGCGCCAGACTCTGCTGGTTCATCCGCAGCCGTATCCCGGATTGGAGGACGAACTTCGTGCGCTGCTGCCGCCTGATTTCCTCGCCCGTATTCCGTACCCGAGACTGTCACATCTTCCTCGATACTTAAAAGCCCGGCAGGTGCGCGCGGACCGCTGGCGCCAAAGCCCGGCGAAGGATAGCGAACGGGCGCGTCAGCTGGCGCCCTATGTGACGGCGGCGACCAAGGTGCAGGATGTGCCGGGCGGTGCTGACGTTCGCTGGTTGGTGGAGGAACTGCGCGTCAGCCTGTTTGCGCAGGAGTTGGGCACGGCCGAGCCCGTTTCGACGGTGAAGCTCGACCGCGCGCTGGCGCAGTTGTCGGGGAAGGCCGCGGCGCCAGCCGCCAGCGCGCCCGCCGCCCCCGCGAAACCGACGCCGCTCGTGGTGGGCCCCGTGGCTGGGGCAAAATCGAAGGTCAAAAGCCTCAGCGGCCTCGATCAGCTGTTTGGCCGCCGCTAATCCACCCTCTGGGTTGTCAGGGCGTTTGTTTCCAGTAGGGTGCCGTTAAGCCTGTTACCCTTGATGAATACCCCCATCGGCATGTTGTTGGACCAGAAGGGCTCTTCTGTAGTGACCGTGGCGGATACGGCCTCCGTGGCCGATGCCGTGCGCGTGATGAATGAACATCGGATCGGTTCGGTTGTGGTTCAATCCACGCGCGGATTGGCGGGGATCTTCACGGAACGCGATGTCCTGACACGCGTGGTGGCGGCCGGTCGAAATCCGTATGTGACCCGGGTCAACGATGTCATGACGTCGGACGTGGTCACCGTCTCGCCTCGTAATACGGTTGGCGAGATCCTGGACCTTTTCACCAGCCGGCGTTGCCGGCACCTGCCCGTGCTCGAAGAAGGCGAGATGGTGGGGCTGATCTCGATGGGCGACATCTCGCGTTGGCTGGCGGAAAAACACCGGGCCGAGGCCGAGCATCTGCGCTCTTACATCGCCGGAAATCTTGCCACGTAGTCCGCGGCGATCGCGCCGACTTCCTTCGCGGAGGGCGGCGATCAGTCGCGAGGACGCCGCTCCACCGCCAGGGCCCAGGCGCCCGGCTGACCGCGCAGGCTGACGCGGCGGCCGAATACTTCCGAAAGATTGACCGAGGTGAGGACCTCACCCACCGCACCGGCGGCGCCCACTTTTCCCTGGCGCAACAGCAGTGCGTGCGAGAACGCGGGTGTGATCTCCTCCACGTGGTGAGTCACCAGGACGAGCGTCGGGCCGCGCCCGCGGCGCGCGAGTTCGTCGATGGTCTCGAGAAAGTCAGTACGGGCAACCGGGTCCAGGCCGGCGCAGGGTTCGTCCAGGATCAGCAGGCGCGGTTTGGCGGCCAGTGCGCGCGCGATCAGCACGCGTTGGCGCTCGCCTTGTGAGAGGTAAGCCCACGGCCGGTCGTGAATGGATTCGGCCTGCAGTTCCGTCAGCAGATTGCGCGCGGCGCGGTAATCCTGCGGCGTCGGCGTAACCCACAAGTCGAGCTGGTCATAGCGTCCGCTGATCACCGTCTCGACCGCGATCTCGGCCGGCGGCACGTGGGCCTGCAACGCGGAGGAAACGAGCCCGATCTGCCGTCGGACCTCGCGCCAATCCGTCCGGCCGTGCACTGAGCCGTTCAACTCAATCCGACCAAGGGACGGGGTCATCAAGCCCGTCAGCACCTTGAGCAGGGTGGTCTTGCCGCTGCCGTTGGCGCCGAGCAGCGCCCAGTGCTGCCCAGGTTCGATCTGCCAGGCGACTTGGTCGAGCAGCGTGTTGGCACCACGACGAACAGAGACATCACGCAGCACGAGGACAGGTCGACGGGACATTCCGCCGGTGCTGCCAAGCGTACGCAGATCCGTCAATCTTGCCCGTGCGGAACCGGCGCGGAGCGTATCCAGACTGCGGCGATGAGGGTCGGGCCGTGGCGAGGCGTCGGCAAAACCACTCGCCGGTGGCGGCAGGGTTTCGGTAGCGTCGTGGCCATGCTCGCCTGTCGCTTTCGACGCGTCCTGTTTGCCTTGACCTTGGTCACCACGGCGGTGGCGGACACCTTCACAGTGGCCGTGTACAACGTGGAGAATCTCTTCGATGTCGATGGCGTGTCGCTCTATGATGAATACCAGCCGGAGCGTTACGGGCCGCGGCACCTCGCGACGAAACTGCGCAACGTTGCGGAGGTGGTGGCGCGGATCGAGGATGGACGCGGACCGGACATCCTGCTGCTCCAGGAAATTGAGATCGATCACACGCCGGTCTCGTCGGTGAGCCACGGGCCTTCGTTTTGGCAGCGGTTTGGTGATCGGACGGCCGTGGAGTTGCTCGCGCAAGACCCGCTGCCCGCGGTGTTGGCGGATGTGCCGGCGGAAGCCTGGCTGCTCAAGGCCCTGGCCGATCGCGGCGTGACCGGGTACGCCGTGGTGGCGGGAACGGATCGCGATGCGGGGCGGGTCGAGGAGCGCCGGAAGGCGATCAAGTGCGTGACGCTGACGCGCTTTCCCGTTCTGTCCGTGCGCCAGCACGAGACGCGGGATGCGCGGAACATCCTTGAAGTGGAAATGCGTGTGGGTGAGGCGCGGCTGCACGTCTTCAACACGCACTGGAAATCGGGAGCCGGAGATCCCGCGCTCGAGGAAATTCGGGTGCAGAATGCGCAAGTTTTGCGCCGACGGATCGAGGCGTTGCTAACGGAGGATCCGCAGGCGGACATCATCGTCGGCGGCGACTTCAACTCGCACTACAACCAGAAGGTTCGGTATCCGGAAATGCGAGTCACAGGGATCAACGACATCCTGCGCTCGCAGGGCAACGAACTCGCGCTCCGCGGATCCCAACGCGATCTCTACAACCTGTGGTTTGAACTGCCGGTGGAGGAGCGGGGCAGCGATACGTACCGGGGCGAGTGGGGCACGCTGATCCAACTATTGGTGACGCGCGGCCTGTACGATCACCGGGGCATTCAGTACGTGGACAACTCATTCACGGCGGTACGAATCGCGGGCCTGAATGTCGACGCAGCCGGAGCGCCACTGCGATGGGATGCCGGGGGAGGATCAGGTAGTGGGTTTTCGGATCACCTGCCGGTGTTGGCCCGCTTCAAGGTGGTGAGCGAGAATCGCGCCGATCGCTGGCTCTCGTTGCAGCGTCCGTCGAAGGGTGAGACGCGCGCGGAGCCGATTCGGGTGAGTTATGCGGCCGTCGATGCGCGCAGCACGGCCATCGATCCGGCCACCTTGCCGGCTGGCGCGAATCTCCGTGACGGGACTTGGTCGGGAAAGCTGTTCCGGATCGAGGCGCCGGTCGTGCCGGATCGTCACCCGCGTGTCCGGGTGCGGGGCGAGGAGTATGAGGTTTATGGCGTGGATGACGCGATTCGGGACCAGCTGCACGCGCAGCGCCGGTCCGGCGAGATGCGCTTCCTTGGAGAACTCGGCACCTTCAAAGGACGCTGGCAGTTCGTGGTGAAGGATGTGAAGTGGGTGCTGCCATGAAATGTCCCCTGACGGTTTACACCTACGCGAAGTGCAGCACGTGCCGCGATGCCACGCGCTGGCTCCGCGAACACAATGTGGCGTTCGTCGAGAAGCCGATCCGCGAAACCCCTCCTTCTGTGACCGAGCTTCGGGAGATGCTCCAGCACCAAGACGGTAATCTGCGCCGGTTGTTCAACACGTCGGGCATCGAGTACCGCGCCCAAGGCTTGGCCGAGAAGCTGCCGCAACTCTCCGAAGCGGAGGCGCTCAAATTGTTGGCGTCCGATGGCCGCCTCGTGAAGCGACCGTTCGTGTTGGGCGCGGAGGTTGGCCTCGTGGGCTTCCACGCGGACAAATGGGCGCAAGCGCTCACCTAAGCGGCGAGTGTTTGGAGACGGCATGAGCAGGCCGTCCACGCTCAAGTCGCGAGTGCCGCTCAGGCTCCGACGCGATATTTTCTGTAACTCAGCGCGGGCGGGTGGGGTTTTCTCTTCGAACCCCTCACGATTATGATCTCTGCCCGCCTTTGTTTCTCCGCTGCGCTCGCGTTGTTGTGTGCCGCTCCGTCTTTTGCGCGAATTGAGCGCGAGGTGGAGAAAACGTTTACCGTTTCTCCGGGTGGCACGCTGAAGGTGTCCACGTTCGGCGGAAACATCAACGTGGAGCCGGGATCCGGCAGCCAGGTGGTGGTCAAAGCTCGACAGGTCTTCTCCAAGGCGGACAGCGAACGGGAGGCCGACCAGATTGCGGAAGATCTCGAAATGACGATCGAGCAACGCGGCAACGACGTCACGGCGCAGGCGCGCTACAACAAGAACCGCTTCGGCGGTTTTCGTTGGGGATCCACGCCGGTGAATGTCAGTTTCACCGTGCTGGTGCCGAGCCGTTTCAACGTCGATCTCGACACCTCGGGCGGGAACATCGAGGTCGGGGATCTGGAGGGTGAAGCAAAGGTGCAGACCAGTGGTGGCAACCTGCGCTTTGGCCGTTTCCAGGGACCGGTGGAGGGCCGGACCTCCGGTGGCAACATCAGCATCGACGAGGCTCGCGACCGCCTGAAGGTGTCCACCAGCGGCGGCAACATTCGCGTCGGCCGCGCCAGCGGTGAGGTGAACTTGCGCACCAGCGGCGGCGCGATCCGCGTCGATCGTGTGGCCGGCACATTGGAGGCCTCGACGAGCGGTGGCAGCGTGCAAGCCAACGTGGAGGGTCCGGTGAAAGGCGACGTGACGTTGAGCACCTCGGGCGGCTCGGTGGACCTGCGCGTGGAACCCTCCGCGGCGTTCCGGCTCGACGCCAGCACGAGCGGCGGCCGGGTGCAGGCGGAAGGCCTCACTGTTCAACCGGAATCGGGTGGCGCGGGGCGGGACCGGCTCGTCGGTGCCGTGAACGGCGGCGGGCCGACCGTTCGGCTGCGGTCGAGTGGCGGCAACATCAACGTGAAACCACTCTGAGAGATCGCGGCGGGAGGAACCGTCACCCTCCGGTAACTCGGCCCGCGGGGTGGCGATGCAGTCTTGCGGGCCGCGGGCCGCTGCGGAATAAGCCGGGGATGCAGGCCTACGACGTTCTGGTTGCCCGACTGAAACGAGTGCATGTGCTTGGGAGTGTCAGTGGGCTGCTGGGGTGGGATGAGCAGGTCAACTTGCCGCCGGACAGTTCCGACTTGCGAGCCGAGCAGCTGGCGTTGATCGCCGAACTGCACTATGCCGCGGCAAGTGATCCGGAGATCGGCCGTTGTTTGGGCAAACTGGAAGCGGGCTTCGCCGAACTGACGCCGGATCAGACCGTCGTTGTGCGGGAGGCGCGGCGCGATTACGACCGGGTGACTCGACTGCCCGCTGACTTCGTGGCGGCGCGGGCCCGGCTGAACAGCGCGGCCTACCACGCGTGGGCGGGGGCCAAACCCGTGGGCGATTTTGGCGCGTTCGCACCGTTTCTGGAACAGCAGCTCGAGATGGCCCGGCGCGAAGCGGAGCTGCTGGGTTGGGGCGACCGGCCGTACGACTACGCGATCGACAAACATGATCCTGGTTTGTCGGCCGCCGTGATCGATCAACTGTTTGCGGAGTTGAAGCAGGGTCTGGTCCCGCTGGTGCGCCGCGTCGCGGCCGCCGCCGCTCGCCAGCCCTCCGTGCCGCTGCGCGGTTTTCCGGTGGCTTCGCAGCTCACGTTCCTGCGCGAAGTGACGGAGCGAATTGGCTTCAACTACCAGCGCGGGCGCATCGACGTATCGTTGCATCCGTTTTGTGAGGGCTCGGGCGCGGACGTACGGATGACGACGCGGTTTGATCCCGACGAACCGCTCTCGTCGCTCTTCGGTTCGATTCACGAAACCGGTCATGGGTTGTACGAACAGGGTCTGCCGTTGGCCGACCAAGGCACGCCGCTCGGCCAGCACGCGGGCATGGCGGTCCACGAATCACAAAGCCGGATGTGGGAAAACCAGGTGGGCCGGAGCCGCGACTTCTGGCGCCACTTCGAACCGCGTTATCGCGAGCTCTTCCCGGAGCCGCTGCAGGGCGTTTCGTCGGACGACCTGTATCGTGCCATCAACGCCGTGCGCCCCATGCTGATCCGCGTGGAAGCCGACGAGGTGCACTACAACCTGCACATCATCCTGCGCTTCGAACTGGAGAAGGCCCTCTTCGCCGGTGAACTGCGGGTCGCGGAGCTCCCGGAGGCGTGGAGAGCAAAGTCCCAGGAGTTACTGGGACAGGTGCCGCCCAGCGATCGGGAAGGAGTCCTGCAGGACATCCACTGGAGCAGTGGCGCCTTCGGCTACTTCCCGAGCTATTGTCTGGGCAACATGATCGCGGCCCAGAACTGGCAGGCCGTGCAGCGAGCCTTGCCCGGGCTGCCGGGGGACTTCGCGGCGGGGCGGTTTGAACGCCTGCTCGAGTGGCTGCGCACCAACATCCACGCGCAGGGGCGGCGTTATTCCGCGCTCGAACTGGTGGAGCGCGTCACAGGTGAACCCCTGTCGCCGCAGCCCCTGCTCGCGTATTTGGAAGAACGCTACGGCACGCTCTACGCGTGACGAACGCCCGGGCGCTGGTTTCATTTGGGCGGATGCTGATCGACACCCACACGCACCTGGAGAGCTTCGCGCGGCGCGGCGAACTCGAGCCGGCCCTGGCGCGGGCGCACGAAGCGGGTGTCACGACGCTGATCACCATCGGCACGGCGACCGAGGATTGGGCCTTGTACCGGCAGCTGGCCGAGGCGCATCCGTCGGTCCACTACACGGCTGGGTTGCACCCGTGCTCGGTTGACGCGGAGTGGGAACGGGAGGTCCACGCGCTGCCGGAGTTCTGGCGCGGGGAACGGCGCCCCATCGCGTTGGGCGAGTGCGGTCTCGATCGTTTTCACCTGCCGAAAAACGACAACCAACGCGCCGAGCAGATCTTCGACTGGCAGCAGCGTGCCTTCGCGGCGCAGCTCAGCTTGGCGCGAGAACTGGGCTGTCCGGTTGTTGTTCATTCGCGGGGCGCGTTTGCCGAGTGCGTGAGCGCGGTGGATGCCAGCGGGATCGATTGGTCGCGCGTGGTGTTTCACTGCTTCAGTGAGGGAGCGACGGAGATGCAGGAGCTGCAACGACGCGGTGGATACGGCTCCTTCACGGGCATCCTGACGTACAAGTCGGCCGAGAACGTTCGTGGGGCTGCGCTCGCGCAGGGGATCGATCGGCTGATGCTGGAAACCGACGCTCCCTATCTCACGCCGCAGCCACATCGCGGCAAACCGAACGAGCCGGCGTACCTCCGGCACACGGCGGAGTTTGCCAGCGAACTCTTTGGACTCCCGTTGAGCGAGTTGGCTGAACGCACCTCCGTGCGGGCGCGGGCGTTCTTTGGGTTGGCGTAAGCCGGCCGACGCGGCGGGCGCCGTCGCTCAGGCTTCGTCGAACTTGCGGGCGAACAACTGCTCCAGTTCCTGAAGCATCTGGGACGCGTCTTCACCGGTGGCGGTGAACTTGACTTTCGATCCCTTGCCGGCCGCCAGCATCATCAAGCCCATGATGCTCTTGCCGTTCACCTGCTCGTCGTCTTTTTCGACGAAGACGTCCGCTTTGAACCGATTCGTGATCCGGACGATCATCGCTGCCGGCCGCGCGTGAATGCCCATTTTGTTTTGGACCACGAGCTCCTTCTGCAGTTGTGAGCCGGATGCAGCGGTTTCGGACGAGTCTGACATGTGACGGGCTAGCGTCCGGACACAGGGGTGGCTTGCAACCCAAAAACCCGGTTGGCACCGTCCGAGGTAGCTGCATGACCGACACTGCCATCATCGTGCCCTGCCGGCTGGAGTCGACCCGCTTCCCGCGCAAGCTGTTGCACATGATCCGGGGGACGCCGCTCGTCCTTTGGGTTGCCCGCCGCATCGCCACCGAGGCTCCGGAGTTTCCGCTCTGGTTCGCCGTGGATGATCCGCTGTTGGCCGAGCCGCTGGAGTCTGAGGGCTTTCGAACAATCACCACCCGTGTCGACCACCTGAGTGGCACAGACCGGCTGGCGGAGGCAAACCGGACGGTGCGAGCCGCGTACGTGATCAATGTGCAGGCTGACGAACCGTTGGTGACGGGGGAACAGATCCGGACTTTGGCGCGGCTCATTGCCGGTCCAGTGGCGATGGCCACGCTGGCGACGCCGTTTCGTCGGGTGGTGGATTTTTACAACCCGAACCAAGTCAAGGTGGTGATGCGGCGCGACGGGCGGGCGCTATACTTTTCGCGGTCGCGCATGCCGTTCTCACGTGATCTCGGGCTGACGATTGATGATGCCTGGGTGCAGGCGCATCCGTGCCGCCGACACTTGGGCTTGTACGCCTATCGCGCCGAACTCCTCGAGAAATTCGCCTCCCTGCCGCCGGGCGAACTCGAGCAGATCGAACGGCTTGAGCAGCTGCGGGTACTGGAGAACGGCTATGATATCGCGGTCGGGCTGACCGATTCCGCTGGTATCGGCGTGGACACGCCGGACGACGCGGTGAAGTTTGAACAGGCGCTCGCCTGACGGCGGCAGCCTGAGCTTCGTCTTGCGACCCGACTGTGCGGCCTCTGCGGCGGTGCCGGGGGACTTGGAAACGAGCAGGTCGCGCGGACCGGCTTAGATCTGCCCGGACTTCCGCTTTGCGACGAGGTTGTAGAAGTCGACGAAAAGCGGATCCGCGTCGTTTGGACCGGGAGCGGCCTCGGGATGGTACTGGACCGAGAACACGGGCAGCTCCTTGTGCCGGAGACCTTCGACCGTGTTGTCGTTCAGGTTAACCTCGGTGACGATCGCGCTGCGGGCTTCCAAGCTCTTCGGATCCGTCGCGAAACCATGGTTTTGCGCCGTGATCGAGACGCGGCCTGTCTCCAGGTTCTTTACGGGCTGGTTGCCGCCGCGGTGACCGAACTTGAGCTTGTAGGTCGAGCCGCCGAGGGCGTGCGTCAACATCTGGTGCCCGAGGCAAATCCCAAAGGTCGGCAGCTCAGGAACCAGCGCCGAGACGGTGCGGTGCACGTAGTCGAGCGCGGCCGGGTCGCCAGGGCCGTTGGAGAGGAAAAGAGCGTCAGGCTTGTGCTCACGAATCATCTCCGGCGGAGCGTCAGCCGGGAAGACCTGCACATCGAAGCCGTGACGGATCAGCTTCCGGTAGATCGAGTGCTTGGCGCCGAAATCGAACGCGGCGACGCGGAAACGTTTCGCCGGCGGCTGGATCAGGCCGAGCGTTGTGCCCACCGGTTGGTAAGCGGCGTTGTGATTTGCCGGGTCGTCGGCGCGCCAGATGTAAGGCGTGCGGCAGGTGACATCCTTCACGTAGTCGCTGCCGGCGATATCCTCCCACTCGCGCGCGCGACGCACCGCTTCCTCATCGCTCAGCTCGAGCGTGCTGAGGCAGCACTTCATCGCGCCATCGACGCGCAACTTCTTCGTCAGCGCCCGCGTATCCACCTCGCTGATCCCCGGGATGCCATGCTTGCGCAGGTAGTCGTCGAGCGAGAGTTGCGCGCGCCAGTTGGAGACCACGGGGGAGAGCTCGCGCACGACAAATCCGGAGACCTTCGGCGCGGTGGCCTCGGTGTCCTCGTCGTTCACGCCGTAGTTGCCGATTTGCACGGCCGTCATGGTGACGATTTGGCCGAAGTACGAGGGGTCCGTCAGGATCTCCTGGTAGCCCGTCATCGAGGTGTTGAACACACACTCGCCCGCCACCGTGGCGTCCGCGCCGAAAGCGAGACCGCGGAAAACGGAACCATCTTCGAGAGCCAGAACGGCGGGTTTGTGGGCACGCATTTCGACTAATCGACAGCCGCGCGTGCCGGCTCGCAAGGGGAAATTGGACCGTGAGTGCACGTGTTGATCGAAGTCCGTGACGCGCCGTCCAACTTGAGCCGCCATTTGACAGAGAGGGGTGTCGTCTTAGCTCTCTATCCATCTACATGAGCGACCAAGAAGACCGAACCGCCTGGTTCGAGGGGCAAGGACTCTGGCAGCATGTGCCGTCCGAGCAGTGGAAGGATTGGACGTGGCAGCTGAAGAACCGGATCACCACGCTCGAACAGATCGAGGCCTTGATGACGCTGACGCCGGAAGAACGGCGCGGCATCGCCTACGCGGGCAAGAAGCTGGCGTTGGCTATCACGCCGTACTTTTTCAACCTGATCGACCACGCGAACCCGAACTGCCCGATCCGCAAACAGGTGATCCCGCGGGAAGGGGAGATGTACGTGGCAGCGGAGGAGCAGCTGGACTCCCTCGGCGAGGATGAACACTCACCCGTTCCTGGGCTGGTGCACCGCTACCCCGACCGGGTACTGTTCCTCGTGACCGATCGCTGCGCCGCGTATTGTCGTTACTGCACGCGGAGCCGACTCGTTTCGAACGCCCAGGACTACAATTTCCACCCGGAATACGAGCAGGGCCTGCGCTACATCGAAGCGCACCCGGAAGTTCGCGACGTGCTGCTTTCAGGTGGCGATCCCTTGTTGTTGTCAGACCGCAAGCTCGAGCACCTGCTCAGCCGGCTTCGGGCGATCAAACACGTGGAGTTCATCCGCATCGGCTCGCGGATCCCAGTGTTCCTGCCCCAACGCATCACGCCGGAGCTGTGTGACATCTTTAAGCGCTACGGCCCCATCTGGATGAGCATTCATGTGAATCATCCCAAGGAGGCGACGGCCGAACTGCGCGAGGCGTGCGAACGCCTGTCGTTTGCGGGCGTGCCGCTGGGTAACCAAAGCGTGCTGCTCGCAGGTGTAAACGACGACCCGGAAGTGATGAAGCGGCTCGTCCATCGGCTTTTGCAGATGCGGGTGCGTCCGTATTACCTCTACCAGATGGACCTGATCACCGGCGGGTCACACTTCAAGGTCGATGTCCGGCGCGGATTGGAGATCATCCGGGCGCTTCGCGGGTTTACGACCGGTTACGCAGTCCCGCAGTACGTAATCGATGCCCCCGGGGGCGGTGGAAAGGTGCCGATCAATCCGGACTACCTGGAGGAGATCACCGACGACGCGGTGACCTTCCGCAACTACGAGGGCCGCCGTTTCACGTATCCGCTGAAGAGCACAAACCACCGGCCGGCGGACGAAACCGCAGTCGCTTTGGGCGCCGAAAGCAGCGGTCAAAAGTCGCCCGTGCTGCCTTCGGAGCTTTTCTGAATTCCGCAAGTGGCCGTAGCACGGAGATTTACGGGTAACGGCACCCGGCTCGATTTTTTTTTGCAGAAGTTTTGAGCGTTTCTGGGCCGACTCCGTCTATCTCTGTGTAGTCAGCAGTGTGCGAAACGGTTCGTTCGCTGTTGTAGTTCTTACGGTTTGCTTGGTGTTAGGTCGTGAGAGGCGCCTTGGAAAGGGCGCCTCTCATGTTTTATAGGGTTCGAACCAGGCCAAGATATTCGCTGTCGCGCCTGGGCCTGCCGCGGAGCCTTGAAGTTTCGCTTGCCAAGACCGTGCTCTGGCCGTTGTGACGACCCTTGCCTGTAGGGGTGTCCTCCGCGGAGGGCTGAGATTGCGGTGCGATCGACCGCTCGACCCTTCGAACCTGAAACGGATCATACCGGCGAAGGAAACAGTCAGGCGACGCAAGGGTGCGTCGCGCCTTCTCGTCGGGAGTCCGATTTGGGTCGGGCATGTTCAACATGCAGCTCCCGACACGAATCCTGCTCCTCAACCTGTGCTTCGGCGCCTCCTGGTCGGCTTTCGGCCAAGCTCCGAACGCGCCCGAACCCGCGTCCAACGAGGCGGTGGCTCTCGACGCGGTGCGCGTCACTGCCGATCTTTGGGCCTCTCCGCTCGATCGGATTGCCGCCAGCGTCAACGTCTACGGCGATGAAACGCTGCGGATCGGCGCGGTGCGCCATTTCGGCGATCTGGTCGACCAGATCCCGAATCTCACTTGGACCGGCGGCACTTCGAGGCCACGCTACCTGCAAATCCGCGGAATCGGGGAGAATTCCCAGTACGAGGGTGAAACGCCGGACTCGGCCGTGCGCTTCCTGGTCGACGACCTGGACTTCACGGGCCTCGGCTCGTTGGGCAGCACGTTTGACGTTTCCCAAGTCGAGGTCCTGCGCGGCCCGCAGGCCGGCGCGTTCGGGGCGAATGCGGCAGGCGGAGTGGTGCGTCTGGTGACGCAGGCGCCGACGCCGTACTGGACGGGCTTCATGGAAGGCTCCATCGGAGAGGATGACCTGCGTTCAGCGGGTTTCGCCGTGGGTGGGCCGTTGCTCTCCCGCCGGCCGGACGAATTGATGATGCGCCTGTCGGTGCAACAGCACACCAGCGACGGTTTCCGTCGTAACGTGTTCCTCCATCGCGACACCAACGAACGCGACGAACTCACGGCGCGCCTGCGTCTGGACTGGAATCCGTCGGCGGACTGGCAGTGGCAGTCGACGCTGCTCTTCTCGTCCCTCGACAACGGCTTCGACTCCTTCGCCTTGGACAACAACGGCGAGTACACCTACAGTGACCAACCCGGCCGGGACGAACAGGAGTCGGTTGCCGGGAGCCTGCGAGGCACGTATCGCGGCTGGGGAGCGGCGCGGTTCACCACCGTGACGAGCGCGGCCTGGATCGACTCGGTGTATTCATACGACGATGACTGGACGGCGGCCTCCTACGAGGGCTTCAGCGACGTGCGGCGCGACCGGACTGTCTTCAATCAGGAACTACGGCTGGATTCCGATCCCGATAGCGAGGCCTTGGGTTGGATCGATCGCTGGACCGTCGGCGCGTTTTGGTCGGAAACGGACGAAACCACCCACTACACCAACGAGGATCCGGGCAACGTTCGTGGTCTGCGCACACGTTATCGTGGCCGCAACCAGGCGCTGTTCGGGCAGGTCGCGCACGACTTCACCCCCCGCACGCGACTCATCGCCGGTCTGCGGGCGGAAGCGGTCGAGGTTGAGGGGTGGGGCCTCAAGACCCGCTACCGCAAAGGGCCCGGCACGTATGATCCCGAAGTGCGGATCGCACCGGACTTCGACGACACGATGTTTGGCGGAAAAGTGACGCTGGAGCACGACTGGACCGGGCGCACGCTGGTCTTTGTGTCGGTGGCGCGTGGATACAAGGCCGGCGGCATCAACGTCGACGCGCGGATCGACCCGGCGGTGGATCCGCTGTCGTACGGGACGGAGTACCTCTGGAACTTCGAAGCGGGGGTCCGCGGCCATTCCGCCGATCAGCGACTGCGGGCCGAGCTGGTCGCATTCCACCTGCGCCGTCACGACACGCAGATCCGCGATTCCGCCGGGTTTGGTGGCAGCTATCGCTTCTTCACCGACAATGCAGAGAGCGCGGATATCACCGGCGCCGAAGCGTCCGGCAGCTATTGGTTGACCGATCGCCTGACCGTGCACGGCTCACTCGCCTTGATGGACTCGCAACTGGATCCATTTGAGCTCAGCAGCGGCGGGACGGCCGGCGGTCGTCGGCTGGCGAATACACCGCGCTATGGCTATACGGTTGGGCTGCGCTATCAGGAACCCCGTGGCTGGTTCGGCAGCCTGGAACTGGTGGGCCGCGACGAGTTCTACGACTCGAACAATCACGACGAGGCGCGCAGTGCGTTTAACGTCCTCAACGCTTCCCTCGGTTACGGGTGGCGCGACTGGGAGTTCACGTTGTGGGCGCGCAATTTGTTCGATGAGAAGTACGAAAAGCGCGTGTTCTTCTTCGGTAACGAGGATCCGGACTATCCCACCAAACGTTACGAGGACGTGGCTGATCCCCGTCAGGTGGGGTTCACGGCGCGTTATCGCTTCTGAACGCCACGGCCAGCCGGTGCGGAACGGGAATGGCCGTTGACGCACCGGCGGGCTGGCGGCAGGATCGACGGGTTCTTTGGCTGTTCGTGGTCAGCGAGGAGGCCTCCGTTGAACGGGCGCTTCCGTCTGACCATGAACAAAGAGACACGTTATTTGTACGTGATTAACCCGAGTTTCGGGTCCGGATCGATGCCATACACCGTCATTGCGTTGCCTGACCACGCGGACGGTGCGGCAGAGGAACGCGACTTCGCCCGCCAGGAGAGACTCAGGACCGCACGTGCAAACCCATCACGCTGGCACCCTGCGTTGGTGCGTTTCTCGCAAACGCTGCACCGGTGGTCGCAACGCGTGAGGCGACGTCGGATCGTCCCATCCGGCGCCGCAGCCTGAAAATAGAGATCAACACCGCCCGGGAGCTTCGGCTTCCGGGCGGTTTTATTTTTCTGGCGTCGACAGAGGCGTGAGTTGGCGCAGCCGGGCGCGGACGGCTTTGGAAGGGTCGTTCACCGCCTGCTTGATGCGCTCTCCGGCTTCGGCTCGGGCTGGTGCGTGATCCACCCCCAGCCGATGAATCGCAGACAGCGCCCAGCCGCGGATGAAGGAGCGGCGATCGCCGGCCCATGGGACGAAGACGTCGAATGCGTCGTCGACGAGGTCAGCGGGGCAGGCGACGCGAGCGAACAGCTGGCAAACGTGGAGACGGGCCGTCCAATCCTCCAGGCCGAAGGCCGCAGCCAGTGTTCGCCGAAGGGTCTCTTCCGCAGGAGTGTGGTCCACGGCTGATCGCAGGAGAAGCCACGTGGCGTGCGACTGCTCCGCCGGATCAAGTTCCTCCAGCCGCGTCGCCAGCCAGGGTTCCCACCCCGCTTGGTCACGAAGATTCTGATACGTGAGCTCTCGCTCGCTGACCCCGGCCGCCTCGCGCTCAAACAGCCGCCGAAGCACTGCCGCACCAGGGTGCATGGAAGGGTGCAACAGGGCGCGGACTCAACCGCGCTTGTTAGCCGGTCCGGAAGGGCGCAAACCCGACGCGAGCACCGTTTCGAAAAACGGTTCCGTCGTTTCTCGGCTCACCGTGGAGACCTCCACGCCGTCGAAGCCGGCGTGGCGCAGGAAGCTGTGCAACGCGCTCTCGGTAAAACCGAGCCAGAGGTCGGCGTAGAGTTCGCGGGCTTTTTCGAACGCATGCTCCTTCAGATCGAGGATCAGGATCTGTCCACCGGGTCGCAGGATTCGGAACGCCTCGGTGACGGCGACCTGTGGATGGTGGGCGTGATGCAGCGCCTGGCTGAGGATCGCGAGGTCGACCGAGCGATCGGGCAAGGGCACTTTCTCAATATCGCCCAGTTTGTACGTCAGGTTGTCGAGCCCGTTGCGCGCGGCGAGTTCGGTGCCGACTTCGACCATGCGGGGTGAATTGTCGATGCACCAGACCTTGGCGGCGCGCCGCGCCAGCAACTGGGAGACGAGACCTTCACCGGCTCCGAGATCCGCGATCTCGATTTTCGGCGCCAGCCGCAGGGCGAGGTGCCCGATGGCCTCCCACGAACGCCCCGGGCAGTAGTTCTTCCCCAGTTTGCCGGCGATCAGGTTGAAGTATTGTTCCTGATACGCGCGGCGCTTCTGCAGGATGCGTTCGAGGTTGGCCTCGTCTTCGCGCAGTTCCGCTTGGTCGGCCACGGCTTCGCAGGCTGCGGCAACCAGCGAAGTCGCCGCGGGATGGCGCGGCTCGCGGAAGGAGTAGAACGCCTTTTTGCCCTCGCGGCGGTCGCTGACGAGCTCGGCCTGGCGTAGTTGCGCGAGCTGCGACGAAATCCGCGACTGGGCCATGCCCAGGATCTCCTCCAGTTCGCCGACGGAAAGTTCTTCCCGTCGCAGCAATGCCAGCAACCGGACCCGGGTCGGGTCGGAGAGGATTTTGAGGATGTCCCAGGAGCCGTTCACCGGCGCGCAGCGTGACGCTTTCCTCCCGGTGCTCAACGCTTAAGC